>JAJRUG010000044.1 GCA_024277915.1 Gammaproteobacteria bacterium
CCCTAATGATGGTAATAATACGGTCAGGGGACTCATCGTGAGCACGAATATCTTGGCCCGCGATGTCCGAGAAAAACTCTTGATATCGGTAGCTCTCGGTATCGAGAATAAGACACTTTTTTCGCTTTGATTGTGCTGACCCGTAGGTGCGGCAGCCGAGATCCAAGCCAAGCTCAAATGGCATATTGAATCGAGGGTATTGCGGCGAGAGCTGAACACGAGAGATGTCATGAACCGAATATAGGCAGCTTTCAATAATCTTATGGATACGCCTGATTCGCACCTCACCGGAATCGGGTGCTTCTAACGCACACCGAGGTATGAAACCGCAATCGATTATGCAGAAGATGGCGGCTTCGAATAGCGGCCAATAGTCTTTGTCAAATGGACAGTTGACAAAGACTGAATCGGAGAAGGTGGGGCGTTTAGCAGACACCAATGCAGCTGATGACTTGCCGGATAACTACGATGTGCGGTGAGCCGCGACGGACGCTCGCCGTGGTTTGGAGGATGCTGATTTCGAAACGTGGAACTGGATTGCTGCACGGCCGCTTGCGGTTGTGCTTTTTTTGACCTTCTGCGAACTTTTTTTTGCAATTCCGCTTGAGCGTAGTTTTCGAGCAGCGTCACGTGCTTTAGTGCGTGAGAGACGGCCTGTCTTGGCAAGTGATTTCACGGTTCTCTTTGTCATGTCCACCATTATACCGGAGTTTTGAGGATTTTCTGGTCGTAGTGGAGCCGAATAAGCATGGTTACCTCTGGCTCAACATCGGTTATTCAAGTGCAGTACAGGTACAGTGCGCAAATGCATCTACTTGCTCGAAACTCATCTAACCTGTTGAATCAACACAATTATCCCTAATATTCTCTTAACACTCCAGATCCATAATAATCAGTAACCTATTGATTTTGCTCGCCCTGAAAATCCGCGTGTCGGTGGTTCGATTCCGCCCCTGGCCACCAATGTTTTCAGGTCAGTTGCATATTCTGGCCCATTCTGATCACCCGCTTCTTGGGTGGTTAGCAGATCCAGCGCCGTGATCTCATGCAGCATCCCTTGCTGGCCAGTATGCTTGAGCTATTATTGCATATCATGGTAGTTAGATGATATATAAATACACATCATCTATTGAGTTTACTACCTGTTAAAGATATATTTAAGCATATTACTTTAAATAAACGATATATTATTATGTATCACTCTAGAGAGCTATGGCATACGCGATCGAGTATATAGTGCAGACTTTGAAGGCCGCCCGTCAGAATAAGGGTCTGAGCCAGCGTGCGCTCAGCAAACTGGCCGGGGTGCCGCAGAGCCATATTTCCAAGATCGAGAATGGGGCGGTTGATTTGCGCCTTTCGAGCTTGGTCGAGATTGCCCGTGTGCTTGATTTAGAGGTTATTCTTGTGCCGCGCAAAAGTGTTCCGGCGGTTCAATCAATCGTCCGCAGCAGCCGGCCGGCAGAGAGAATGGCAGTCGCACAGTCTGTAGTCACAGAGCTCAAACGGCTACAGCAAAGTCTCGTCATTGCCATGCACAAGCATTCGGAGATCAAGGAGATCGCGCAGCTTCAGCGGCAGGTCCGCGAGTTACAGCGCTTCAACATCGCTCTTCCAGAGCTCGATACGGTACGCGATGCGAACAGGACTGTGCAGGCATTCAAAGATAGCACCAAGGGCCTGGCTGAAATCCGCAAGACACTCTCAGAGCTTCAAAACTTGCGCAACGCCATTGTCCATACCTTGCCGGCAGTTGAAACCGTAACATCCGCCTACACTCTCGACGAGGGTGACCATGGCTGATGTGTCCATCCTCGAAGTTCTACTTTATGGCGAGCCGATTGGCACTCTGACGCGTGTTGCCGGTGACCGTACATTCTTTGCTTTTAATGAGGCCTATATCGCAGACGAGAATCGGCCTGTATTGGGGCTCGGTTTCAAGGACGATTTGGGCACACTCATTACGAACTTCCGACCCTATCAGACCAGGGTTATGCCGTTCTTTTCGAACCTGCTGCCTGAAGGCTACATGCGCACCTATCTTGCCGAGGGTGTCGGCGTTAATCCAGAGCGTGAGTTCTTTCTTTTGTGGGCGCTAGGGGCCGACCTTCCTGGCGCAATTACGATCAGGTCGGCGGACGGTGAAGCTTTGCCACCCGATGCCGGTGATGCAGCCGCTAATCGTTATGATGATGATCGCCGTGAGAAGGCGTTGCGCTTTTCACTCGCCGGCGTCCAGCTCAAATTTTCGGCGGTTAATGAAAGTACCGGTGGGCTGACCATACCGGCCAAAGGTATTGGCGGGTCGTGGATCGTCAAACTCCCATCGCGGGAATTTGAAGGCGTCCCGGAAAACGAATATTCGATGATGACGCTCGCACGCCTCATCGGCATGGATGTTCCGGCGATCGAGCTTGTTGATGTTAGTGCGATCGGCAACCTTCCTGAAGGTATTGCCGCGCTGAATGGGCAGGCGCTCGCGATCGAGCGTTTTGACCGGCTTGCGGACGGCAGCGCCGTGCATATTGAAGACTTCGCACAAATCTTTGGGCTTTATCCTGCTGACAAATACAAGAAGGCTAGTTCCATGAATGTTGCAGCCGTTATCGCGGCCGAAGGCAATGAAGCTGATATCGTGGAATTTATCCGGAGGCTCACCTTTAACACGCTAATCGGTAATGCTGATATGCATGTGAAGAATTGGTCGGTGATCTACCCTGACCGACGCACTGCGGTGCTCGCGCCTGCCTACGATTTTGTCTCGACGATTCCTTACATCCCGGACGAAGAAGCGGGACTGAAATATAGTCGCACGAAACGCTTTGATGAATTCTCAGAGGACGAGCTTGCTCATCTCGCTGCGCGCGCTCTGTTGCCCGAAAAGCTCGTCCTTGATACCGCGCGGGAAACAGTTGCCACATTTCATGAGCATTGGAAACGTGAAAAGCGAAACCTACCACTGTCGGCCGAAGTCGTCAGAGCCGTGGAATTCCATCTGAAGACCATTCCACTAAAGTGATTCTGACTTTTCTAACAGTTGGCTCCCGGTTCTGTGCGTGAGTTTTGCGTGAATCAGCTGTGCATCGTCCTGCATCGTCCTGCATCGTCCTGCATTGTAGTGCAAACTGGGCAACGGACGCCCCGGTAACTTATTGATAAATAAAGCCTTAAGCGATCCGGCCCGCGACTGAAAATCCGCGTGTCGGTGGTGCGTATGTTGTCAGTATGCTTCCTGCTGGGAGCACTACCCGGGTATATTAAACTGCGCGGCCTCGTGCAACAGCGGCAGACCTTTCACACGATACTCATGGCAAAAGCG
This sequence comes from Gammaproteobacteria bacterium, assembly GCA_024277915.1. GTDB lineage: Bacteria > Pseudomonadota > Gammaproteobacteria > Steroidobacterales > JAJRUG01. The sequence goes on from JAJRUG010000044.1 coordinate 3,320, forward strand.
CTCATCGGAAACGGGCGCTACATCAGCAAGACCAAAAAAGCCGACAAAATGAACAAGTGTGCGCCAGGTGTAGCAATTGCGTACTTCTTCCTCCGGATTAAAGAACGGATGCTCGGGTATCTCATCCAGCACCATCGGAAAGGCACGCAGAAAACAGTCTTCATAAAACTTATGGGGCTGCCAGGTATCGCCGTAACGCATTAACATGTAGAGCGTGAAAAGAAACGCAGATTGAATGAAGTGAAGTTCAGGGTAACCATCCCGGTAACCCCAGTTGAACTGTTCGATATACGTTCTTAGAAGCTGTGGGTAGATCGCAGCCATACCTTCTCCGGCCAGCATCCTGTGGCAATCACGCCCGAGAATGAACCTTCCCTTGTATTTCCGGATCAGCCCTGTTAGTTCGGCCACCGTGCGGGTAACGTGCAGGTCAAAAAAATTCTCCTCCCGGTTGATGCCGCCGACCCGTGTGTTCTCCCGGTAGTTCTCTTCACCCCAGTAAACGAGGGCCGCCTTCCGGCAGAATTTCTGCGGCAGGTTCCCTTTGGCGGTTGGTTTCAGGCCCTGCTCACCGATGGCATCCACCCGCAGTTCAAAAAGAGTCAGTATCGGTGCTGTCGGGCGGGTGTTGAGCACCTCGGGGAAGCGAACCAGTTCGGGAGAGGTGAACGGTAAATGCAGCATGTGGTACATCTGCTCTGGTGACAAACCATGAAATTCGTCGAGTGGCTTCTGATTTCGTTCTTGTGCATGGTGCGCGACAAATGTCTGAACTTCTTCAAATGAGCCGAATTGCCTGGCTGCCAATGCCTGGCGCAGTTCCGCTGACACAACTCCTGCCGCTCCATTGCTGGTTGCACCAGGTTTCTCGACTATCAGGCAACATTTCTTGTATTTTCTCCCGCTACCACATGGGCATGGATCGTTACGGCCAATAGCCGGGATTTTCATGTTTGCTCCTGTTTTGGTTATCTCGCCTTTTCACTGGGTTCCGCCATTGTATCTGTGTCTGCGGTTGTCTGTTGATTTGCACTGCAAATCAACAAGCCCGGTAGCCATGTGAGAGAATTGGCTATCTTGCTGAAGAGTAGGCTAGGAAAACAAGAGTTCTCGGTTATGGCAATTATCAATCGTGATGAACTGGAAAATACGATGGAATGGGTGTCATCGGACTTTCTGGATAACGAGGCATACGTTTGCCGTATGACAGGGAAGATTTATTGGATCTCTGGAGATCCAGGAGCGATCGATGCAGAAGAGGTTCCCGAGGATATCGATGACAGCGACAAGTATCTGCCCGTACCTGACAAGCGGTATCTCGATCTTGGGAACCGACTAGTGTTCAACTTTATTTCGCAGTATCTGCCGCAGCGGTACAATGACGTCCGTGACATGTTTCGTCGCAAGGGTACCTATCAGCGATTCAAGAACTTTCTTGAGCGACAGGCGCTGCTTGAGGAGTGGTACCGTTACAGCGACGAACAGCAAACCAAAGCGCTGGCGGAATGGTGTGAAGAGGAAGGATTCGAGCTCGGCCCCTGAGCTGACGGATATCAACCCTGTACGGGCAGAAACCATATCATCTCAGGAAACCTGGCGGTCGTGCTCCACGAATTGTACACGCCAATGTTAGCGGCCCGGAACCGGGGTGAACGGAGTGATTGGCATTAGCACTTGATACTGGTGTCAAGGTGACTCATTTGGGGACGGATGGTCGAAGATGAAGCTTCACATTCTTAGCGACTTGCATACCGAGTTCGCCGACTTTTCATTGCCTGAAACCGACGCTGATATTGTGATTCTTGCCGGCGACATTGGCGTTGGGTTGGGTGGTATCGAATGGGCGGCTCATCGGTTCCCGAAAGCCCCGGTAATTTATGTGCCGGGAAACCATGAGTACTATGGTCACGACATTGGATTGACCGACGAACTGAAGGCAACCGCGCCGGCCAGCATCCACGTCCTGAACAACGACAAGCTTGAGCTTCATGGCATTCGGTTTGTGGGGAGTACACTCTGGACCGACTTTAATCTGTACGGTGCCGGGGAGGCCTGGTTCGCTCGGCAACGTGCAAAGCGGTCGATGGAAGACTTCACCTTGATCCACAAGGGTGGGCGACGATTTATGCCGGAGGACTCCGTTGAACTCCATGAAGCGAGCAAGACATGGCTGGTAGGTGAGCTGGAAAGGAAATTCGAAGGACCGACGGTCGTCGTGACACATCACCTGCCCGCCTCAACCTCCGTAGCAAAACGATACGCGAACGACCCCTTGAACCCGGCATTTGCAAGCAGTCTGGAAGACGTTATCAAGAGACATCGGCCCGAACTGTGGATTCACGGACACACCCACGTGCCCTGTGATTATGAGCTATTTGATACCCGGATTGTTTGTAATCCTGGCGGATATCCCGGGGAGAATCGCCGTTCCGAATTCAGGGATGATCTGGTTATCAGCATTGGCTAAAATTGATTTGCATAAGGCCTTGAAACGTAGAGGTTAGCCATAGAGAACTCGACGCTTGCAAAAAGCATGCGCGGGTTTTGTGTGAACTGGCTCGCTAACCGGTGTACCTGTGTGAAGTGTGCACATATATGCCTGGCGTTATGGTGGATCCAACCATAAGAATAGCTGTATCGTGAAGACGCCAGAAAACCACTGCATCGAAGAGCCGAACCGGGCAGCTACGCAGGACAATAAACAGTTCATCTCCCGCCATCGATTGGTGCTGTTACGCTACCTTGACGGAACGTGATCATCACCAGTGGACGAAATCCTTGAGCGCTATCTGGCGGAGCTGGAGTTCAAACTCTCCCGTGCGCATAATGGCTGTATGATCGATTAGGATGGTTACTATATGTATCAAAATCAAGCTAAAAGATAGCTATAGTGCTCACTAGCTTTACATGACATATAAAGAGCACTATAATTACCATTTATAGAAAATATGGTAGCTATAGTGTCCACCAAGAGTGACTTACAGAGACGAACTGCGGTGGTTTTTCCCAAGAACCGGAAAAGGCTCACCCGGCTGGGTGAGAATATTCGGATCGCCATCAAGCGTCGTGGCTTCACACAAACGCTTATTTCCGAGCGGACAGGCCTGAGCCGACTGACAGTTCGGCGTATCGAACGCGGGGATGCCAGTGTTTCTATTGGCCACTATATAGCCGTCTTGGGTGTTTTGGGGTTGGCCGACGACATCGTGAAGGTTGCCAGCGATGATGAATTAGGACGCAAGCTGCAAGACATCAAGCTTTTGGGAAAGCGAAATGACCGATGAAGTCTTTGTATTTGCTGACTGGGAGCAGTTCGATGAACCCGCGATTGTGGGCACGCTTCGTTCGACAACAATCAAGGGCAAGGAACACTTCAGTTTCGCTTATACAAAAACGTGGCTCGACTCCAGGTTTGTGCAACCGGTAGACCCCGATCTTCAGTTATACCCTGGAGAACAGCATGCAGAGAACGCAAAGAACTTCCGTTCGTTTCTGGACTCCTGTCCGGATCGATGGGGGCGCTTGTTGATGAAACGCCGAGACGCTGTGCAAGCACATCAGGAAAATCGCCATGCACGTGTCCTGAGTGAGATTGACTATTTATTAGGTGTTCATGATCGCTATCGGATGGGAGCGCTCCGTTTTAAGCGGGCGATGGATGGACCATTTCTTGACGACAACGATAAGCTGGCCGCGCCGCCAATTGCTCGACTAAGAGAACTCGAGTACGCAACATCCCAAGTGGAAGAAAAAAGTGACCCCAGTGATCCAGAATATCTGAGATGGCTTTACATGCTGATTGCTCCAGGCGCCTCACTAGGAGGCGCCCGTCCGAAATCCTGTGTCATAGACGATAACAACGTGTTGTGGATCGCAAAATTTCCCAGTCGGCATGACGAATACGATGTGGCTGCGTGGGAGTATGTTGTACATCGGCTCGCTCTGAGCGCCGGAATCTCCATGTCTCAATGTCGGATCGAGACATTCAAGGGTCCATACCACACGTTTATTACGCAACGTTTTGATCGTACACCACAGAGCCGCCTGCACTTCTCGTCCGCCATGACTCGATTGGGGCACTACGATGGAGATGATGGCGCAAGCTATCTTGAGTTAGCTGAATTTCTTGTAAACGAAGGGAGTGATACTGAAGAAGACCTGGCACAATTGTGGCGCCGTATTGTTTTTAACATAGCCGTATCAAATACCGATGACCACTTGCGCAATCACGGTTTTATCTACCAGCAGTGTGGTTGGAAGCTATCGCCCGCTTATGACATCAATCCTGTCACACCAGCAGCGGGGCTACATCTGTTTATCACTGAAAATGACAATCGTCTGGATTACGCTTTGACGATGGAGATCATCGATTTCTTTCGCCTTAAGCCGGCTCAAGCAAAGAATATTCGGGACAAGGTCATGGCAGCTGTAGGGGAGTGGCGAACCGTGGCAACAGCCCTGAAGATCGGTCGCGAGGAGCAAAACAGAATGGCCGACGCGTTCAATGTATAGTGAAATTGTTCGACTAGGGGCAGCATGTATACAGCTGGCGCCGAAAAATACTTTGCGTCAGATTAATGCCAGGACATGGGCTGTGAGTTCTCCGCGAAAGATTGGCCTATTGCTCTTTGCCGGGCTCCTGATCAAGGGTCAGAAGCGGACAAATACACCCGCATAGGGGCCGGAGAACTCCGTGTCCATCAAGATATCGCTTTCGTCTATATTCAGTTCCAAAAGGCGGTACCCGCCATAGATACCAAGTGTTGGTACAGGGGAGAATTCGATCTGGACATCAACGTCCAGAAAGCTGTTATCGGAAATATCAAGATAGCCAACGCGGGCACTGAAACTGACAAGATCAGCCAAACCAAAGCGAAGGCGTGCACCGATTGTCGGGATAACAGCAGATTCGGAAGTTGCCTCTGTATACGGGGTCGTATTGTTGGTCAGCGTAGTGTCCGCATCGATGATTTTTCCGGAAATTTCGATACCAAGCTGAAAACGCGAGGGCAGGTCATCCATATTGATGAAAAAATAGGTGAGCGATAAATCGATCAAATCTGCTGTCAGTGAGGTTGTGACGCTGTCATCAGCAGTGATTGGCTGCCCATTGAAGCTGCCATCGACAGTAATGGTCCCGGTGCCCGAAAAACCAATCGGTAAATAGCCAGCCCCCAATCTGAAACTACCAAGCTGCAGTGCGACCTCAGCTGTCACATCCTGACTGTTGTCCAGGTTCAAATCACGCTCTACGTCGATGAGGACGCCGACGGAACCGATATTTCCGGCAATGGTGCCTGTCGGGGTCATGTCAATGTACCCGATTTTTCCTGAAAACAGTTCATCGGCGTAGGAATGTGTTGAGGCCAGGCCGATAAAAGCCGCCAATGCGATTAGTTTCATGCTGATGTGCTCCACGAGAATGTCATACGCGAAGGCTTAACTATATATGTTCAGGCTACCGTGCGCTTTATCACAGTCTCGCAAATTCTTGCGACGCAGGTATGTAGACAGCGGTTATGTTCTATTGATGCGTCGCTATACGACTTGACCTGCAGCCTGGGCAGATGCCCAGGCCCATTGGAAGTTGAACCCGCCAAGGTGGCCAGTCACATCGACAACCTCACCGATGCAATACAGTCCCGGAACTCGCTTGCACTCCATCGTTTTTGACGATAATTCATCGGTATCGATGCCCCCAAGTGTTACCTCTGCGGTACGGTAGCCTTCGGTAGCGGCGGGCCGCAGTATCCATTGATGCAGATATTTTGCTACATGAAGTAGTACATCATCGGGTAACTCGGCCAGTGGTTTTTCCGCTGACTTTTGCCAGTACAACTGCTCAAATTCCAGTACCAGCGCTCGTGGTAAGACCGCAGACAATACAGTGCGCAACAGGGATTTTGGTTGAGTCGTTTTCGCCTGAAGCAACAATGACATTGCATCGTGATCGGGCAGCAGATTCAGGTAAATTTCATCGCCCGGCATCCAGTAGTTTGAGAGCTGGAGAGCCGCCGGGCCACTTAGACCCCGGTGTGTGAACAGAATACTGTCCGTGAAGACTACCCCGGCAGTACTTAGCGTAGTGTGCAGGCTGACGCCGGACAGCCGGTTGGTCAATTCTTTCATCGCACCTGAAAACGTAAAAGGAACAAGACCGGCCCGGGTATCACGAACTGCGAGTCCGAACTGGTGTGCCAGCCGGTAACCAAAGTCGGATGCCCCCATTTTTGGAATCGATAGCCCGCCAGTGGCAATTACCAAAGAACCGGAGCTCAAATTTTCTCCGCCACTGACAACAGCAAAGTGGTCTTCTTTCGTAACCGAGGTGATATTGCAATGCGTCTTTATATGCACGCCTGCCTGCCTGCACTCAGTCAACAGCATATTCAGGATTTCGTTTGCTGACAGGTCGCAAAATAGCTGCCCGGCGGATTTTTCATGATAGGCAATACCATGCTTCTCGATCAACGCAATGAAATCCTGCTGTGTATACCGGCTCAGAGCGGAAATACTGAAATTCCGGTTCGCGGAAATGTAGTTTGATGGCTCGCAATAAAGGTTGGTGAAGTTGCAGTGGCCGCCACCTGACATCAGTATTTTCTTGCCCACCTTGTTTGAGCCTTCAAGTACGACGACACGGCGGTTACGGCCCCCCGCAGCCAGCGCACACATTAGCCCCGCAGCACCGCCACCCAGAATAATGACATCGTGATTCACCATCGTGGCAATATAGCAGGAGGGAGCATCACACGGCTCACGCAGGCACTGAAGGCAGGGGGTCTTCGCATGTAAGTGCGATGTATAGAGAATGATCAGTCAGAATACAAAAGGGAACCGGTTGCGCAAACTGTACAGGGAAGCGCCCGGTACGCTCTGCTGATAGGGTAAATTCAGGCTACCGAGGGGCATGGAAATGCAATTTCCTTTGCCAACTTTCGTTCGGTCTATCATCAGCTTGCAGTTTCAACCTAACAAAGACAATTAACCGGGATTATTTTTGCTTGATTTTTCATATGTTATGTCAACTTGAGGGCTTGCAGTGTCGGGGTTAGGGTATGGTTGTACGACTATAAAAAGCATTCATTAGGGGAATAATATGAAGAAACTGACGATGAAAGTCGGGCTGGTCTTCGTTACGCTATTTTTCACGATAGCTGCATCAGCCGCGTCTATTACTCAAGTCATCTCTTTCGGTGACAGCCTTTCTGATAACGGCAATCTGTTCGCAGATACCGGTGGTACAGTGCCACCAGCACCGTATTGGAACGGGCGATTTTCAAATGGCCCGGTATGGGTTGAAACTCTGGCGGCATCGCTGGGTGTAGGGCTGGACGGCTATGCGCGTGGAGGTGCAACCACAGGCGGTGGCGGGGTGACGCCACCACTGATTGCCAATAGCAACGATCCAACCGGTGCGTTTGGATTCATGGGGCTCCAGGATGAGATCGGAGCTTATCTGGGTAATGTCGGTGGCGTGGCCGATCCAAATGCACTTTACACGGTCTGGGCCAGTGCCAATGATTTTCTGATCGCCCCCGATTCGGCATCTGCAATTGCGGCAATAGGTCCGGCGATCACTAATATGCTGACCGCGATTGGTACATTGGTGGCAGCGGGCGCACAGCATTTTGTGCTGCCTAACCTTCCCGATCTTGGTTTGACTCCACTAAAACTCGCTGAAGATTTGATCACACCTGGTGCTTCAGCAGGTGCGTCGGGGCTTATGTTTGCGTTTAATACTAGTTATTACAATGCATTAGACGCAACCTTTGGAGCAGGGTTTGGTACCCGTCTGGATACATTCACAATCCTTCAGGATGTTGTGGCGAATCCGGGAACCTATGGCCTGACCAACGTGACGGATATGTGCTTTGACGCAACTGTCCCAAGCATGTGTGCAGACCCGAGCCAATATGCATTCTGGGATCCAATCCACCCGACTGCAGCTCTGCACGACATACTGGCTGCTGAAGCATTTGCTGCAGTAGTGCCGGTACCTGCCGCTGTATGGCTGTTCGGTTCCGCTTTGGGACTGCTGGGCTGGATGCGTCGCTCACGTTAAGCTGAATACTGCAGGCGGGCGTCAGACACGCTGCTTGCATAAGTCTTTTGGCCGGGTCGTGCGATAAGCACGGCTCGGCCAAATTATTTCTGCCCAAGGACTTCTGTCCAGGGAGTGTTATTTTAGCTTTCCGGCTTTAGGAATTCGCTCCGGATTAAACCCGGTTCTGAACGAGATGATCTATCGACAGGTGGCCCGGACCATGCTTGATCAGGTATAACAATCCGACAGCCGACAAAATATGGGTAGTCCACGCCTCTGGATAAACAAACAGCTGTATCACGGCAGTCATTACAAGTAGCCCGATGGCACTAAGTCGCGTGCCAAGCCCCGCAATCAGCCCGAGCGCCAGAGCAAACTCACCAAAGGTAGCCATATAAGCCGCGATGTCGGGTGGAATCACCGGCAAGTTGTATTCATATTCGAACAACATGAAGGTTGATTGATTCAGATTGAATACATTCCACGATTGCCCCAGAAAAGATCCCCCGCTGATTTTAGTTTGTGCGGAGTTCCAGAAAACAGTCGCAACCGCTATCCGGGCACTAATGGCCAGTAAATCTGCCGGAACCTTTGAACAAATATTCTGCACCGAAAAAACGAAATTGCTGATTGCCTTGGCCATCATTGATCCTCTTGTATATTAAAGTCGATAAACAAATGTAGTCCCAGCAGGTATCCGAGCATACTGGTCAGCTCGTCGGCACTGCCCTGACAGGAGATCTGCTGCCAGGATGTCTCTATTGAATGCCCCAGGATCAGGCTCCGAAGCAGCTGGTAGCAGCTTTCCTCGAGCGCGATCACCCTGATATTAAGTGCATCCCGCCAGATCAGGAGATACCGCTCGGTGGATTTGTCGAGATCGACAATGCCGGGCTCCGCTTTGAGATTTTCCATCTGAATATCATCGACCGGCCAGCGGGATTCGAGCAGTTGCACGGAGGGGTGCGGAATCAACCCCAGTGTGCCCAGTTTCTCACCGGGAATTTCGGCGAGTCTGGATACATCAAGATATTCGCTATCGGCGGCATTTCTGGCCACATGGCAGAGCCATTCAAGCCTCGCGGTATCGGCAAGATATCCAAGTTGGCTGCAAGCCGGATATGTGGAGATGAAATCGACGAAAGATTCCCCATAGAAGACCAGCGCTGCATGTTCTGGCGGGTGCTCCCGAAGGTAAGAGACTGCCGCTGCATCAAAACACCGGTCGCCTGTCAATCGTTTCACCACCGGGTAAAGATCACCTAATGCACAGCTCAAGGAGTGCAGCACATTGTTGCGATAGATATTTATTCGTGCCGGTGCGTCACCTGCAGATTGCTCCACCAGGAGGTCGAGAAAGTCCCTGTCCGGTTTTTCGTTCAGCAGGTTTGATTTGAATGCGTCTTGATATCCCCTAAGTTGACTCATGAGCTGCCTCATATGCCGGCTCCTGCATATGTCTGTTCCACGCTACCTGAAGTTGGCCGGGCAAGAGCAGCTTCCGCTTTTTGAGCCCGGCCAAACAATATTGACCAGTCCGGTACATTGGTGTCCCACTCAATCAGGGTTGGAACCGGGCCATGCTGTGCCAGCGTGTACTCATACAGCTTCCAGACATCGTCACATACTTCCGAACCGTGATCATCAATTCTTATCTCCTGCCCGTCGGTATTCTCGGTTGCATGGCCGGCCAGGTGTATTTCACCAATCAGTTCAGTCGGTATACGAGAAATGTAGGCTCTGGCATCGAAACCATGGTTGCAGGCACTGACAAAGACGTTATTCACATCCAGAAGAATTCCTGCTCCACTACTCTGCGCAAGTGTCACCAGAAATTCGGCTTCTTCAATGTGAGAGTATTTCACCTGCAAGTAGCTTGCCGGGTTTTCAATCAGCAGTGTTCGTTGCAGGATATTCTGCGTTATATCAATATTGCGACATAAAACCGACAATGTTTCGTCGGTATACGGCAGAGGTAACAGATCGTTGAGTGATATGTTTTGCCATCGGCTCCATGACAGGTGCTCGGAAACCAGACCAGGCTGATATCGGTCGATCAGGGTTTTCAGAGCTTCCAGATGTGCAGTGCTGACCCCGTCGGCGGAACCCAGTGAAAGACCCACGCCATGTAACGATAACGGATAGTCATTGCGAATTCTGGTCAGGAAGTGATGTGGCGCACCACCCGCGCCCATGTAATTTTCCGGGTGAATCTCAAACCAGCCACACTTCGGTCGGGTCTCAAGAATAGTTTCGAAGTGCTGAGGCTTGAGGCCAACCCCCGCCCGTGAGGGGATTGGCCCGGGTTTCAGGCCAGCGTGTTGCTCTGTGGCCATCTGCCCTTGCCTCGTCAATCAAACGGGATCAGATACGTAATACCGGGATGGTATTACTAAGATGATGTCAGGCTTCCGCCGACGATTTTCTCGCAGCTGCCTTCGGGAACAAGCATCCAGGCATTTTTTTGCCCATCGGCAGTGGATGACCCGGCGCAGCTTGTTCCTGGCCCTGCGGCACAGTCATTTTGCTGAGCTTTGGCAATTCCGTAGCATTTCTCCATTTTAGGATCTGCAGCCGATGCGGCAGGTGCAAGTGCAACCATTGCAACAGCGGCAGCTACTGCGCTTATTAGCAAAGCTTTATCTTTCATTGTTCAATCCTCGATAGTTTGTTGGGGTCTCGTACACTGACCAGCTGATTGTCAGGAAGTTCCTGTTCTGACCAAAGTACATGAATCAGTTCAGACCTTCCAGATCCTGCCGAGTTCCGCAAAGCCTGACTTGTGATAATGTATCTTGCAATAGCGGATTGATTGGCGGCTTGAATAATCAATGAAAAATTTTGCTCCCGGAGGTATGGTAAAGGCAGTGTCAGTGGCATTCTGCCTGGCTCTTCTGACAGCCTGCGCCACCATGCATCAATCACCTGACTACACCCGTCACCGGCTTAGTGCGCTCACCATCCCGTATGATCGTGATAACTTGTTATATTTTGATGTGGTGATCAATGCACAATATCCATCGGATGATCCAGTAGCGGAAAATACACGTATGGAATGGCTCGCGGCATGGTTGAAGCCGCGGCGCATGTGCCCGGACGGGTTTGAAATCATTCAGCGGCGAGAGTTCGATTTTATCGAGCACAATCCGGGCAGGTATGATTTTCGCTACGAGGTCAGGTGCCAGTCTTCTGTACTTTTGGGTGAGTAGGGCAGAGTTCAGCTGGCCAATTTCCCGGTTAACTTCCTCGAACAGGACCGGGCTTTCGGTCAGGGCAGCGTTCCAGCTGTAATTTGTCGCCAGACTTTATGCGCCACTTCCTGGAAAATCCGGCATTCACTTCCAGTACCCAGATGGAATCGTCAGGGGAAGTAATCCGTTGTGTTGAAAGGGGCCTGGTGTTATTCGCGATCCCGGTGATTGTCCCGGTGGCATCAGCGAAAACCATATCCAGAGGCACGTAGGTATTTTTCATCCACATCGTGATACGGGAGGGTTGGTCGTAGCGAAACAGCATTCCTTCCAGCGCACTCAGTTTGCGGACGAACATCAGTCCCTGTCCTTTCTGCCGTTCTGTATTGGCAAGGTAGACCTTCAGTTCGATGCATTGGTTTCCGGAAGCTGAAACTGACAGGTAGGCTTGTTCAAATCCGGCAAGCAGATCAGAGGGCTCTGTAGCGTGCAGAGAATTCGTCAGGGTTATTAATCCGACCGCAATTTGCAGCAATCTACCCGGTTTCAAAACTTAATCTCCCTGAAAAATGGATGTCGCCCAGCGTGATGGACTGTTTGTCAATCAGAGATGCCAGTGCACCCGAACAATAGAGTACGCCATCAATACGATAGTGTGCCGACGTACGGGATTGGTACGGTTCGACAGCCTCAATATGTGTCCAGCATCGTTCCAGGCCTGCAGTGCTGTAGAAGCGGCCATTTTGTTCGTCAATAACCGTTAAATTCACCGATTGCTCGTTACCAGCCATGTTTTCCAGCCGACCCTCGACACCTATAATGAAAGAGATATTGTTCGGCTCGGCTGAGAAAAACAGTCGAATGCCTTTCCCGTCAGGGTGTGGCATCCCGTCGCAGGAAAGTGATTTGCCAACGAGGTTGATATCCTGTTTGAGCTCACCGTATATTGCTCCGCGCAAGTATCCGGGGCGATCCATCATGCAATTGCTGATTTGCGGTGCAGCTTCGAGAAAAGGCTTCATTTTTGATGCGGGCAGCTGTGCGGAAAAGATCAGCAGCAATAATGCCGGCAGGCCAAGGATACTGATCAGGTCCGCCGTTATCCTGAATACAGATGATTGAACCTGTTTATTGTCGTGATGTTCTTTGGTCATGAGAGTATGAGGTGTAGTTTACCAGTTTTCCGGGGTTTCCAGATCATTACTAAATCACGGGTAGCCGGTCGTGTCTATTGATTCACGGTGAGCTCACGACAGTATAGAAAATAACATGGTGACAAGTCGTCCGGCGTATAATTTGTGGTACTTTTTGGAGAAAGACTAATGATAAAAGCTGAGTCTGACGGTGGCCACGATATTTTTGTGACGCCCAGGGGAGCTTGCGCCGAACCTGGTATGCCAATCGAATATGGTGTCATTGAGAGCCCTTTCGGGAGCGCCCTGGCTGGCATCAGCCGCAAAGGGCTTTGTCATCTGATGTTTTTCGACACCGATATTGAAGATGCAGTTTTGGATCTCGGCGGGAACTGGCCTGGAGCCACGTTGTCACATGCTCCGGAAGTCATTCAGGCATTGGCATCCGGCGTGTTTTCTACCGATGGGTCATTTGCACTTGCTTTACATCTCGTTGGGACAGAATTCCAGATTTTAGTGTGGCGCACATTGATGACGATTCCCCGTGGCACCACAGTAAGTTATCGCGACGTCGCTCAACTGATTGGACGTCCGGCAGCAACCAGGGCGGTTGCTAACGCAATCGGCAGGAATACCCTGGCTGTGTTGATACCCTGCCACAGGGTGCGGCGAATGGATGGCAACATCGGAAAGTACCGTTGGGGGGTTCAAAGAAAGCAGGCTATTCTCGACTCGGAGCAATCCAGCTAGCGCGCATTAATTTGGGTCGATTCGACCATATGCATGCTGATTTGCAGCAATGTCCGAAATTGTGATCTCTACGGTATCTTGAAGCCCAAAACGAGCGGTACTGTTCGACAAATTTACCCGTTGCAGAACTTTTACACCGAAACAGGCACAGCAGGAACCAAAGCAGTTGGCTTTAAACAGAGCATCGAGTCTTGACCCCCTGTACGATGACCAGCGGAAACGCGGGTTTCGGGGTCTCCGTTTTTCTTCATTTCTGGAAGATGATTTTCGCCGGTCGTACGCTTCGACCGGCATGAAAACAGCTCGGCCGATTCTCATAACAATCGGCCTGGTGGTTCTGGCAGTCACTGCGTACACGCTTCTGGCCGGAAAAATCTCACCTTTCATGATGGCGTATGAGTTACTGGTGCTATTGCCGGTTCTGATCGGAACGTTGCTCGTCTCCTATCGGCCCAAACGTTATGCCATCTATCAACACATGTTGGCGCTCAATGCATTGCTGATAGGCCTGATTGTTACGTCGATTACAACCCGAGCCAGTCTGGGCGGGATGCCCTACTTCTTTGCAGCAGAAATCGGATATATATTCGCGGTCTGGTTAGTACTCGGCCTGTTGTTCAGGCACGCGATGATTGTTGCCTCCGTTATCTCCCTTGCCTGTTTGTTTGGAATCGCCAATTGGGGTTTTTCTCCGCAAGAAGCCTTGTTTAACAGCATTATGCTGATACTGGTGAACTTACTCGGCGCATATAGCTGTTATCAACTTGAATATGCTGCTCGCAAGGCATTTCTGGAGTCACAATTACTGAACCAACTTGCAGAGCGCGATGGGTTGACCTCGCTTCACAATCGCCGGAGTTTTGACGACTACATAGAACGTATCTGGCGTCAGTCACGAAGAGAACAGACTCAGCTGACGATCATGATGATCGATATCGATCACTTCAAGGCATACAACGATTTTTATGGTCATCAGGCAGGCGATGATGCCCTGAAAAAGGTAGCTGACGTGATATCAATGGGAGCCCAGCGTCCATTGGACTTTTCTGCTCGATATGGCGGGGAGGAGTTTTCACTGGTGTTGTTTGGCCCGGTTGGCGGCTACGGATATGATCTTCCTGACCAGATCCGAAAAGCTGTGGAGAGTCTCAAGATCCCTCATGAGGCATCTTCCGTTGGCAAATACATGACCATTAGTATTGGGGTCGCCCTGGTGATGCCTGGCGACGAGCGAAGCCAGGCCGGCGCGATCCAGATGGCTGACGAGGCGCTGTATCAAGCCAAGGAAGATGGTCGAAATCGCGTTGTTGTGAAGGAATCTGTACACGCCCATATCCAGACAGGCCGCTTCCGCGCTCCCAAACGACTTACAGCATAGCTCTCAGCTACCAGTGGCCGGTATTGGTCATCGACAACCAGGGTTCCTGTGGTGTCAGCGGGTCTCCTGCCTGCAGTAACTCTATGGATATATTATCCGGTGAGCGAATGAATGCCATATAGCCATCTCTGGGTGGTCTGTTGATGACCACCCCGGCATCCATGAGCATCTGGCAATATTCATGAATATCGTCAACCTCATATGCGATATGACCGAAGTTGCGGCCTTCCTCATAAGGCTGTGGATCCCAGTTATAGGTCAGCTCGATCACGGCTGATTCATCCCCGGGAGCAGCAAGAAACACTACTGTAAACCGCCCTTTTTCTACCTCAACACGCCGCAGCTCCTGGAGTCCCAGCTTGTTGCAATAGAATTCCAGTGACTCATCGAGATTCGAAACACGAACCATTGTATGCAGGTATTTCATGGTGCCCATTGCTTGCATTGCTCCCGGTGCTGGGTAAAGCTTCCCTGGTCGGCCATTTCGTTTACCAGGGTTATTGTTTGCAGTATATCAAAGCTATTTGCCTCGACCTGGATGATACACTTTGGGATGTTGCTCCGGTTATTCACCGTGCTGAGCTTGCCGTCTACGCATGGTTTGCCGAACACTATCCGCAGGTGACTCAGATCTATTCGAAAAAAGAGATGAGTGAATTGCGCCATAGCGTAGTGGCAGAGTTTCCTGATCAGAGTCACGATCTTTCAGCACTGAGAAAACGTACATTCGAAAAAATGGCAATCGTGGCGAACTGCCCGTCGGAAATGGCGTCTCAGGCATTCGAAGTATTTCATAAGGCCCGAAATGAGGTCAGCATATTCGAAGATGTAGTGCCTGCATTGCAGTGGCTCGGTGCGCGGTACCAACTGTTCGCATTGACAAATGGAAACGCTGATCTGGAGCAGATTGGTTTGGCAGATTATTTTGATCATGTATTTACAGCGAAGGATCTGGGCGCTGCAAAACCTGACCCGATCGTATTTGACTCTGTTTGCCGGCACATCGGCCTGGAGTATTCCGCTGTACTGCATGTTGGCGACAATCCCCGGCACGATATCGAACCGGCCAGGCTACTGGGTATGGGTACCATCTGGGTGAACAGAAAAAACTGCCCCTGGCCGGACTCGCTGGCACAACCTGATCATATGGTTCCCGACCTGCGAACCCTTGTGGAGCTGCTTTCCTGATGAGTTGCAGCGACCGGGTCATTATTTATGTTCCGGGTATGAAACCCAAACCACCCGCAGAATTGCACCACCCGGCGCTGTGGCGCGCCATGAAGGAAGGTATACGTCGATCCGATCCCGCAGTTGCAAAAGAACTAGAGCAGGCGGATTGCCTTCAGCTTATTTCCTGGACCTGGCGCTTCTACAGGAGTTATTACGATTTCAGCCTGGATCAGCCGGGTATCGACAGGATTTTCAGTCTGGCCGGCCCAGAGGAAGCGGATATTGCAGAGGCAATGGCCTGGCACAAGAAGCTGGCGCGCCTGACCTACATGATTATGGATGCATTCCCGTTTCTGATCGGTTTGATCGCTAATCAGAAAATCAAGGCAACACTTGCCGAGACGCGGAGGTATTTTCGCAATGAACATGGAATTGCCACACGAATCCGGCGGATGGTCATCGATGCTTTGACGGATGCCTGGAGTAATGAGAAGCGTGTCTTGCTGATTGGTCATAGTCTTGGTTCCGTCATAGCCTATGATGCACTCTGGGAGCTGAGCAGACGCGCGGACACTCGGGGTCAGGTTGATCTGTTCCTGACTTTAGGGAGCCCGCTTGGCCTGAATTTCGTCAAAAAAGGATTGCTTGGAACCGGGCATCAGGAAGAAATGCGTTATCCAACCAATATCAGGCGCTGGAAAAACCTGTCAGCTGTCGGTGAACTTACAGCACTTGATCGAAGTTTTGCGGATGATTTTTCAGAGATGGTTGATCTTGGCCTGGTCGAAAGTATTGAAGATCAAGGTGACCTGTTCAATTTCTTCCGGGGCCCGGATGGCCTCAATGTACACAAATGTTACGGATACCTGATCAACGTAAAAGTCGGCGCAACCATCGCTGAGTGGTGGCGCGCAAGCCCGGTAGGAGAGGCTTCCAGCCCCGAATAATCAGTTCGAGGCTGGAAGCCTCTCATCCGTGGCATTGTCTTTCTATTGAACCGTTTCCAGTTGCGGGCTAATGATAATGTCGATACGCCGGTTTCTCGCTCTGCCCTGTTCTGAAGCGTTGTTTGCAATTGGCCGTGTATCGCCGTAGCCGGTTGCCTTGATGCGGTGGGCCGGGATTCTGAGTATGTCCACAAAATAGGTCATTACCGAGTCTGCCCGCTCCTGTGACAAGCGCAGGTTCATTGTATTTGATCCCTGCGCATCCGTATGCCCTTCCACGATGAGATCAGAGCGTGGAAATATGCTGATTGCACGGTGTACTTTTTCCAAAAGCGGACCAGATGCCTTGCTGATTTCGGCAGATCCACTGGTGAAGCGGAGTCCTGCCAGTCTGAGGATGATGGTGTCAGATTCGCGCCAGACGGCAGCCTCATTTTCATTGAACATGGTTTCTATCTGCAGAAACTGTTCGCGGATACGCGCCTGAGACTGCAAATTACTGACCAGGTTTCTTCGTTCACTGGCAGCACCTCTTAATCGCTGATCCAGTTCCCTGAGTTCATCTTCCAGCCCCGCAACCTGAATAACGCGTTGCTGGAGATCATCGGTTAATTGACTGTTTTCCTGCTGAAGTCGCTCCAGCTCTTTATTGATCAGCCGGAAGGTATCGCCATGGTGAGTGGAAAGGTCAGCGGTCACATTTGCAGTTTCAGCGGTCTTTTTGAGATATGACCCCCAGTCCATAATGATGCCTTCGACAGTCAGGTCTTTTTCGCGTACCTGTTTGGCAAGTGCGGTGATGTACATTGCTTGCGTTACCTGATCCCGGGCTTTGGCAGCCAGAGCACTCGCTTTTTCTGTGTCGTAGCGATCTGCGCGCAGGGCATTCGAGGCTTCAAGTAACAACATTTGTGCCTGATTGAATGATCGGATCGCAAATTTCTCAGCTTTCTGTTTCTCGGCAGTAGCGATCAGGCTTGCCGTCTTGCCCAGAAGTTGCTGTTTTATGGCTTCCAGCTCCGCTGTTAAAAACAGTTTCTCCGCGCGTGTGGCCTGTTCTCGGGCAGTATCGAGATTACCGTTTCGGGAGGCCTGTTCAGATTTTTCCAGCCGCTTCCCGGCCGCTTTCCAAGACTCGCTGGCGAGTCGGGCAGCGCCTGCTTGCTCCGCCTTTATACGGGCATCGATCGCGTCAGCAAGAGCGTCTTGCGCTACTGAATCAGCAGAAATCACCGCCAGGGCGATGATCAGCAGTATTCGGGCAAATTGCATCATGGAATCAAGCCTGTGGCGGTTTTCAGGGGTATAGCATGACTTTTTCGTAACACTGCGGCAAGCGATAAAACCGACAATATGTGGCTTGGCTCACAGTATCCCGATCCACAAGCCGATAGTCTCGGGTTCATGCTTGCGAAGTACTACACAAGGTTTCTGCTTCGATCCACAGAGGAAGAGTACGCAGATGAGTACAGCGGTGTAGTGGAGCTGAACCACGACAATGGCCGCTTGCTGGATCCCTCGGAGATTGAAGCTTTGCTCGCGGACAATTTTCAGCGAGAGATCGACGATGTCGAACTGCTGAACTGGTCCCGGTTACATTGATGTTTGTAGCGAAGGTGCTTCGAGCAACAGGTTTTGGATACGAATTTTAAGGTGTGAATTCTGCAGCGTAGCATCTGTGCTGCAAACTGGCTTCCCCCTGTATTGCCCGGCCTCACGGCCGGGCTTTTTTTTGCCGTATCGAAGCTGGTGAGTCCGTGAGAGAATAGCCGGATTCTAGTAGCTGGTAACTACCAACGTGAGTCAATTCAAAGGGATACCTGTAGAGAGCGGTGAAAAATACCGGACACATACGGGTATTTCTGCAATCAAGAATGGAGTCAAGAAACAGCCTGTGGCAAAGGAGCGACCAGGGGAACCACTGGTGGCGGGTCGGAAGCCTGCCTGGCTACGGGCAAAATTTCCCGGCGGCAGCAAATTTTCTGCTGTCCAGGATATTGTTGGCGAGCATCAGCTGAGCACCGTCTGTGAGGAGTCGATGTGTCCTAACATCGGGGAGTGCTGGGCCAGCGGCACCGCTACGATCATGTTGATGGGTAATGTGTGCACCAGGGCCTGCCGGTTCTGTGCTGTTGATACCGGCAATCCCGGCGGTCAGCTGGATAGCCGGGAGGCGGAAAATGCGGCACGATCAGTCCGGTTGATGGGGTTGCGATACGTCGTGCTGACCTCGGTTGACAGGGATGACATAGCAGATGGTGGTGCTGCGCATTTTGCAAACTGTGTCCGGGTGATCAAACGCGAGAATACGGGTACCGCTGTAGAGGTGCTGACACCGGATTTCCAGGGTGTGGAATGCAGCATTGAAACGGTTCTTGCATCACACCCGGATGTATATGCTCACAACATGGAAACGATTGAGCGATTGACTGCGAAAGTTCGTGATCCCCGTGCCGGGTATCGGCAGTCATTGAAGGTGCTTGAGTACGTGAAAAAACAGCAGCCGGACATTCTGACCAAGACCAGCCTGATGCTTGGATTGGGGGAGACAGAAGACGAGGTCCGGCGGGTGATGACGGATTTACGGGGCACTGGTGTCGATATTCTGACTTTGGGTCAATACCTGAGGCCTACGCGGTATCATCTTCCGGTCATCGAGTATATTCATCCTGATCAGTTTGTATCGTTTCGGGAGCAGGGTCTGGATATGGGGTTCAGGGAAGTGGTTTCCGGCCCCCTGGTGAGATCGAGCTATCGTGCCGAGCGAGCGCTTGAGGGCACGAATGTTGGTCTTTAGCAGATCACTGGCGGCACACCATTAATACAGGATTGACGTGAATGCACGTCGCAGGATTCTATTGGAGCAGGATTAAATGACCGAGTTTTTTTTGAGTTACGGATTGTTTCTGGCCAAGGCAATTACCATTGTTGTTGCAATCATTATTGTGCTGATTATGGCGATCGGGATGTCCCGAAAGGATCATGCTTCCGGAACGCTGACAGTAGAGAAGCTGAATGACAAATACCGGGATATAGCGCGTATTCTTCGACATGCAGTGTTGGGCAAGGGAGCGAGGAAGAATGAAGACAAGAAGGAAAAAAAGGAACGCAAGCAACGGGAGAAGCTGGCTGACGCAAAGGATGGCGAGCAGCGCAAACGTATTTTTGTTCTGGATTTCAAAGGCGATATACGCGCATCAGCGGTTGCATCACTAAGAGAAGAGATTACCGCCATCGTGTCGACAGCAACGCCTGAAGACGAGGTTGTCATCAAGCTTGAGAATTACGGCGGGCAGGTGCATGAGCATGGACTGGCGGCTTCCCAGCTGTTGCGGATCAAGGATCGCAATATTCCGTTGACAGCAATTGTGGACAAGGTTGCGGCAAGTGGCGGGTATCTGATGGCCTGTATTGCAGACAGGATTATTGCTGCTCCGTTTGCGGTCATTGGTTCGATTGGCGTCGTCACCCAGATTCCGAACTTCAGCAGGTTGCTGGAAGACAAAGGGGTGGATTTTGAGCAGATAACGGCCGGAAAGTACAAACGAACAGTTACGATGTTCGGCAAGACGACCGACGAGGATCGCGCCAAGCTCAAAGAGGAGCTTGAGGATGTGCACGGGTTGTTCAAGGAGTTTGTCGGGCGATACCGGCCTGAAATTGACATTGATAAGGTTTCAACAGGTGAGCATTGGTATGGAACCATGGCACTGGATATGGGATTGATTGATGTACTGGGATCCAGCGATGATTATCTGCTAAATGCCGCTGATGATGCTGATCTTTTCAGTATCAGGTATCAGGGCAAGCAAAAACTGCAGGAGAAAGTCATGTCGGCGATGCAGGGTGCGGTTGAGCGGGCGGAACTTCGACTGTCTCAGTATCGCTATGAGCGAAAATTCCGGCGGTAGAACCCAGGAATACGCGACGTTGTGACAAACATGAGCGGACTATTGAGTCGGGCGGTATTCCTCGCAGCTGTGCTTTTCGTGTTGTCGGGATGCGGCTTGACAGAGGGTATCCGGTCGGCAAACCCTGAATCTTCAGTGACTCAGGAGCAAAGAATTGAACTTGCTCCTATACCTCGCAACCGTTTCGTCCTGCGGGACAAGTCTCAGGAGTTAATTGGCGAACTGCAGGTAGTCAGAGCTAACCACGAAGACACCTTTGTCGATATTGCCCGGAGCTACGGGCTCGGGTTTGATGAATTGGTAGCGGCGAATCCTGATGTGGATCCCTGGCTGCCGGGCGGGGGAACACCGATCATACTGCCGACTCGCCATATCCTGCCTGATGCTCCCAGAGAGGGGATAGTGCTGAATATTGCCGCTCGAAGGCTT
The DNA here is from genome assembly GCA_024277915.1 of Gammaproteobacteria bacterium. Taxonomy (GTDB): domain Bacteria; phylum Pseudomonadota; class Gammaproteobacteria; order Steroidobacterales; genus JAJRUG01. The sequence continues at coordinate 24,276 of JAJRUG010000044.1, forward strand.
TTCTACTTTCCTGAGCCTGATGCGGATGGTCAGATGGTCGTCTGGACCTATCCGATTGGTATCGGCCGTGAAGGCTGGGCCACGCCGACAGGTGTAACTACGATCGTTTCCAGGGCGAGAGATCCAATCTGGTATGTTCCGTTGTCAATTCGGAACGAATACGCAGCGGCTGGTAATCCCATATCACGACGGGTTCCACCAGGCCCGGATAATCCTCTGGGCCGCTTTGTTCTGGGTCTGGGAATGCCGGGTTATCTGATACACGGCACCAACAAGCCGGCAGGTGTCGGCATGCGGGTGAGTCATGGGTGCGTTCGTTTGTTTCCCGAGGATATTGAGCATCTGTACGGTGAAGTCGGGCCCGGTGTTTCTGTCCGGATAGTTGATGAGCCTTTTCTGGCCGGTTGGGACAACGGTGATCTTTATCTCGAAGCGCATGCTCCACTTGATGAGCAAGAGGCATTCTGGTCGGAGTTGATAGCGAAGAAAATTACCGGTGTTCTGGACAGACAGTCTGATTCTGTTACGCCGGATGCATTACAAGCCAGCTCGAAAAAAATTGCCGATGCTAAAAACGGTTTCCCGGTTTCAATAGCTGTTAGTCACCCGAGTATTCAGGTAACCATAGAGCAAGCTCGCCAGATAGAGAATATCGTTACCTATGAGTGGATGGCAGATGAGTCAGTCGGTCAACAGGAATTACCGTTCAGCCCCTGAGTTCCGCCGACCGTGAAAATTGAGTGCCGCAATACTATTACTTTCTGGCCGGTACGCCTGTTAAACTACGCATTGTGTTGTTGTTGTGAGTGCGTATGTGACTGATCTTGTGAATAGCGGGATTTTTGTCGTGGAAAACCTGACCCGAGGTCTTCCGATCCCCCGGTCGCGAAAACTGGTCACCGCTTTCGTCGGGCCTGCACCGCGAGGCCCTGTCAACCTTGCAGTCACTATCAATAATATTGAAGAGTTTCTGGCCAACTTTGGTTCGCCTGAGCATTCATCCAGAATGGAGCAGCAGCTTCACCAATATTTCGATAACGGGGGTGAAGAAGCCGTCATCGTACGTATTGTCAGTTCTGATCATCGTAAAAGAATAGAGTTGCCGGGGATGGCCGGGCCGCTGATACTTGAGGCGCGGAACCCTGGGCCATACGAGTACCTGCGGGTATCAGTGGACTACGACAATATTCCGAATGACGATGAGTGCCTGTTCAATTTGACCGTGCATCGCCTGAGATCATCCGCTGAACCATTTGTTGATGAGCAGGAGATTTTTCGAGCAGTATCCACTGATCCATCACAACAAAACTATATCGGAAATTTGATGGAAAATGCAGGGCTGGTTGTTTTTGCTGATGAGTGCCCTGCTCACCGGCCGTTTGTCACTTCCGGATTGGCTGTCGGCGAAGAAGTGTCATATGTTTATTGTTCGAATGAGCTGGAGCAGCTCGCACCACCCGGGGACTATGACCTGATAGGCTCCGAGAATGACACTACCGGAATTTTCGCACTGAACCAGGTGCCGGTTATTGATTATTTGGCCATTCTTCCAGGCGACCCTCTCGGTGATTTGGGTCCCGTTATCCTTTTTGCTGCGGAGCGCTACTGCAAGAGCAGGAATGCGATGCTGATTGTTGATCCTCTACTCAGCTGGGTCGATATTGAATCGGTTATCAGCGATAGCAGGCTTGAGGTTCTGCGCAGTCCGAATCTGTTGGTGTATTTTCCACGGCTGCGTACCTTCTCATCCACCGGATCACGCGAACCCGCAAGTGCGGCGGGAGCAATCGCGGGGTTGCTTGCACGTAATGACACAGGCGCGGCACGATTCGGCACACGGGGTGACACCGACATGATGATCAGGCGTCGCAATAGAGCCAGCTACACACTGGAGGATTATGAGGTTGAGCAACTCGAACGGCTTGGCATTAACTCGCTGTATATGGCAGGGCCAGGAAGAGTTGAGCTGCGGGGCCTGGTGACTTCGGCGCGCTCAACAGCCCAGGTTGTTGAATGGAACAGTTTGAAAAAACGCAGGGCAGCACTATATGTTATCGATTGTATTTCTCACGCAACTCGCTGGGCTGCTTTTCAGGACAATGCGGCAGAGGTTTGGAAAGACCTGAATTCGCAGATTGAAGAATTCCTGGGGGGGCTGTACCAAAGCGGTGTTTTCGCTGGCAGCACTGCCGGTAATAGTTTCTATATCAAGTGTGATATCGACACGAATAGCAGACTGGATGGTCAGAATCGTCGTCTGTCATTCGTTGTCGGGATCGCGCTTACCCGCCCGGGCGTCTATCTGGCGTTTCGATTTCAACACGACCATTTGGGTTGCGTGGTCAGTGAGTTGGGCTGGCAGCCGGGTTTCGCATTGTCTGCCTGAAGAATAAAAAATGAAATTAATTAGGCCCCTTTTTTCAGGGTCGCTATTGTGATCTCGATCACGCCATCAAATTTCCTCTGGCGCTATAACAGATAGGTAGAAATATCTGGAGGGCGGAGTGGGGGAATTGACCCGACAATCCACTGAAGACCTTGTTCCTGTTGTCAGTCTGCAGGAATATTTTCGGGATTCCGTTGATTCTGCAATGGCGGCCAACAATGTCACTGTTGATCATCATACAGCGTACTACGTTGTCAATTTGCTGACAGTTTTCGCGCGATCCGAGCATTTTTATGACTCCACTGAGGATGGTCCTGCACTCAGGCCCCTTGCGTTGATGTGGGCTGATGCGGTTGGAGCCTCCACCTGCGAGGAAAGGAACCACGCTCTGCGAAGAGTGGGAGATGTTTCGCTATTCCTTTCGGGTTTTTTCTCGGAAGGTATCCATTACTCTGCAGTTGATATGGGTTACTACGTCAATATGGGCGGCAGCGCATACCAGTCCTTATCCAGTAGTGTCGGGCGAGGGATTCAGGGGGTTGCTTTCTCCGATGTATTTGCAGAGCTGGGGGCAAAATTTGGTCAGCTGGTCGATGTGCTGAATGAAGTTCGTGAAGCTGCCGCTGGTGATAGTGATGAAAACGCGCTTCGGCTCTATGAAATGTGGGCAAAAACGGGCAGCCGGCGCGCAGCACGAATGCTTAAAACCCTGGGTATTATCCCGATTGATGGCGCTTTCCACGGCGTTGAGCACTGATGAGCTGTTTTAATGCTGCTGGATAAATTACAGGGTCTTCTCGATGGAATATATGACACTGAACTTGCGCATAATGTTCAGGATTTTCTGGTCACTGATTCAGCCATCATTCAGGGATTGATATCGGATGATGCAAGTCCACAGGTCAATGAAACCCTGTTCGTTCAGCAGAGCGACAATGAAATCGGCCTGATGCTTTACCTGGATCAAGGACTGCTCGAACGTCTCCAGAAGTCTGATCCGATTGATCGGTTAAATGATCAGAATTTTGCTGATTTCTGCGTGGTGCTCGAAGGCGTCAGTCATTTCAACTACATGGTATGGAATGCTGCCAAGGATAAGTGCGTTACACTGATGGAGCTGGAGATGCAGGCAGAAGTCGACAAGTATGTTGGCGCAACAGCTCTGCTCGAGCAGCAGAACAACCCTGCACTCGCTGCGTCTTTGCTGGCACAGCTTTTCGACGATCCGGCCTTCCATGACACACTGTCTGCCGAAGAGCTGATGCGCTATCAGGATGCCAATGACTTCGCCGGCCATTTTTGCAGAAGTCTGGAGTCTCGTTTCCCGGGCTCGGCGATGGCTCCTCACCGTGTTGAGGTGTTGAGGGAGTTTTACCGATGGCCCCAGTCAGCCAAGGTCAGCCATATTCAGAGTAATCATTTCACCTGACTTCAATCAGGTTTCTGGCCTCCGAGGAATAGTGCGTAAGCCTGGTTGCCTGATTCATTCCAGCAGGGATAGCCGAGTTCGTCGAGATGCCGGTTGAATTCCTGCAGCTCTGGTTCAGGAACCTGAATACCGGCGAGGACACGGCCATAGTCAGAGCCGTGGTTCCGGTAATGAAACAGTGTGATATTCCAGCGGCTACCGATAGATTTCAGAAACTTCATCAATGCACCGGGGCGCTCCGGGAACTCAAACCGGTACAGGCGCTCATTTTCGATGCCTGGAGCGATTCCGCCCACCATGTGGCGAACATGCAGCTTGGCCATTTCATTATCACTCAGGTCCGACACTGAGTAGCCCGCTGCTGTCAGCAAAGCAATGATCTCGGCGCGCTCTTCGATGCAGCTTTTGAGCTCTATCCCTGCAAAGATGTGAGCGCTGCTGCTATCAACGTACCGGTAGTTAAACTCTGTGATATTGCGTTTGCCAATTGTCTCGCTAAAAGCCAGGAAGCTGCCTGTGCACTCAGGTATTTCCACGGCGAATAATGCCTCTCGCTGTTCGCCGATCGCAGAACGCTCTGCAATATGTCGAAGTCGATCGAAATTAACGTTTGCACCACTGTTGACTGCAATGAGCGTTTTATCCTTCAATTTATTTTTTGCGATCTGCTGTTTCATTCCCGCGACTGCCAGTGCTCCGGCAGGTTCAACGACGGCACGAGTATCTTCGAAAATGCTCTGGATGGCGGCGCAGATTTCATCGGTATTGACGAGCACGATTTCATCAACATGTTCCCGGCAGATCCGAAAGGTTTCCTCCCCGACTGTTCTCACTGCCACGCCATCAGCAAATATTCCTACGTGATCGAGCGTCACCGGATGTCCGGCTGCAAGAGCAGCGTGCATGCTCGCTGATTCTTCAGGTTCTACACCAATAATCCGGACATCAGGGAACATTGCTTTCACATACAGTGCGATCCCGCTGATTAACCCGCCGCCGCCAATGGGTACGAAAATCGAATCAATGGAATCGGCATACTGTTCAAATATTTCCACTGCAACGGTGCCCTGTCCGGCGATGACATCGGGGTCGTCAAATGGGTGGATGAAAGTCAGGTCATGTTGCTTTGCGAGCTCGACAGATTTTGTATAAGCGTCGTCATAGGCATCGCCGTACAAAATAACCCTGGCACCGAGTGCTGCAACAGCATCAATCTTGATGCTCGCTGTGCCGGTTGGCATGACAACCTGTGCCGGAATCCTCAATCGTTTTGCCGCCAGTGCCACCCCCTGGGCATGGTTTCCGGCTGAGCTGCAAATCACCCCGCGTTGCAGGTCAGCCGCTGGTGTTGCGGCCAGTTTATTGCAGGCGCCACGCAACTTGAAGGAGAATACCGATTGCAGGTCCTCTCGCTTGAACAGAATTTTGTTGCCAAGTCTTGCCGAAAGAATAGGCGCAAAGTCTAGCGGGGTTTTGGTCGCGATGTTATATACATCAGCGTTGCGAATGCGTTGCAGGTAGTCTGAGCTCATTAATTACTGCACATCAATGACCGGCAGAAGCAGGTCATCCATTCGGCTGACGAGCTGGTCAGCCTGATGCGCAGGTAAAGTGTATACCCAGGGTGCAAGACGCGCAGTCAGGGTATCAGCTTGTTCTGCAGCTGCATCGGCGTTTGCGGCCTTCTCGCTTGCAAAGGCCCTGATCTGCACCTGGATAGCATCGTCTGCCGTGTAGGAGCTCGCCTCAACGATCAGACCATCGAAAGTTTCAAAGCGTGCAATAACCGGATTGAGCTGTCCGGGTTGAAAAGCTGTAACTGCTACGACATCGTCAAGTGTCAGGTTGCTCAATGCCCCGCCAATGGTTCCTGCTATGCCCTGGTAGCTGAGTTCACGGCCTTCCGGCAAATCCTGGACTGCGAAGCCGGGCTGCTCTGGTGAGTTTTGTATTACCCGGAGCACACTGCCATCGGGTTGAGTAATCGTTACCGAGGCGATATCTGTTGCGGGAATGTTGATAAGGTCGCGGTCAATCCAGGTGACCGGGTCGTCTGCAAGCTCGATCAGTCCGGATACCAGCCAGCTTTCGGGTTCTCCCGCTTTTCGAACAAATGTGTGTGTACCGCTGTTGCTGTTACCGATAATAATACTGGCATTTATTGTCGTACCCCGCAGATCAATCCGGTGCCCGGAAGCATCAGGCTGCTCAATATCCTCTACTCCGAGGCGGTCATAGAATTGCGGATTCGCGGTTTTCTCTTCAATGATGACGGCATCAGCCAGTGTGATCAGAACCTGGCGCAATTTTCCCAGGTTGACCGGGTAGGAACTGCGTTCCGCAAGAGTCCACTGGGTATCATCTCTATTCAGTGAAGCAATAATTGCACCCCCTTTTCCAACGATAGAGATTTGATCAATTTCATTGAGTGATGACCGAAGATCAGGCAATAGCAGTGCGCCGCTTTCACCAGTATGCCGGCCAGGGTCGGATACCAGAATAGCGATAAGCAGCAGTGCCACAGTAATGCCTGCCAGAGTAAACAGAGTATTGCGATTCATCGTGCTTTCCTGCGTCTTTGACGCTGGCGAATCAAGAACAAGCTTAGTCCTATTGCAGCTACGACCACTGGCATGAGGCCAATGTTGACTACCCGGAGCATGGTTCCAAGTGCTTCGATGTCTTTATCGAGATTACGTCGTACCTGGCGTAGTTCCTTTCTGATTCTGAGCCGCTCCGCCTGAAAACGCTCCAGTTCCGCCCCTTGCTCGGCTGTTATTATCAATGTGTTGCTATCCTGCCTGCCCGTTTGAAGTGCATTCAGGGTTTGCTCTGTCTCGGTCAGCTCTTGCTGCAGCCGTTCTTCGGTTACCCTGAAGGCATTCTCGGCTTCACGGCGCAGATCTTCTACACGGGTGAATGGCCTGGTAAATTTGTCGCGTCCCCGAACACTGATCAGATCACTGCTGCCGGCCATGTTCTCAACCGCATTCAGGATCAGTGTACCGTTGCCGGAAAAAGCGGTGACCAGTTGCTGCCCGAACAACATTTGCACCTGTGCCCAGAGCCGGTCTGTTAACAGATCAGTGTCAGCGAATACCACCACAGTGATCGGCATGTCAGCATCACTGAGGTGAGATTTTCCCCGGGTGACTTCATCAGCACCTGCACTATCCGGCGGGCCATCCGGAAAAGCTGTTGAGACCTTCCCGGTTACTCGTGCTGCCAGTGTGTAGTTTTCCCCCGTCGGTGCAAACCCGTTCCGCAATGCTGCCGGGTCATTCATGAACCCCAGCATTGCGGCTGGAACCGGACTGGCCAGATCACTGCTCTGAACTAGCGGTGTGACTGATACAGCAGCATCTTCTGCAACGGAAATATAGCCACTGAAACCAAAATTCAAACTGCTTAGACCCGATGTAATGACGTCACTCTGGTCAAGTTTTTCGGCTGGTATGCCGATCAAGCCCAGGTGGCGCACGGGCCGCTGGTCAGGGCCGTTGACAGCCAGTGCGTACCTGTCATCGGCAATAATTTCTTTGCTGTTTATAGAAATGCCCCATGTGGAGAACAGCGGGTCAAGATTTGATGCCCGGCTGGCCATTGCAGCGGCAGCCGGGTTGGTTGGATCGGGGATCGGAAAATCGGTCTCCGAGAATGGATCGACAAACAGAAGTGTATGTCCGCCGCCAATGATAAATTGATCGATTGCATACAGTGTTCGGGGTGTGAGGTTTTTCGGGTGTACCACCATCAGAACATCGATATCTTCAGCGATCTCCCCAATCGATGTGCCCAGTGACCTCAGTTCAAAAAGTTGCTGGATCTGACTGGTAATAATCCATGGTTGCCGCATCTGCTGTGTTTGCGGATCAAACCCGGCTGTCATCGGCAAACTGCTGATCAGCCCGACCACCGGCCGCTCCGGGTTTGAGAGTGTATAGATCAGTCGCGCCAGATCGTACTCGAGGAAGGTTTCCTTATTGGGGTCAAGAAACGGGATGATTTCTTCATCACCAATACTATTGGTCGCGGCAATGCCGAAGTACACTGAATCGCCGCCGGCACCCAGGCTGATTCCCTGCAATCCGTATTGTGCTGCCCGGTCTTCTTGTTCCGAGAAGGGCAAAGGGTCAATCACCGTAATACGAAGTTTTCCATCAGCATGCTGGGATAATTCCTGCAGGGTTTCTCTGACGCGACCCGCATAGGTTCTGAGTTGCGGGATATCGCTGGTTGCCTGATCGGAAAAAAAGAAGTAGATATTCAAAGGCTCCTGAATGTCGCCGAGAATATTGATCGTGCCGTCCGACAGTGTGTAGAGATTGTTTTCTGTCAGATCGACACGCATTCCACGTAGTAATACATTGCTAAGGGATACGACTACCAGAAAAATGACTGCAATGGCGAGTAGTCCGATTTCTCCAAAAACTGATTGTTTGTTATTCATCCTGCTTTTACTCAGTCCGCTTTTTTCAGTTCAAGAACGATTGCATTGGCAAACAGCCATGCTGTAATCACTGCCAGGAAATACACGACATCTCTGATATCGATCACGCCCTTACTCAATGAATCAAAGTGAGACAGGAAACTGAGCCCGGAAACCAGATCCACAATTCCCTGGGGCGCCCAGGCGGAAAAGAAATCGAGCACCAGGGGGAAGCCACTCAACAGAAACACAAAGCAGATTGCAATGGTGACAATAAATGCAATCACCTGGTTCTTGTTCGCAGCCGAGATGCATGACCCGATTGCCAGAAATGCACCGGCCATCAGTAAGCTTCCCAGATAGCCTGTCAGTACGACACCATTGTCAGGGTCGCCGAGGTAGTTAACGGTCAGCCAGATGGGAAAGGTGAGTGCCAGGGCAACTGCGGTGAAAATCCACGCGGCCAGAAATTTACCGATCACTGCCTGACCCATGGTGACAGGCAGGGTCATCAACAGCTCAATCCGTCCTGACTGCCGCTCCTCGGCCCAGATGCGCATGGAAATTGCTGGAATCAGGAACAGGTATAACCAGGGATGAAAACTGAAAAATGGCGCCAGGTCGGCTTGTCCACGCTCGAAAAAGCCACCCAGGTAGAAAGTGAAAGCGCCTGTCAGAGCCAGAAAAATCACACTGAAAACGTAGGCCAGAGGGGTTGCGAAGTAGCTTTTCAGCTCTCGGCTCAGGATAACGCCAACCACGCTCATTGTACGGTCTCCGGTGTTGTGACACTTCGGAACACTTCATCAAGCCTGCCTGCTTCCAGGTGCAGCTGTTCCAGCGGCCAGTTTTCTTCACGGGCCATATCTGCAATCGCCGTGACTATTAATGCATTGTTGGCAGGAAAGGCTGTGATTGACCGGGTTGCTGCATCGGTTTCTACATGATCGATGCCAGCCAGTTGCCCGATCATTGCTGCAGCCTGATCGGGTTGGCCGGTTGGTTCGAATTGCAGCGTTACTGCATTGTGATAACGAGAACGCCTGATCAGTGTATCCGGTGTTTCATCGGTGGCTATTTTTCCCTCGGAGACAATGATTATCCGGTTACATAGCGCTGCGACTTCCTCCAGAATATGGGTCGAGATGATAATGATCTTGTCGTCGGACATCGCATTGATCAGGTTGCGCACCTCATGCTTCTGATTGGGATCCAGCCCATCGGTAGGCTCATCAAGAATCAGCACCGGTGGGTCATGCAAAATGGCCTGAGCGAAACCTACCCGCCGCTTGAACCCCTTTGACAGCGTGCCTACCGGCTGGTTGAGTACGCTGCCCAGGTTGAGGCGATCAATCGCATTATCGGTGCGGCTGCGTTTCTCGGCACCCGTCAGGCCGCGAATCGATGCAACAAAACCCAGAAAATCGCGGGGTGTCATTTCATCGTAGCAGGGCGCGCCTTCCGGCAGGTACCCGATACAACGCTTCGCTTGTGTCGGTTCGCGCTCGACCGAAAAGCCGCACATTTCGGCCTGACCTGAAGTGGGTTGTACGAAACCCGCCAGCATGCGCATGGTGGTTGTTTTTCCGGCACCGTTGGGGCCAAGAAACCCAAGTACTTCACCTTGTTGCACGGTAAAGGACAGCTCATCGACAGCTGTGATTGCGCCATACCGCTTGGTCAAAGTTTCAGCTTTGATCATGTTGTCTCCATGGAACAGGACTTCGACCCGGATTGTTGCAAGCCGGGCAGATGATTTTACTCCATCAGTTCCCCGTCCGCATTGATCAGCTGCAGTCGGTCAAAGCCGAGTTCCCGCAATCCGGTTTCAATGCGGCTCAGATCACCGATGACAACCCATACAAATTTTTCCGGTTTCAGCGTACTGCTGGTCGCTTTAATGACTTCCGCAAGACTCAGGCTATTCACGCGGTCAGCGTAGCCTGCCCAGTAGTCTGTGGGCAACTCGTAGCGAACTATCTCGCTGACCGATGAAAGAACACTCCGTGCAGTTTCCCAGCGGCCCGGCAGGGACAAGGTATTACTTCGCTTGACCAATTCAAGCTCAGCCTCGCTTGGCGGGCGATCCTCGGTGATGTCACCGATCTCGCGTAGCAGTTCCTGAACCGATTCAGCCGTTTTGTCTGTTTGCACCGGGGCGTATACCAGGAAAGGCCGCTGTCCACGAGCGTCGCGCATGAAGCTGAATGCCCCGTACGACCAGTGTTTGTCTTCACGCAGGTTCATGTTGATTCGAGCCGAGGACATGCCACCGAGAATGTCGTTCATGGCCTGAATCGCCTGCTCCTGAGGATTGGCGGTAGGTGCGACCAGTTGTCCCCCGAATATGACAGACTGATCAGATCCCGGTCGATCAATGACATAGAGGGTGTTGCTGTACGGCTGCTCAACAGTGCCGATATTTTTTTCCGGAATTGACTGGCTCGGCCAACTGCCGAACTGTCGTCTGATCAGTGGCAAAATCTCTGACATACTGGTGTCGCCAACAACAACAATTGTTGCCTGACCGGGGTGAAACCATGTGTCGTGAAACCGGGTCAGATCTTGTCTGCTGATGGCGTTTAATTCTGCCTCTGAGCCAAGACCGGTCATCGACTGTCCGTAGGCGTGGTTTGAACCATAGAGAAGTCGGGGTGTGACCCGAAGAGCCATTGAAAGCGGGCTGGTCTTTTCCTGCTGGATTGCTGCGAGGTAGAGTTTTCGTACTCGCTTCAACTCATGTTCCGGGAATGTCGGATTAAGCACAATATCAGAAAAAATTTCCAGCGATGGGCCCAGGTTAGAACTGAGGGTAACCAGATCGACGAAGGAGCTGTCGAGGTTTGATCCCGCAGTAATGGATGCGCTCAGGTTGTCCAGCTCGGTACTGATTTTTGTGGCAGACCGATTGATCGTGCCTTCATCCAGCATGGATAGCGTGACAGTGGCTGTTCCCGGGAGAACCTCTTGGTCGGCTGCATATCCGGCATCGAGAATCAGCGACAGGTTTACTAACGGAACTGCAGACCGGCGCACTACAATGACATTGAGCCCGTTCGCCAATTGCTCTCGCTCCATCTTCGGGAAATCGACATCAACTGTCCCGGCAGGTACTGGTGGTCCCGACCGGTCAGCTGACTGCTCGCTGGTCCGGTAGTCTGGAACAGGCACGACACGGGTGACCAGTGCGCCGGTTTCCAGCCAGCGTTTTGCGACTCGCTTCAGGTCCTTGCGGGTTGCATTGGCCACATTCTGCAATTCGGTTTTCCATGCGTCCGGCGAACCGCCGTAGACCATATTTCGAGCCAGCGTTGCAGATTTTCCGCTTCCTCCTCCGATGCGCTCCATATTGCGCAAAAAGTCCGTGCGTTTTTGTTGTTGAATTCGCTTCAATTCCTGTTTGCTTGGCCCCTTCCTGATCAGCAATGCAATTTCCTCATTGACCACAGCTTCGATTTTATCCAGATTCATGCCGGGTTGTGCAGTGACTTCGAGGTAAGTCAGTCCGGATATTTCGAAAGGTAAGGGGTTGATGCTGACTTCGGTGGCTATCTGATCTTCGTAGACCATTCGCCGGTATAGGCGAGAGTTTTTCCCGTTACCCAGAATGTCAGCAACCATCTCCAGAAGGTGCGCGTCCTTTGCGCCCCAGTTTGGGCCGGTCCATGTCTTGTACAGGCGCGCCTGCGAAACCCGGTCTTCCATGGTGACACGGCGTTCATCTGTGTGACGAGGAATCCAGACTTCAGGGCGGATCAGTGGTGGCCCGGCAGGGATATCGCCGAAAAAGTGTTCTACGCGAGCCAGTACCTGCTCGGTATCTACGTCACCTGCGATGACGAGAACCGCATTATCAGGCCCATAATAGGTCTGAAACCAGTTCTTCACATCCGCAAGCGATGCAGCGTTCAGATCCTCCATTGAGCCGATGGTTTCCCAGGCGTAAGGATGTTCAGCGGGAAATGTCTTTCTGAGAATGTCCTCCCAGACCTTGCCGTAGGGCTGGTTGTCACCCTGACGTTTTTCGTTTTGTACTACACCGCGCTGCTCATCCAGCTTGTCCTGGTCAACCGAGTCGATGAAATGCCCCATGCGGTCGGACTCCAGCCATAACACCGTGTCCAGAGCGTTTTTTGGCACGGTCTGGTAATAGTTGGTGCGATCAAACCAGGTTGATCCGTTCAGATCTGTTGCGCCAAGCTGCGGTAAAAAACTGAGGTAATCGCCGTGGAAGTTCTCTGATCCCTGGAACATCAGGTGCTCGAACAGGTGCGCGAATCCGGTGCGTCCGGGACGTTCATTTTTCGACCCGACGTGATACCAGATATTGACTGCGACGATAGGTGCCTTGTTGTCCTCGTGTACTACCAGCGTCAGGCCGTTGTCCAGAACGAATTTGGTATAGGGGATATCAATATCATCAGCAGCGGTGACTATCAGGGATAGCAACAGCAGCAGGATTCCCATCGCCGGGAGCCTGAGGCTATTCAATGTCATCATGTCAGTTTGGTCCGAATTGTGTTTTGCAAGGGTGGATTGTAGCAGTCAGGGCAAGCACTTCCAGCGCGATTTATCTGCAATGCTTCGCCTGTGTGTTATAACATTCTTTCACAAAATCGAACCCGAATGGTCGCCGAGAAAACCTGCCATGAACTCACTGCTTATTAAAGACGCAACAGTCGTAAACGACGGCCGGATTCAGGAACATGATGTTCGAATCCGGGACGGCCGTATTGATGAGATCGGCTCCGGGCTAAAAGGTTCCGGGTCGGAGACGGTCATTGAGGCAGGCGGGTTGCACCTGTTGCCGGGTTGTATCGATGATCAGGTACATTTTCGTGAGCCAGGGCTGACTCACAAGGGAGATATTGCCACGGAATCGGCTGCTGCGGTGGCCGGCGGCACGACAAGCTTTATGGATATGCCGAATGTCCGGCCATTGACTGTTACCAGGAAGGCACTGGCGGACAAATATCTGCTTGCCGAAGGGCGCGCAAGGGCAAACTACAGTTTTTACCTTGGTGCGACGAACGAAAATATCGATGAAATTCGTGCTGTGAAGCCGACAGAGGCCTGTGGTATCAAGGTATTCATGGGGGCATCAACTGGCGATATGCTGGTGGATGATCCGGACTCTCTCGCGATGATATTCCGGGACTCGCCGCTGCTCATAGCGACTCATTGCGAAGACACACCCATTATCCATGCCAATGAACGAGAGTATCGGGAACGGTACGGTGATGAGATACCACTAGAAGCACACCCGCTGATCAGATCTGCCGAGTCCTGCTATAAATCGTCCTCATTCGCAGTAGAGCTTGCTCGCGAGCATGATGCGCGGTTGCATGTGCTGCACCTGACAACTGCCCGGGAGATGGAGTTGTTTTCCCCGGGTCCTGTGGATGGAAAATCGATCACCGCCGAAGTGTGTGTGCATCATTTGTATTTTGATGAAAGCGACTACAAGGAATTTGGCGGCCGAATAAAATGTAACCCTGCGATCAAAACCAAAGCTGATCGGCAAGCATTGCTGCAAGCACTGGTATCTGGCCGTATTGATGTCATTGCCACTGATCATGCGCCGCACACGGTGGAAGAGAAGCAGGGCAGTTACTTTGAGATTTCTGCCGGCCTGCCGGTTGTGCAACATGCTCTTCAATCTGTACTCGAGCATTACCATCGAGGCGTACTCGACCTGGAACTCATCGTAGAAAAAACCAGCCATGCAGTAGCACGGCTATTTTCCGTAGAAGACCGCGGCTATATACGAGAAGGTTACTGGGCCGATATCGTCCTGGTAGATTTAAATAAACCCACCCGCATAACAAGCGATCAACTCCTCGCCAAATGCGGCTGGTCCCCGTTCGAGGGCCTTGAATTCAAGTCCAGCATCATCACCACCATCGTCAACGGCCAGATAGCCTACCAGGACAATACCCTAACCCCCGCCATCCCCGGCCAGCGCATATCTCATGGGGTCGGACCTCGATAACTATCTGATATATATTGAATAAAAGGCGTAATCTTGCCAAATTTATGCCTTAAATAGCTCTTTTTGATATGAAAAAGGATACTTTAAGCAGGATGGCGTGGTAACTATCTTCCACTGCGTTAGACCTTTAATTTTGCCCCTGAAAAGTGCTGTTTAAGGCTCATTTCTCGCTAATATATACCGGTAATATTTGTAGTTACAATGGGTTACCGAGGTTCGACCCCACGGTTGCCCACGGTTCTTTGTTAGCTGATGGAGGTTCGTACGGTTTCAATTTGATCGTGGCACTTGCCGACCATGGTGAGGAAGTTGCATCCCCAGATTTCAGTTTGATTGAGAGATTCTGTGACTTCTGTTGCTTGTTTGGTGTGTTGCTGGTTGCGGATACTGTTGTAAAGTTTGGCAGCCGTCAGGAGTTTCGAGAATGGGGGCAGGTCATCTATCGGTGATTGCGCCAGTGCATCTTGGGTGCGCACAGCGTCGGCAATGAAAGATTGCAATCCCCAATGCAACAGAATTGCTGAGCCAGCGGCAGCATGCCACTTCTCAACGATTGCATCCCACTCGGGATCATTGTGAATATCAATGCCACGTTGCTGTGACTGAGCCAAAAGATATAAATGTCCCAAACGATGCAGCATTCCCGCGAGCATCGCTTCATTGGCGTGGAAACCGATTTCCTTTGCGATAACCAGTGTGATCGCCGCAACAGCGTTGCTGCTCACCCAGATTTCTGCCAGCCAGGGACGAATCGCTTTTAGTGACTCCATCAAGCGCATCTGGTTAATTGAATAGCTGCCGGCTGTGTTAAGAACTATCTTGAAACCCAACCGGGCAATAGCACTATGCAATTCTGTGACGGGCTGTCCGCCTCTGCTGAATGCAGCAGAGTTCGCAACTTGCATCAGTCGACTCACCAGGCCTGGTTCTGAGCGGATCAGGATAACGCTTTCCTTAATCGAGATGTTCTCGCTGTTCAGCGCCTGGTTGAGCCGGATCAGGATATCGGGAAACCCGGGAATTTCCAGATTTCCGTTATGCAAATCGTGATCCAGTGTTTCAATAAGCGCATCAGTTTTTTTGACGCGCCCACTGCTCCAGCCGGGTGTGCTTGCTGGCAGGTCGATTGTTTTATTCATAGACAGTCAGCTTTTCAGGACGGTACTTCGTATATGTACTATCGTCCGAATCAAACTGAACTTTAGGATGGGTTTCAACGGGCAGGAGTTTTCCGATACGCTGAACCCTTGGTAGCCACTTTTGCAGAGGCATTGCGCGTACTTGTCTAAAGGCTTCGCAAGTACTCAATTGTCTCGGATTTACTCACGACATCACCATATTTTGCATTGATATCAAAGAGACTGGATTCATGGGGCCCATCATGGCGATCGCCAATACACTCTCTGACACACATGGGCCGTATTCCATACTGGAGCGTGTCGACCGCAGTAGCTCGCACGCATCCTGATGTGGTGCAGCCGATGATAATCAGCGTGTCGACACCCAGGCCATTAAGCATCGTGATCAGGGAAGTCCCGAAAAATGCGCTGGCAAATTGCTTGGTGATCACAACCTCGCCTTCGAGCGGAGCAACCTCATCGCAGAATGCCGCGTAGGGATTACCCTCTACCAATGCCTTTAAAACCGGCGCTTTTGCTATCCAGATTCCTGCATCGGAAAAATCAGGTGGTGTATAGCGGACCCGAGTGTGAATAACGGGAGTATTTGTTTCTCTGGCTACATTCAAAAGCTCCGGGACTTCCTTTAAGCACTTCACAACACCCGGAGCATAAAGTGGAGAATCTTCGGTTGTATAACCCTGAAGAAAGTCGATAGAGATTACGGCTGGCCTGTGCCCGAAACCCAAGGTGCTATCAAAGACGCCCTCGTAGTTTTTTTCGGTAGAAACTGTCATTCACCTTCTCCGCCATGCCTCGTCACAGCTCAGCCAGAACTCCATCAAGTGTTTCTTTGGCGTCGCCAAACAGCATACGGCTGTTGTCGAGGAAGAATAGCGGATTTTGTACCCCGGCATAGCCTGTGGCCATACTGCGTTTGAGTACGATAGTTGTATCGCCTTTCCAGCATTCCAGTACCGGCATTCCCGCGATCGGGCTTTCCGGGTCCGTCAATGCTGATGGGTTGACGATGTCGTTAGCACCAATAACGACAGACACATCAACATTCGGGAAGTCTTCATTGACCTCATCCATCTCGAATACGATGTCGTAGGGCACTTTAGCCTCTGCCAGCAGGACGTTCATGTGCCCCGGCATACGGCCGGCAACCGGATGAATACCAAATCGTACATTAATGCCCTTGCTGCGCAGCTTTTTGGTGATCTCATGAACTGTATGCTGCGCCTGTGCCACAGCCATACCATAGCCGGGAATAATCATGACTTCCCTGGCGTTTTTGAGCAATTCCGCCGTTTCGCTTGCATCAATCGGCGCGACCTCGCCCTGGTCTTCCCCGCCGCCTGCACTCGATCCACTGGTGGTGCCAAAGCCACCGGCAATGACCGCCAGGAACTTGCGATTCATTGCACGGCACATGATATAGCTCAGAATCGCGCCACTGCTACCGACCAGTGCGCCGGTCACAATCAAAAGATCATTGCCCAACATGAATCCGGTTGCCGATGCCGCCCAGCCGGAATAGCTGTTTAACATGGAAACAACCACAGGCATGTCGGCCCCGCCAATCGCCATGACCATATGGATGCCAAAAAGCAGTGCGATGCCGGTCATGATGACCAGTGGCATCATCCCGCCGCCCGCTGCAGACTGCTCAACGAACTGTGCACCGAACCAGAAAGTCGCGATTAGCAGGCCAAGATTCAGCCAGTGACGCGCAGGGAGAATCAACGGGTTGCCGGATATTTTTCCGCTGAGTTTACCAAAAGCGATCACGGATCCTGAGAAGGTAATTGCTCCGATAAGAATGCCCAGGTAAATCTCGATGTCATGGATCGTTTTTTCGACGCCCACAAAATGAGATTCCGGATCGCCGAAACTGGCGAAACCCACAAACACCGCTGCAAGCCCAACCAGACTGTGCAGGCTCGCAACCAATTCCGGCATCTGGGTCATCTGGACACGGCGAGCCAGAATCAACCCGATTGTGGCTCCGACAAGCGTTGCTCCGATCAGCAGGGCGTAGTTCTCGGTAACAGCACCGAAAATCGTCGCAACCAGCGCGATGCCCATACCGATCATGCCAAACAGGTTGCCGCGCCGGGAAGTTTCCGGATCACTCAGACCGCGCAGCGCGAGGATGAACAGGATCGTTGCCCCGATATAGGCAACAGTAACTATTCCTGATGGTAAAATTGGCATGATTATTTTCTACCTTCTGAACATTTCCAGCATGCGTCGCGTTACTGCGAAGCCGCCGAAAATGTTGATGCTTGTTATCAGGATCGTGACACCGGACAGCCACATGATCCATGTCTCACCGGAACTCACCTGCAACAGTGCGCCGATGATAATAATGCTGCTGATTGCATTGGTCACACTCATCAGCGGCGTATGCAGCGCCGGTTTTACATTCCAGATCACCATGTAGCCGATGAAACATGCGAGTACAAATACAGTGAAATGAGCCATGAACGATGGTGGTGCCACAGCTCCAAGGCCGACCAGGGCAGCTGCCCCCACACTGAATATCAGCAGTGGCCCCAGCACACCCGGTGCCGTTTCTTCCTCTACCGGAGCTGCGACCGGCTCAGGCTTCGGCGCAGGTGCTGCAGATAATTTAGGCGCCGGCGGTGGCCAGGAAATCTCACCCTCTTTAACTACAGTCGCGCCACGCACGACTTCATCCTCGAAATCGACAACCAGTTTGCCGTTTTTCTCCGGGCACATGTCGGTCAGAAGGTGTCGCAGGTTGGTGCCGTAAAGCTGACTGGACTGCGCGGCCAGCCGGCTGGGCAGATCGGTATAGCCGATCAACGTCACACCATGTTTTACTATCACCTGACCAGGCTCGGTCAATGCGCAGTTACCGCCCTGCTCGGCGGCAAGATCCACAATTACGCTGCCGGGTTTCATTGATTCCACCATTTCGGCAGTAATCAGCTCAGGCGCCGGCCTGCCCGGTATCAGCGCGGTGGTTACGATGATGTCCACTTCTTTTGCCTGCTCAGCGAACAATGCCATTTCCGCAGCAATAAACTCCTCGCTCATTACTTTGGCGTAGCCACCTTCACCAGAACCATCTTCCTCAAATTCGAGCAACAGAAAGTCTGCATTCATGCTCTCGACCTGCTCTTTCACCTCAGGTCGTGTATCAAATGACCGAACAATTGCACCCATGCTTTTTGCAGCACCAATCGCCGCGAGTCCGGCGACTCCGGCGCCAATAACCAACACTTTTGCCGGTGGAACCTTGCCCGCGGCAGTAATCTGACCGGTGAAGAATCGGCCGAAATGCTGGGCCGCCTCAACGATCGCCCGGTACCCGGCAATGTTTGCCATAGAACTCAGAGCATCGAGTTTCTGTGCACGGGAAATACGTGGAATGCTGTCCATGGCGATCGCCGTAATGCCCCTGGCAGCCAGGCTATCGAGCATTTCCTTGTTCTGTGCAGGCCACAGGAAACTGATAAGGGTCTGCCCTTTATGCAGCAGCTCCTGCTCATCAATACCAAGTACGTCATGCATTTGCGGGCCGCGTACCTTCAGAATGATATCGCTGTCAGCCCAAAGCTGGCGCGTATCACTGATGACTTCGACACCCGCTTCAGAGTATGCGGAATCGGAAAAATTTGCGGCCGCCCCGGCGCCAGACTCGATAGCAACCGAAAACCCCAGCTTTTGAAGCTGCTTTGCTACATCGGGAGTCGTGGCGACCCGCTTTTCTCCGGCGTGAACCTCTTTTGGAATACCTATTTTCATGTCTGTCCTCAATTATGGCCGGTCAGGCAGGGCTGCTCAGGCCGATAGACCGGGAAGTACACTGCCCGGGGCATACTCTGTCAAGTAGGAAGAACCCGTAGTTACGTAGTTATTAAATGATGCCGCTTTTCACTAATCGTTCGATATCAGCCTGTTGCAAGGCGCTGAGCTCACCTTTCCCGGGTGATCGAACGGTCCCGTCTTTCAGCAACAAATTGCGGGGATGGAATTCATGTTCTGCGTAGCTATCGGCGTAGGCCTGGAATGGCTGGCGAACCAGCATATTTGTCAGGCCGGTTTTTTGCCGGCATTCACGCAATGCATCGATATCAATCGTTGCGTTGGCAACCATCGATTCTCCACCTGCCGAAGCCTCAGCCAAAACACGCCCGTAATAGTCCACGATCTTCGACATGCCTGCGGTCGAAGCGCCCGGCACCGGAATGCCCTGCAGGCTGGATGAGTTTGCTGAAATTACATAGGCCAGGTTCTCGGTTGCCCGGCAGCGGCGAGCCAGTTCCTTGGGTGTGAGCTGTGGGCTGCCAACTTCGCTGGTCGGATGAACAAATACTTCAGCCCCCCGCATCGCATGGCAGCGTGCAATTTCCGGGTAGAGAATTTCCTCGGAAGCAATCGCTGCAAGCCTGCCAATTGGCGTGTCAGCTACCGGAAAAACACCCTCCAGCCCGTAGATATCGAGGTATTTATCCCAGACATCATAGGGGGTAGGGGCGCTTAAAGAGATCATGCGTCGATAGCGCACCACTGTTTCGCCTTCCGGAGAAATAATGAAGCAGGTCTGGAAATACAATTCCGGAAAATGCTGATCGTTTTCGTAGGCATTACCAGCAAGGTACAGGTCAAAGTCCGAGGCGATGGCCTTGAGCAGCTCGTACTCGGGCCCGTCGATGTCGAGACAGGCCTTGTCCTGCCATTCTGCGACTGATTCTCGCATCGGGAAGCCGGTCAGAAAGTACTCGGGCAGCACGATCAGCCGGGTATCCATGCCACTGAACTGGCTGATAAAGGCTTTGCTGCCCGCTACCGACTGGCGCACTTTGGCCAGATTGTCCGCCATGCGTTCGCGGGCCGACGGACGATCGGTGCAACTGTTCACACAGTGGGTAGAGATCTGCAGTGCCAGAGCGGCATAGGTATTCATAGAGTTATCCTGGGGTAGCCAATTTTCCATGCCTCCGGCTTCAGGCTGTCATCATGATTTCATTTGCCCGGGAGAGATGTATAATCTCGACTGTTTTTGGTGTCTGAATCCTATCATACGCTGCAGAATCAACGCAGAAAATAAAATATCCCGTGCAAAAAAAAACCGTCAGTCAACCGACGGACACCACCAATCCGGATTATTACCATAGGGTCGTCGACTGTCAGTGGGCATGCCCCGCGCATACTGATGTGCCTGGCTATATCCGGTTAATCGCCCAGGGCGAATACTCCGATGCCTATCAGCTGAATCGCCATTCGAATATATTCCCCGGCATTCTGGGCAGAGTCTGTGATCGTCCCTGTGAGCCAGCCTGTCGTCGCAGCCGTATTGAAGACAAGCCGGTAGCCATTTGCAGATTAAAGCGAATCGCAGCTGACCTGACCGATATGAACGATGTCCAGTTGCCCGAAATTGCCCCGGCAAATGGAAAACGTATTGCCTGCGTCGGGGCTGGTTGTGCATCACTGGCGCTTGCCAATGATCTTCTGCCACTAGGGTACGAGGTGGTTATTTTCGAGGCGCTGGACAGAAGTGGTGGACTGATGCGCACCAACATACCTTCATTCCGGTTGCCGCCCGAGGTGCTTGATCAGGAAATCGGAATGATCATCGGTATGGGTGCCGATATTCACTTTGATCATCCGGTAGAAAGCATGAAAACCCTGCTCGAAGAGGGCTACGACGCAATATTTGTCGGCAGCGGCGCGCCGAAAGGGAAAAATCTCGAATTGCCTGGTCGGTATGACTCTGACCGAATTCACATCGGAATCGATTGGTTGGAGTCCGTAGCATTTGAGCACACTGAGTCAATCGGCGAACGTGTGCTGATCATCGGTGTTGGCAATACCGCCATGGACTGTTGTCGTACTTCGCTGCGGCTGGGCTCAACCGATGTCAAAGTGATGGCACGAAAGCCCAGGGCCTTTTTCAAGGCCTCTGACTGGGAGCTTGAAGACGCCGAGGAGGAAAATGTCGAGATTATTGTCAATCATTCTCCAAAGGCCTTTGTTATAGAGGATGGCAAGCTGGCCGGAATGATTTTCGAGCTGATGGAATATCAACTCGATAGCGCTGGCCGGATTGAAAGCAGTACGGTGACAGGTGAGACCATGATTCCCTGTGATGATGTTGTGCTGGCCATCGGCCAGGACAATGCATTTCCCTGGATCGAGCGGGATCAGGGTATAGAGTTTGATCAATGGGAAGTACCTGTTGTGGATCCGGTGACCCATCAGGGCACCAGGGCTGGCGTATTTTTCGGTGGGGATGCTGCATTTGGCCCCAAGAACATCATTTGGGCCGTTGAGCACGGTCACCAGGCAGCAATTTCGATTCACAAATATTGTCACGGTGAGGATATTACCGATCGATTACCCATGGGCATGAATCTCAATTCAGCCAAAATGGGGATTCATGAATGGAGTTTCAGCAACAGCTACGACTCCGGCAAAAGAATCCCGGTGCCACAAGTACAACTTAGCGAGCGATTCAAGCAACTCAACATCGAAGTAGAGCTCGGCTTTAGCCCGGAGCTGGCTGCCGAAGAAGTGGAGCGATGTCTTAATTGCGATCTGCAGACTGTTTTCACAGAAAATCTGTGCATCGAGTGCGACGCCTGTATCGATGTCTGTCCGGTGAAATGCCTCACCATTACCGAAGCCGGCACAGAAGATGACTTGAGAACGCGGCTCAGTGCACCGGCAGAAAACCTTGAGCAGGGATTATTGATATCCGGGGCGTTGCCCCAGACAGGCAGAGTGATGATAAAAGATGAAGATCTTTGTGTGCATTGCAGCCTGTGCGCTGAACGTTGTCCGACTGCAGCCTGGGACATGCAGAAGTTCACTTTGCTAAAACCTTGCGCCGGTGATGAATCAGTTTCCGAACCAATCAGACAATCAGGGGCATGAAAACTGCTGTGATAACCGGGCCGAAGGATAATGATTTTACGATTAAGGTCGGCAACGTAAATGGCACCGGGTCAGCGAGTGCCAATACGCTGCTGATGAAAGTGCTGTTTCGCATGGGTATTCCGGTCGTGGCGAAGAATTATTTCCCTTCCAATATCCAGGGGTTTCCGACCTGGTATGAGATCAGGGCCAGCGAAAACGGGTACATGGCCAGATCCGGGCGTATCGATGTGATGCTGGCAATGAATGCTGAGACCTATCAAAAGGATCTCGCGTGTGTTGCCCCGGGTGGCTACCTGATATACGACTCGACCTGGCCGCGGCACAATGTGCTGAATCGTCAGGATATTACTATTCTCGGCGTACCGCTTTCACAGCTATGCAACGATAACTTCGCTTCTTCACGAGCAAGAATTCTCATGAAGAACATCGCCTATGTAGGTGTCATGGCCGCGTTGCTCGATCTGGATATGGAGGTGGTGCGAGAGCTTCTCAACCAGAGTTTTGCCAGCAAGGCACAGTTGCTGGATGCGAATCAGCTGGCTATTGATCTGGGATATCAGTACGCCAAAGAAAATTTTGAATGCCCCCTGCCGTTCAAGGCCACAGCGATAGGGAAGACGGACGACCACATTATCATTGATGGAAATACTGCAGCGGGTCTTGGTTGTGTCTTTGCAGGTGCGACGCTCGGCGCCTGGTATCCGATTACGCCTTCCACTTCAATTATGGATGCATTTCGGGCATTTTGTGATGAGTATCGAAAGGATCCCGTAACAGGTCTGAGCAACAGCTGTGTGATTCAGGCAGAAGATGAGCTATCGGCGATCGGCATGGTGCTGGGTGCGAGCTGGAATGGCGCCCGGGCATTTACCTCAACCAGTGGCCCCGGCATTTCGCTGATGAACGAGTTTCTTGGTTATGGGTATTTTGCTGAAATTCCGGCGGTGCTGATCGATGTTCAACGATGCGGCCCGTCAACCGGTATGCCCACCAGGGTCCAGCAGTCAGATATACTTTCCTGCGCCTATGCATCCCATGGTGACACACGTCATGTATTGCTGTTTCCGGCCAATCCGGCCGAGTGCTTTACCATGTCGGTACAGGCATTCGATCTGGCTGAACAGCTGCAGACGCCGATCATCGTCGTCACTGATCTTGATATCGGAATGAACGACTGGATGTGCCCGGATCTCCAGTGGGATGATAATTACCAACCCGACCGGGGCAAGGTTCTGGGCGCAGATGAACTGGAAAAAATGGAGTCTTTTCACAGGTACCTGGATACGGATGGCGATGGGATCGCATACCGGACATTACCGGGCACCCATGCGAAAGGTGCCTACTTTACACGCGGGTCAGGCCACAATATGTACGGCGCATACACGGAAGACTCTGATGAGTACAAGGAAATTGTTGATCGCTTGCTGACGAAGTGGGAAACAGCCAAGGGATTTGTTCCCCGGCCTGAGCTTCATGGCACAGATAAGAG
Source organism: Gammaproteobacteria bacterium (assembly GCA_024277915.1). GTDB lineage: Bacteria > Pseudomonadota > Gammaproteobacteria > Steroidobacterales > JAJRUG01. The sequence continues at coordinate 48,037 of JAJRUG010000044.1, forward strand.
TGGCATTGGTATTCTCTCAATAGGCAGTTGTCACGACGCTGTACTTGAGGCGCGGGATCGATTGGCAGAAGGCGGAATCAGTTTGAATTATCTGAGAGTCAGGGCTTTCCCGTTCAATTCTGAAGTGCAGGAATTTCTTGATGCTCATGATCGGATCTATGTTGTAGAACAGAACCGTGATGCTCAATTACGTGGCTTGTTGCTGCTGGAGACCAAAGTGGAACAGGACAAGCTGGTGCCGGTGCTTCACTATGATGGTTTGCCGTTGTATGCAAGGTTCATCACAGATGCAGTTCGCACAGACTTGAGCAGAGGGCAGGCAGCATGACCTATATGCGCCGACCCAGTGTGGTACATCCCGGTTTACCGCACAATGATCTTGGACTGTCTGCTCGGGATTATGAAGGCGGCATATCCACTTTGTGTGCCGGCTGTGGTCATGATTCGGTAACCAGCGCCCTGGTGCAGACCTTGTTTGAATTGAATATCCCTCCACATCGTGTGGCCAAGCTGAGCGGTATCGGCTGTTCATCGAAGACACCAGCCTATTTTGCCAGCGCATCTCACGGATTTAATTCTGTACATGGCAGGATGCCATCAGTAGCGACGGGTGCGAATTCCGTCAATCGGGATCTCCATTACATCGGCGTGTCGGGAGACGGTGATTCACTGTCGATTGGCTTTGGTCAGTTGTGTCATGCAATACGGCGCAACGTCAACATGCTTTATGTGATCGACAATAACGGGGTGTACGGTTTGACCAAGGGCCAGTTTTCGGCATCAGCTGATGTCGGGACTACTGCAAAAAAAGGTGAAGTGAATATTCAGCCGCCAATTGATGCGTGCCTTACGGCACTGACCATGGGCTGCACATTCGTCGCGCGAAGCTTTTCCGGAGACAAGCAACAGCTTGTGCCGCTATTGAAAGCGGGGCTGACGCACAAGGGTTTCGCACTGATCGATATTGTGTCGCCCTGCGTCACGTTTAATGACCATCTCGGCTCAACAAAGAGCTATGATTTTACCCGCCAGCATTATCATCCGACGATTCATACTGATTTTATCCCGCCCGCTGAGGAAATTACCGTTTCCAGTGAGGACGGTGATACGATTTCAGTTGAGCTGCATGACGGGAGTCGGGTTGTGTTAAAGAAAACTGATGAGCAATACGATCCTACAGACCGGAACTCGGCCTATGCATATCTTCAAAAACACACAGCGGCTCAGGAAGTCGTGACAGGGCTGTTGTTCATCGATGAAGCAAAGCCTGATATGCATGAAACTCACATGGTTGTTGAGCAGCCACTTATCGATATTGATTTCGATACCCTTTGTCCGAGGCGGTCTGCTCTGGAGAAAATTCAAAACCGGTTCAGATAGACCGGGGAGACATACAATGAAGCGCCGCCTTCTTGTTGTTATTGCATTCATCATGTCGTTGACTGTCGTCGCCTGTGGCGAACCGGATGCCGTCCCGGGCCCTGAACCTGAAGCAGCTGTCCCGGCTGATAAAGATCAGGAATTTGTTGAACGCACCGCGGACGCTCATGCTGATGATGTCCCGGTCGCCAGTGAAGCTGTTGCCGCACCACCAAAAACAGAAGCTATCGGTGAATTTGTAGCCTACGGCGAGATTGGCGATGCCAATCTCCGGGGTTATCTTGCAATGCCCGCCGATGTTACCGGCCCCCTGCCCGGCGTCATTGTTATCCACGAATGGTGGGGCTTGAACGATAACATCCAGAAGATGACCGAGCGGCTGGCTGGAGAAGGGTATATGGTGCTGGCAGTCGATTTGTTTGGCGGGCAGGTAGCGGAAAATCCCAAAGACGCCCAGGCACTGATGGCCGGGATTCTCGCGGAAGCCGATCAGGCGGACAGCAATATTCAGCAGGCCTATACCTATCTTGAGCAGGCTGTCGGCGCACCCCGGATAGGTGTAATCGGCTGGTGTCTCGGCGGTGGCTGGTCTTTACGGACAGCGCTTCTATTGCCGGATCAGCTGGATGCAACAGTGATTTACTATGGTGCTGTTTCAGCCAGCGAAGAAGAGCTCGATACAATACAGTCGCCAATCCTCGGATTTTTCGGGTCAGAGGATGCAGCAATCCCGGTTGCGTCTGCCAGGATGTTTCGCGCCACGCTGAATCGTCTGGGGAAAAAAGCCGATGTAAGAATCTATAATGGCGCCGGTCACGCATTCGCGAATCCTTCCGGTACCAACTATCAGCCATTTGCCGCAGAAGATGCCTGGCAACGTACCCTGGCGTTTTTCCGTGAAGAGCTGTCGTCTGAGTAATGAGTTTACGATCCCGGGGGTAATTTTTCCGGGATCAGCTGACAGGAAAAAAAGGGCAGCATGGCTGAGGGGGAAGTAGAGTAGTCCTGACTAAGGTGACTACACCAGCCATGCCGCCGGTCTCAAATGCGAGTTTTATTGGAGGAGAAGTCCCGCATACTTCTGTTCTTCATTCTTATGCCCCGGTCTTGCCAGAAGCTACCCGGCTGTAGCCAGAAATAGCCCCGCGCAGGCAATCCGGGAGCCGCGCCGATGTTCTGCTCAGGCCACTGCAGCAGCAACTGTCACGATAAACATGGCGACGGCGGCGACAACAAACGCTATGGTTGCGAAGCCACGATAAATAGTGGTTCGGTTTCGAATCAAGGTGGTCATGGTACTGTTCCTGCTGTTGGTTAATTAATGTGTGCTTTTATATCTGCACTGATGCAATCTATATTGCACAAAGCGTGCCAACTATCGATCTTTTATTTATCAATAACTTATCAGCATACAATACTCACGGAATTCCATGAATAGCGGTTTTTCGTGAATTAGTTTCACGAAAAACCGTGTATACTCTCTGCCATGTACGCAGATGAAGGACTCACAGCGCTATTTCACAAGCTACCGGTTGTCGCGGCTTTGATGGATGCCGATGGCTGCTTTATCACCGTCAGTGATGCCTGGGTGGATTGCGTTGGTTACAGTCGAGATGAGATACGTGGCAAAACGGCACTCAATATTGCGACTCCGGAAACAGTAACCAGAATCCGGCAGGAGCACCTGCCTCAGCTCCGCCGGTCCGGCCGCCTCGACAACGTCCCTGTTGAATTCATCACGAAGAGTGGCGAGCAGGTAGAACTGTTCGCGACAACCATTGTTGAAAATGATGCCAATGGACAGTTTCTGCATTCACTATCTGTTTTCACAGAGCCCTCTGATCGAGCACGGCTGGAACGCCGCTATCGCATGTTGTACCAGGACACGCCGGCTATGCTGCATACCATTGATGCAGATGGGCGGATCACGGCAGTCACAGATCACTGGCTGGAGAAACTGGGCTACCGCAGAGATGAAGTGATCGGCCGGCCGGCTCTCGCATTTTTGTCAGAAGATTCACAACGTGAAGTGGTCGGCGAAGGGATAACAGATATCCTTGAGTACGGTGATCGCAAGAATGTCCCGCGACAACTGATCACCAAATCCGGTGAGGTGATAGATGTTCTGATGTCGACCCGAACCGAGCGTGACGAACATGACGGAGTCATTCGCCTTCTGGTCGCCAGCAAGGATGTTACCGAGCGTAATCGTTCGGAGGCAAAGTTGCGTGAAGCCTATGATGAAATCGGTCGACTCAAGGAAGAACTGGAAAGAGAGCGCGATTACCTGCGGGAAGAAATCGATGTATCGATGAACTTCGGCAGAATAGTCGGTGAAAGCCCGGCGCTTGCTGCGATGCTGGCAAGAATCGAAGCAGTGGCCAGTACCCCGGCAAGCGTGCTGATCATCGGAGAAACAGGCACCGGAAAGGAACTGGTTGCGCACGCGATCCACGCCAGAAGCAGCCGCGCCGACGGCCCGCTGGTCAAGGTCAATTGCGCATCGATACCCGACGAACTCTTCGAAAGCGAGTTTTTTGGCCATGTGCGCGGCGCGTTTACCGGTGCTCATCGCGATCGTGTAGGCCGCTTCCAGCTTGCTGACGGCGGCACGATATTTCTTGATGAAGTTGGTGAAATCCCGATAGAGCTGCAGGGAAAGCTGCTGCGAGTATTGCAGGAGAGAGAGTTTGAGAGGGTGGGGGATGATACAACCAGAAGCGTCGATGTAAGAGTGATCGCCGCGACCAATCGGGATCTGGAAAAAGCAGTTGAGGCCGGCGAGTTTCGGGAAGATCTGTTTTATCGTATTAGTGTTTTCCCGGTGCATGTTCCACCGTTGCGCAAGCGCGGTAACGACGTGCTTCAACTTGCCATACATTTTCTCGAGCATGTTTGCCGCGACTTCGGGCGACCTGTTCCAGCACTTACCCAGAAACAGGCAGATGCGCTTGGCAAATATGACTGGCCAGGCAATATTCGTGAATTAAAGAACGTTATTGAGCGTGCTGTCATCCTGTCTGGCGAAGGGCCATTGCGACTGGATCTTTCACTGGCAAGTGCCGGTCTCAGTCCGCCGGGTGATGAGGATTTGCCGATCAGTGTTCAGTCGGTCAACAGATTTATCACCGAGGCGGAAATGAAAATACGCCAGCGAGATAATATTCGTGCAGCACTCGAATTCGCGAACTGGCGGATCTCCGGGAAAAAAGGTGCCGCCGAGCTATTGGGAATTAACCCAAGCACCCTGACAGACCGCATCAAAACCTTCGGCCTGAAAAAACCAGGCTAGCCTCTCCCGCAAGCCTGCACCAGAAAGATCAATACCGCGCACGAATCCCGATCTCCACACCGAAATCCGGTGCCGTCTCAACCACAATATCCTCAAAAATCCCGAACCGAACCGAGTAGCGCTCCGATGTTCGCCAGTCGAATCCTAACCCCAGCTGTCCGCCAGCTTGCCCCAATGCCCTTATCGCGCTTTTGTAAGGAGCTGAATACCCGCTGAATTGCACCAGCAAATCAACGGATGAAAAAGCACGCCAGGACACTGCAGCACTGTAGTAGAAGACCTGATCAGATGCCTCCAGCCCCGGGATTGCAATATCCCCGGGCCAGGTCACCCCGAAATCAATCCCCCATGAAATACGCGTTACGCCCGCATTGGGAGAACTGACCCCAAACCCCATGGATACATCCGTTGAGTCACTACCAGTCAGTTTCACCAAATCGCCGGTTGGAAGCTTGATGCTCCCGGCCAGTGCCACGGTGGCAAAATCGTTCTGAGCAAGATCGTAAGACATGCTCAATCGTATATCGCCTATGCCTGATGCCCGCTGATCCAGCCGGTAGCTTTCTACGCCATCAATTTGATAGACAAATCGGAGATCATCTTGTGGTACTGCTGGCCGGATACCCTCCGGCAGCCCGAAGAAATCGTGCCAGCCGTCAATCATGCTATCCATGAATCCGCCACTATGAGAAATCCACGGCAATTCAATCCCGATGCGGGTTCGCTTGCCGAAGGATTCCTGCATTCTGACCGTCAGCGTGTGCGTCTCTCCATCCATGAACAGGGATTCATTGCCATTTTTCAGTGACATCGCGTGGCTGGCCATATTCCACGACAGATCGAAAGTACGTTGATTGGTATCAGGCCATCTGGATGGCAAGTTAATGAGCGCGGGAAATGGAGAGTTACTACGCATGGTGAAACCGCTCTGCGCTGCCACCGGAGAAAATGATCCGGTAAAAATCAGTCCACAGGCAATCACCCCCGCGGGTGCAAGAAGGCGCAGATAAACGGAAAATAATGTCAGCAGGTTGTTCGGACAGGCCGCTCGGCTCACAGGCTAATCACTCCCGGAAAAGCCCAGACTACACGATAGTGCCGGAGCAATAGTAACTGGGGCTATAATAATCACAATGCCTTCACGGAACTTTGCCATGTCCAGATTCTTTCCAGTATTCACAGTACTGCTGTTCACTCTATCCATCTCTGTATTCGCCGAAACGGTCTATGTCACTGACGAGCTTCGTCTGACAGTGCACAAAGCACCCGACACCAGTGATCAGCCATTTCATACCATGGTGAGCGGAGACAGCATGGATGTGCTGGAGCGGAAGACCTACTATGCGAAAGTCCGCCTCACCGATGGCAGAGTGGGTTGGGTTCGTGGCGCCTATCTTATCGAACAGCCGCCCGCCGCCGCCCGTATTCGATCAGTCGAGGCTGAAAGAGACAGCGCGCAGGCAAAACTGGCCAGCCTGGAATCCAGCCTGGCCGAACGCGAGTCCAGCGTAAGCCGGCTCGAAAAGGATTTTGCTGTGCGAGTGGCGGCAATGGAAGCAGAGCAGGCTGAGCTCGTACAACTGCGCGCAGAAAATGAAAGCCTGAATCAGAATCTGGCGCGTTACTCATCGAGTGTGCCGATATCCTGGGCCGCCATTGCAGTGCTGGTGATGTTAACGCTTGGCTTGTTTGGCGGCTGGTGGTGGATGGATAGGCGTAGCCGGGCAAATCATGGCGGGTTCCGGGTTTACTGACTGATTCTATTGTACTAGTCGAGCGTTAATCTCGCAGTCAATCTCCGACAATACCCTCCAGAAACTGAAATGTACTGTGAATGTCAGAGGCCAGGTGCTGCTGACCTTTGCGGCGGAGTAAAGCGGACCGCAGGGAGCCATCCGCAGCAAAGGTCAGCAGCGCCTGGCCTCGGGGGCGTACCGCCATTTTAGCTTTGTGCCGGTCACGCACCGGTTTGAATCATGGTGCCAATAATCAGGCTTTGCTTGCATTTGCTGTGAGGTTTCGGTATCGGGGGGGATGACGGTGTGGTTGGGTGTTGATGGGAAGGCCGGGTTTCGGCTATTACACCTAGTGCAGGGCAGCTCTGGCAGGCAGCCCCCGAATAATTTCGGCTTCAGCTTCAGCCAGTTCAAGCAAGCGCGGGTATACCAGATCCTCAGCTACTTCCTTCAATAAAAGTTGCACAAACAGATGACCGTGTTTGGTTTCACTTTTATAAAGCCCTTCGTAGAAAGCCTGCAACTCCGGGTCTTCGACTGCTTCTGCAACCATTCTGAATCTTTCTGCGCCCCGGCACTCGACAAGCGAGCAAATTAACATTCGGTCGATGAACCGTTCCTCGCGCCCGTGGCGAGCAACAGCCAGTAACTGGTTGACATACGGATCAGGGACATCGGCCGTCAAGCGCAGGTTTCTTTTCTCCATCAGCTCATATACCTGCTGAAAGTGTTCCAGTTCCTCTTGAGCCAGCGCAATCAGGGCGGGAATAATGCTGGTACGATCCTTGTATTTCACAATCATGCTCATCGCCAGCGCAGAAGCCTTGCGCTCGCAGTTGGCGTGATCCGCCAGAAAAGCATCGAAGTCGCCAAGAGCGGCTTTTGTCCATTCGGGGGGTGTTGCGACCAGCAGGTCAATAGATTTGCGAGCCAAGGTAAACTCCGGGTCAATGAATCGGGAAACAACAGAGAATGACAGAAAGGCCATCCTGGCGTATCTCGAGCGGCGGCAATTGTACCCGTTTCAGGTCAGCGAAGTGCCGGCCAGGGATTTAGGCGCCGTAGTTGTGATTCCCTGTTTCAACGAGCCGGATATCTGCGCCACGCTGGATTCGTTGCAGGCCTGCCGTTTCCCCGGTTGCGCGGTTGAGATCCTCGTGGTGATCAATGCTCCGGAGTCCACGGCTGAGGCGGTGTGGAAAGCCAACCAGGCGAGCCTGGAAGCCATCAGCGCCTGGAATACCCGGCCACACCCTGCATGGCTGACCTGTCACGTGATCGAGCAGCAGGGATTGCCGGAGCGTAATGCTGGCGTGGGCCTGGCGCGCAAAGTGGGCATGGATGAAGCCGTCGGGCGGCTTGTGTCAACCAGCAGGGCAGATGGTGTAGTGATCAGCCTGGATGCAGATTGCCGGGTGGCTGACAGCTATTTGCACGAGTTGGTAGTCCACTTTGAGGCGCATCGGGAATGTCCGGGTGTTTCGATCTATTTTGAGCATCCTGTCAACCTCCAGAGCCATGACCCGATTCACCGTGCCATTGCTGAATACGAACTGCATTTGCGTTATTACGTCACCGGCATGCGCCATGCCGGCTTTCCCTACGCCTTTCACACGGTTGGATCGTCGATGGCCTGCCGTGCGGTGGCCTATGCCAGGCAGGGCGGGATGAATCGCCGGCAGGGAGGGGAAGACTTTTATTTCATTCAAAAACTGGCAGCCACCGGGGGGTATCAGGCTTTAACGAGCACCACCGTGTATCCAGGTGTCAGAAAGTCTGATCGGGTACCGTTCGGCACCGGCCCGGCGGTGCAAAGGGCTCTGCAGGAGGGGTTCGGGCAGGAAACCTACGCCATGGAGATTTTTTCGGATCTTGCAGATTTTTGCATGACCGTCCCGGAGCTGCAGACCGATTCACTTGCAGTTGTTCGCAAGCGATATTCCCCCGCCCTTGCACAGTATCTGGATGACCAGGACTTTGAGCAGATAGTGCAGGAAGTACGGTCGAATGTGGCTGGTCAGGCCTCGTTCCAAAAGCGATTGTTCCATTGGTTCAATGGCTTCCGCTTCCTGAAATTCGCCCAGTTTGCCAGTCGAAACTGGTATCCAAAGGTGCCTGTTGCCGAGGCGGCCTGGTCCCTGTGCAGCTCAATGGTAGCAACAGGTTCAGATCAGCGTCCGGCCCCGGAAAAAGGGTTTTTGCCGCTACTGAAATGGTATCGTGATAACGATCAACGAGGAGACTGCTAGTGTTATTCATGGCACCGGGGTCTGGATTGAAGGCGTCTCTCGTGCAATATTAGGGTTAATCTGTCGGCAGGGTCGTAGCTGGCCTTCCAGGAAAAATACACAAGAAAAATACAGAGGATGTCTGAATGAAACTCATCACAGCGATTATCAAACCATTTCGACTCGATGATGTACGCAACGCACTCGCGGAGGTGGGTGTCAACGGCATGACCGTCACCGAAGTGAAGGGCTTTGGCCGTCAGCGCGGACATACCGAGCTGTATCGCGGTGCGGAATATGTCGTGGACTTTTTGCCGAAGTCGAAAATCGAAGCAGCGGTCAGCGATGATCTTGTAGAGCAGGCCATTGAGGCGATCACCGCTGCCGCGCGGACCGGTAAAGTAGGTGATGGCAAGATCTTTGTGACTGATCTTGAGCAGGCGGTGAGAATCAGAACCGGTGAGACTGACAATAACGCACTGTAACCGGGCAATGATCCGGTATCGGGCAATACGGGGGTAAAAAATGCCGACATGCAAAAGATTGGCAAACTGGCTTCTATTGGCACTGTTAGCATTGCCCGGACTGGGTTTTGCATATTGTGCTGCACGATGAGCGGGGCTATAACATATAAGGATTGCAGAGGAGTCTCAGACAATGAAAATCGGACGCAATACGCTTTGTCCCTGCGGGAGTGGCAAGAAGTACAAGAACTGCTGTCTGGACAAAAAATCCACTGCCGGAAGGTCTCAGCTGGTTCTGGGTGCATTGTTTGCGGCGATCATCGTGGGAGGGTTGATTGTTGCCTTTAACGCATTTCGTTCCCATGAGTCATCACCAGGCCCGGAAAAGGTCTGGTCGGAAGAGCACCAGCACTGGCATTGAGTGACTTTAGTCTCTGGAAGCTTCTCCCGCCGGGCTCGGCCGCAATTGCTGACGCCACTTTAACAGTCGTGGGATCAGGAGCAGCACGAGTATGCCCACATAAATCAACGGCTCGCTGAGATCCTTTTTTACCTGCCAGTAGAAATGCCAGCAGCCAAGCAAACCGACCAGATACACCGAATAGTGGAGTTGCTGCCAGCGTTTTGCCAGTCGACGCCGCCACCCGGCAGTTGAAGTGATTGCCAGCGGGATGAGCAGCAGAAATGCTGTAAAACCAATAGTGATAAACGGCCGCTCGGTAATGTCTTCGAGAATCAACGATAAACTGAAAGTCTGATCCAGAACAAGATAGTTGAGAAAGTGCATGGCCACATAGAAGAATGCAAACAGGCCAAGCATGCGTCTGAACTGCAATAGCCAGTTCATTTTTGTCAGTTGCCGCACGGGTGTAATCGAAAGTGTAACAAGAACAAATCTCAGCCCCCAGATACCCAGCGTATCCTGGATTTTTTCAACCGGGTTTGCGCCCAGATCCAGGTCGCCCAGTTCAAAAGCCATTGCTAACAGCCACACAAACGGCATCAGGCATGCTGCAAACACTATGGGTTTGTACACAAAGCGAATGTGCCTGAGCTTAGGCATGGAAAAAATCCGGCTAGAAGTTTCTGGTCAGGTCCAGTCCGCTATACAGCGATGCAACCTGATCTCCGTATCCGTTGAATGGCAGGGTCGGTTTCTTGCCTGCGAACAGATTGGCGCCGATGACCCGCTCCCGTTTCTGGCTCCACCTCGGGTGATCCACTGCCGGGTTCACATTGGCATAGAAGCCATATTCTCCGGGCGCGGAGAGATTCCAGCTGGTTGGCGGTTGCTTTTCAGTGAAGCTGATACGAACAATCGACTTGATGCTTTTGAACCCGTATTTCCACGGTACGATCAGGCGCAGCGGCGCACCGTTCTGATTGGGTAGTTCAGCACCGTAGACACCGGTGGCACGAATAGTGAGCGGGTGCATCGCCTCGGCAATTGTCAGTCCTTCGATATACGGCCACCTGAGCACCCGGCTTCGTTGCCCGGGCATTTCGCTTTTCCGGACTATGGTCTCGAACGCCACAAATTTTGCTTTTGAAGTCGGTTTCATTCGCTTGATCAGGTCCCCGAGCGGAAAGCCGACCCAGGGCACTACCATTGACCATGCTTCGACACATCGGAGTCGATAGATCCTCTCTTCCATCGGGTGCGGCCCGACGATATCGTCATAGTCGAAGGTTCCGGTTTGCTCGGCCTCGCCGCCGATGGTTACTTGCCATGGTTTAGGCTGGAAGGCAGCAGAATTTTCTGCCGGGTCTTCTTTTCCGGTGCCGAATTCATAGAAATTGTTGTAGCTGGTGATGTCCTCATAGGAATTCGGAGTCTCCGATGTGCTCAACGGACTTTTCAGTAAATTACCGAACCGCCGGTACTGTTTCGGGATGTCCTGTGCACTGGTATTCGAGCCCAGCAACAGTCCGGTTCCGGCAACTGCGGCAGATTGCATGAATCGTCTTCGATTCAGGTAGTGCTGCTCCGGCGTAATCTCTGACGGCAGGATATTGGCGGCTTTTCTTATCAGCATGAGGGTTGTCTACTCCTGATCACTATCCGGTTTCGCTCAGGGAACCGTTCAGGCTCCAGTCGTACTTCTCGAACTTCAGAACAAATTCATCATTTTCAAGCGCAGCAGCAATCTCGGCATCATCGATGAACTTCGCCAGGTAGGCCTGCACGGACCCGGCCGATGTTTCAAACTCCTGCTGGTACCAGGCAAATATTTTCGACACATAGGCAGTTTTGCGCCCCAGGTCAAAACTGTTTCGACTCGGATCGTTAATGAATCGAGCCGCGGCTGCGTTCAGATCTTCATCGACTGTTTCGGCCTGGTAAGCCCGATTTGAAATCCTTGGGCATGAAATAGAGGCACAGACAATCGCGAAGTGAATTCGCGGGTCTCCGATTGCTTTCAGGTAAGTTTTCTCGAGTCCTGAGAGGCTCATCCGGTTGCCATGTACGGTGTATCGTGTAGTTCTGAAAAAACGAAACCTTCCCCAGGCCGAATCCGGAGACCGGCCTGCGAGAATTCCCTGGATAGCAAGTGCGTTATAGGCATTGATATAAAAGGCCAGTTTTTCACGAATATCCTGAAGGCTGTTTTCATCGGTGGCCTTGATCTGGGTCACGAATTTTTTGAACCCGGGATCCTGTCTGATGCTGTCGTAGTCAACAAATCCGTTACGAACGCCCCGTAGCAGTACACCATCCAGCAGGTCGTAGTCTGGAATAGCTGCCGCGATACCAGCAGTCGCTGTGCCCGGAAAGACCACAGTTGTGCATATCAATGCGCATAATATCAGCTGCCGAAATCTGATCAGTGTGTTCATGTTCGGGTTCATTAACTTGTGGTATCTGTTTGAGTCTGACTGCATGTGGTAGTTCCAATAAAGTCTTGTGACCAGGGAACAAGCCTTCTAAGCTCGGGATTCGCCGTGTGTGCGTCAAGGATATCAACATAAGATGATTGTGCAGAAGAATATGAGTTTCGCCTGGATTCTGATAGTGCTCAGTATGGTGTTGACCGGGGGCTGTGACCGGGATGCTGCGACCAGAACCATTACCATTGGGGGTACGGCAACGCCAGGAACGCCGGGCGAGGCGATGTGGCTGACATTCAGGGATGATGTGGAATCCGGGTCAGAGGGCAAACTTCAGCTGCGACCCTTGATATACGGCCAGCTTGGCTCGGAAGAGCAACTACTATCCGGGTTGCGCCGGGGCAGGATTCAGTTTGCCAATCTTTCCGCCCAGATTGTTTCAACGGTAGTTCCAGAACTGGCTATCCTGTATGCACCCTATTTATTCGATAGTGAAGCCGAGGCCGATTTTGTTTATGACGGATACCTTACGGGTGTTTTCCGCGCACTCCTGGCAGATAAAGGCCTGCATCTGCTGACCTGGTACGAAATCGGTTTCCACCATGTTTACTCTACTGCACCGATACTGTTGCCGGAGGATGTACAGGGCAGGCGATTTCGCGTCTCGTCGAGTCTGAATGCCCGGCTGTTCGCCCAGGCGCTGGGAGCAGATGTTATTCCACTGGGTTATGGGGAAATTGTTTCTTCGTTGCAGACCGGCCTGGTAACAACCGGCGAGAACGCTGTCTCACTTTATGCGCGAACCGGTATATCGGGCGAGGCGCCGTATCTGACCCTGACAAGTCATGCCCTGGGTATGTCGGTGATTGTTGCGCAGAAAGAATGGTGGGGCAGCTTGCCCAAAAAGGATCGTCAGTTACTGCAGCAATCCTTTCCATCGATAGAGGATTCACGACGGGCAATTCGCGCGGAAACCGGGGCAGAGCTCGCTGGAGCAACGAGTCTCGGTTTTGCAGTACAGCCGCTCAATGCAGGGCAAAAAGCGCAATGGCGTGCAGCCACATCAGGAGTTACTGAACTGTTGATCAAGAAAACCGGAGGAAAGTCCCGGGAGATCTATCAACAGATCCAGAAGGCACGGGCTGAATTTGTTGCAACACAACCGTGATTTCTTACTTTGTTATTGGTTCGTTTTCCGCACTGTCGTGCAATTTTCTGGCCAGTGTTATATTCAGGTTTGAAATTTCTGGTGGATAATCTGGAGACGCAGGATGGATACTGGTTCGGGTACCGGCCCCAGCCTGATCACCGGTGCCGACGAGGCCCTGCCGGGCCGTGCCGAAGCCATAAAGGTTTCGGATCAGCACCATGTAAACGGTCATTCCCTGACGGGTCCTTTCTCTGATGGGTATACTCTGGCGCTATTCGGAATGGGCTGTTTCTGGGGTGCCGAGCGTGTTTTCTGGCAGCAGCCGGGAGTTTATTCAACTTCGGCAGGTTATTCCGGGGGCATCACTCCGAACCCCACCTACGAAGAAGTATGCAGCGGAATGACAGCCCACGCGGAGGTCGTGCGAGTCGTATTTGATCCTGCAACAGTTTCCTATGAAGATCTGCTGGGAATTTTCTGGGAGCATCACAATCCGACCCAGGGAATGCGCCAGGGAAATGACAGGGGCACCCAGTATCGATCTGTAATCTTTGTCTATGACCACAAACAGCGTGATGTGGCATTGGCATCAAGGAGCCGCTATGAAACGCAGCTACGCAATGCCGGTCATGCACAGGCAGTAACAACCGAAATTCATGATTCAGGCGAGTACTACTTTGCTGAAGATTATCATCAGCAATACCTGGCGAAAAATCCGTCCGGGTATTGCGGCATCGGCGGAGTGGGTGTGAAGTACTGTGGCCGATGACACCAGGCAGCCTGGCGCAATATTCTGGCTGGCATTGTTCATCCTCAGTGGCTTGTTCCATGAGTCCGCATGGTCGTTATCCGTAGCAGACGACAAGCAGTCGCAGAATGCAGGTCACTACGAGATTGATCCGCACACCTCGGAAATCCTGATTCTTGTCTATCGTTCGGGGATGCTGGCGCGGCTTGGGCACAACCATGTGATCAGCTTTGGGAATATTGTTGGCGAGGTCGTGGTGGGCACCACACTGAGCAAGAGTTCTGTCAACATGGCGTTATCAGTTGTGGAGGCTGAAGTGGATCGCCCGGAATCCCGAAGAGCCGCAGGAGATGCTTTCACTGGTGACGTTGGGGAAAAAGCGCGCGCCAAAACCCGAAAAAACATGCTGGGAAAAGGATTATTATTTGCGGACTATTTTCCGCTTATCACCATACAAAGTCACGAGATCATCGGGTCAGCTCCAAATCTGAAATTGGCTCTGGAAATAGACATAAAGGACTTGCGCATTCCGCTTGAGGTCGATGTAACAATGGAGTCTGATTCAGATACCTTGATCGCAACCGGCATGTATCAACTCAGGCAGAGTGATCTTGGGTTACAGCCATTGAGCCTGCTGATGGGGTTGCTGGCGGTCAAGGACGAGATGGATGTGATATTTCGCATCAATGCGTACAGGAAGGAGAACTTTGATGGGAATACACCTCCGGAATCTGAAGGTATCACGCCGTGAAATTCTCAAGTGTGGCATTGGTCTGGCTGGCTAGAGTTGATCACAACTCTCTGCGGGCAGGAGGCGGAAACCAGCGCTATACTGGGCGTATATACTTCAAGGTAAGTGATTGAACAATGAAAAAGAACCGAAAAAGAATCCTGATCCTTGCCATCATTGTCCTGGCAGTTGGTGTAATAGTCTGGAAGTCAGCGCAACCTGTAACAATCACTGTTTCAGTGGTCACGGTAGAACGTGCAGATATTACCGCCACGGTTTCCAATACCCGGGCGGGTACAGTCGATGCCTGTCAGCGCGCGGGGTTGTCGGCTGCGCTGGGAGGCAACATCGCCAGTCTGCCTGTGTCTGAAGGTGACCGTGTCACAAAGGGGCAAGTGCTGCTGGAACTGTGGAGCAAAGACCTGCGTGCCGAATTGCTCCGGGCAGAACGTGACGTTGTCGCTTCAAACGGCAAGGCAGAAGAAGCCTGTGTTCGCGCAGAAGTTGCCCAGCGGGAAGCAGTTCGCCTGCAGCGCTTACTGAAGCAGAACCTGTCTTCAGAAGAGGAGACCGATCGAGCGGCGGGAGACGCCCAGGCGCTGGCCGCCGGTTGTGGCGCTGCCATGGATCTGGTCAAGGTGAGTGAGGCTCGAATACTCATTGCCAAAGAAGCGGTCGAGAGGTCGGTTCTTCGCGCCCCGTTTGATGGTGTGATTGCAGAGATCAATGGGGAACTGGGTGAATTTGTAACACCTTCCCCGGTTGGCATCGCAACCCCGCCTACTATCGATTTAATCGATAACAGCTGTTTGTATATCAGTGCTCCCATTGATGAAGTCGATGCCCCTGCGGTACAGGCGGGCATGCCTGCGATGGTGACGATGGATGCATTTCCGGACAGAAAATTTACCGGGTTTGTTCGCCGTGTTGCGCCCTATGTTTTGCAGGTCGAAAAACAGGCGCGAACGGTAGAGGTTGAAGTAGAAATAGATGATCCTGGTAAATCTGTGCTGTTGCCGGGTTATAGCGCAGATGTAGAAGTCATTTTATCCGTAAGGGAAAACGTGCTGAGTGTTCCAACCCAGGCAGTCATGGAAAACCGGCGTGTGTTCGTGCTGGATGAAGCGCAGGGCATTCTCGAAGAGCGGCAGATAGAAACAGGAGTTTCAAACTGGGAGCAGACGGAAATTCTTTCCGGTCTTGATGCAGGAGAATTGGTAGTACTGTCTGTTGACAGAGCTGGTGTCGAAGACGGTGCCATCGCCGCCAGGGAATAACGGCTGATGATCAAGCTTGACCACTTGAGTCGTTACTTTCAGGTTGGTGACCAATCGGTACATGCGCTGGATGATGTGACGCTGAATATCGACACGGGTGAGTACGTCTCGATCATGGGTCCTTCAGGCTCTGGCAAGTCAACACTACTGAATATACTGGGGCTGCTGGATACACCGACGGACGGTGAGTATTGGCTGAACGGCATTAACACCTCATCCATGGACAGCGATGCGCATGCGAGTACACGGCAAACCCGGATCGGTTTTATTTTTCAGGCATTTCACCTGGTGCCGAGAATGTCTGCATTCGAGAATGTCGAATTGCCAATGGTACTTGCCGAGATGGATAAAAATGAGCGACACCAGCGAGGCCATCGTGCTTTGGAGCGGGTGGGGCTCCTGAGCCGGGTTGATCATCGTCCTGATCAGCTATCCGGTGGAGAAAGACAACGGGTTGCGATTGCCAGAGCGATTGTCATGGAGCCTCGAATTTTATTGGCTGATGAGCCAACAGGCAATCTGGACACGGTTTCCGGGAAGGAAATCGTCGCTATTATCGAGGAGCTGAATGCCCAGGGGCTCACCCTCATTGTAGTGACTCACGACCCAAAAATCGGCGGGCATGCCAGGAGGCGTATCAGGCTGTTAGACGGGAAAGTCGTGCGGGATGAAACTTCACCTGCAGTCCCATCGTGAAACTGCGTGACCGTAACAGCATTGCGTTAGGAGCGTTGATTCGTTATCCGTTGCGTACCTTGATGATGCTGACTGCAACTGCCATGGGCGTTGCGGCGGTAGTTGTTCTGACTTCACTTGGGGAGGCGGCGCGTGGTTTCGTCGCAGCAGAATTTCAGGCGCTTGGTACTCACCTGGTCATCGTCATTCCGGGAAAGTCTGAAACCAGTGGTGGTGGCCTTGGTATGATGATCGGCCAGACACCCAGGGATTTGACCATCGAAGATGCCCGGGCGTTACTGCGCAGTCCCGCGGTGGAAAACATTGCCCCACTCATGGTTGGATCTGCATCGGTTACCTACAATGGTCTCGAACGCGAGTCGCCCATTCTGGGTTCGACTCCTGAGCTTCTTGACATTCGCCAATGGACGATGGCATTAGGCCGGTTCTTGCCCAATGTTACTTCGGAGCGTGGTGCAGCTGTGTGCGTGATTGGAGAGATTGTCAGGCAGGAGTTGTTTCGGGAAGAACCGCCAATCGGGAAATGGATACGTGTGGGTGACCGACGGTGCCGTGTGACCGGTGTGCTGGGTAGTGCCGGACGTTCAGTCATGGTGGATGTAGGCAAAATTGTGGTTATTCCTGTGGTTTCAGCCCAGTCTTTGTTTAATTCACCCAGTCTGTTCAGGATTCTGATACGGGCCAAGAGCCGTGAATCAATGGTGGCGGCACAGAATGATGTCAAGCGCATCATCCGGGAGCGGCATCAGGGAGAAGAAGATGTCACGGTCATTACACAGGATGCGGTAATCGCAACCTTCGACGGAATATTTACTGTGCTGACTTTTGCACTGGGTGGGATCGCTGCAATCAGCCTGGTTGTTGCCGGTGTTTTGATCATGAATGTGATGCTGATCGCGGTCAGCCAGCGTACCAGGGAAATCGGACTGCTCAAGGCGTTGGGTGCCAGGCAGCGGCAGATTACAGCGTTGTTTCTGACCGAAGCAATTTTCCTTGCTGCCATGGGCGCAGTTGTAGGGGTATTGCTGGGCTATCTGGCTTCCAGTGGCCTGGGCCTGGTCTATCCGGATCTCGTGTTTCGACCGCCACTATGGGCGGTAGCCAGCGCGGTGCTGACCGCGCTGGCCTGTGGTGTTATTTTCGGGATATCTCCGGCCCGGCGGGCGGCCCGGCTTGATCCGATCAAGGCGTTGGCTGGAAAGTAATGATTCTTTCAGACGTAATAGGTTTTACAGCCAAATCTATTTTTTCGCATCGGCTCCGTAGCGTATTGACTTCGCTTGGCATCGGGATAGGCGTTACTGCCGTCGTGCTGTTGACATCCATCGGTGAAGGTCTTCACGAATATATGCTGGGGCAGTTTACCCAGTTCGGCACTAACATCATCGGAATCAATCCGGGAAGATCCACAACTTTTGGCGCCTCGGTTGGGATGTTTGGCACGGTTCGACCCTTGACAATAGAAGATGCAGAAGCCCTGAAGCGTATCCCATTCGTCAAGTCGACACTGGCAGTCATGCAGGGTAACGCTTCTGTCGAGGGCGGCGGACGGGAACGCAGGGTGACTGTCAGCGGGGTTGGGCCGGAATTCCCTGTTGTGTTTACGTTCGGGTTGAGTATGGGAGAGTTTCTCCCCCCCGATGATCCGCGTGCGCCTCGAGCGTTTGCAGTTTTAGGCAGTAAACTCCGGACAGAGTTGTTTGGTACCCGGAGCCCGCTTGGCGAACGTATCCGGGTAGGGGGAGATCGATATCGCGTGATCGGTGTTATGGAATCGAAAGGCACACTGTTGGGTTTTGATCTGGATGATGCAGTATATATACCGGTAGCTCGTTCCCTGGAGATGTTCAATCGCGAAAGTCTGTTTGAAATTGATGTTTTATATGATGAGGCGGCATCGGTAGAAGAAGTGATAGCCGGGATCAAGCGGATGATGATTGCTCGTCACGGTGGCGAGGATATTACCATTACGACACAAGAGCAGATGCTGGATGTGCTGGGTTCAGTATTGGGGGTGATTACATTCGCCGTCGCTGCACTGGGTGGCATTTCCCTGGTCGTTGGTGGTGTCGGAATTTTCACAATCATGACGATTGCCGTACGCGAACGTACAGCAGAAATCGGACTATTATGTGCCGTTGGCGCAGTGCGTCAGCAGGTAAGGATGCTGTTCCTCGGTGAGTCCATGCTGTTGGCCGCTTTGGGCGGGGCTGGTGGTCTGTTGCTCGGTCTGGCAATTATCGAGCTGATTAAATTGATGGCTCCGGGGTTGCCTGTTACTTTTTCCGCCAGCTATGCAATAGCGGCAGAGGTTGTTGCTATTCTGATAGGGCTGGCAGCCGGCGTATTTCCGGCTCATCGTGCTGCGAGTCTTGATCCTGTGGTAGCTCTGAGAACCGAATAGTTGTTTACAGCTTTCGGTCGGCTGGATTATGTCTAATCCCCCTCTTTCCGGGTAAGCGTTATTTTCCGAGTAATGGTTGCACCGCAACATTTTCAAAGCGACTGAAGCTTTCGGTGCGGCGTGGAATTATGTTCAAGAGTTTCAGTTACTGTGACAGCCCTCACAGACTTTGATTGCTTCAAAAGGGAATCTGTCAACAGCCCGATTCCCTGTGAATCGGGAATTCATGTTTTACCAAACGATACAGACAAGCAGGAGGAATTCTCTACAAGAGCACTCAGTCAAATAACGAAAAAAAACACGTAAGTTTCCTCCGCTCTTTGTATTAACAGGAGATAGGCCGTGATGATCGTACCCGACTCGAAGCAGAATCAAGGACTGAAAAAAAGCGCGAGCTTTATCGACGAACTGTCGTCGTTCGCATCTACTCATTCGGCTTCGAAATGGCAGGGAACCTTCGCGGAATTTCTCGAGAATATCGTTCAACCGAACCCCAAGCGCTACACCCGTAGCAGCCACCAATATCTTTATGACATGCTCTGCTGGTATCACCATGCAAGGTGTGAAGCCGAAGATCAGTCCGGTGTTCCCAAGGATCTTTTTACCGATGATCTCTACGGTATAGATGACGCACTTGAGCGGGTTATCGAGTATTTCAAGGGCGCGAGTGCAGGGTCTGATGTAGGCAGGAGGCTGTTATTGCTGCTTGGACCGCCATCGGGGGGCAAGTCGTCCATGGTGATTCTGATCAAACGGGCGCTGGAAGAATACAGCCACACCGAAGAGGGAGCTGTGTATGCTTTGCAGGGGTCCCCGATGCACGAATCTCCTCTTAGCCTGGTGCCGGTCAGTATGCGTGCCCAATTCCGGGAAACCTACGACTTTGATGTCAGTGGTGAGCTTAGCCCCTATAGTCAGGCGCGTCTGGATGATGAGTTTCAGGGCGACTTCATGCAGTTCCCGGTCGAGCGAGTGTTTTTGTCTGAAGCAGCACGAGTAGGAATCGGTACCTATGCTCCCCATGACCCCACCACTGCGGACATTGCGGATCTGGTCGGATCTGTTGATCTTGCGAAAGTCGCGGAGGTTGGTGATGAAGGTGATCCTCGTGCCTGGTCGTGGTCCGGAGCAGTCTATGCCGCCAGCCGGGGTGTACTTGAGATGATCGAAATTCTCAAGGTAAAGCGGGAGTTTCTGTACTTGCTGCTGACGCTCACCCAGGAAAAGAATGTCAAAGTCTCGCGATTTCCTCTGATCCATCTTGATGAGACGATACTGGCGCACACCAATATGGCCGAGTTCAACAAGTTTGTGCAGGAGAAAGAGAACGAGGCACTGCTGGACAGAATGGTCATCGTCAAGGTTCCTTATACACTGTCTTACAAGGAAGAAGCCCGGATCTACAACAAGCTGGTATCTAATGCACAGGCATTTCGTGCAGTCCATCTCGACCCCCATGTACTGAATCTCGCAGCTGTATTTTCAATTTTGACTCGCCTTGATGATCCTGAAAAGGAAGGCCTGGACAGGTCAAAGAAGTTGCGCTTGTTTTCTGGTGAAGATGCCGAGGGATTTTCCTTGACTGATGTAAGCCGACTCAAAGCGGAATCGCCGGAAGAAGGAATGCATGGTGTCAGCCCTCGCTTTGTCATCAATTCCATTTCCAACGCGATCATACGCAGTGATGCAGAAAGTCTGACCAGCATGGAAATGCTGCTGGCACTAAAAGACAGTATTGAGTCTGACGCCAGAATGGAACCCGCGCAGAAAAAGCAATGGGTGGACTTTCTTGTGATCGGCAGAAAAGATTTCTACAATCGATGGGTGAAAGAGGATGTTCATCGGGCATTGTTCGCCTCATTTGAGGAAGAGGCGCAGCAGCTGCTTGATAAATATCTTGATGAAGTTGAGGCGTCGCTGGATAAACGACAGGTGACCGACCCGATCACCGGCGAGGATCGACCGGCCGATGAGCGCTTTTTGCGACAGGTTGAAGAAAAAATCAAGGTTTCCGACTCCGGAAAGGGTTCTTTTCGACAGGAAGTGGTTCGCAAGGCCATGGTTGCTTTCAAGGCCGGGGAAAAATTTACCCTGGACAGTCATTTACGTCTGCATGAGGCGATTGAGCAGTATCTGTTTGAGGAACGCCGTGATGTGCTTCGCCTGGTCAGTTCCGCTGCTCGCCCTGATGATGATACCGAACAAAAAATCTCGGCAGTTCAGGAGCGGCTGGTTCATGAGTATGGTTATGACAACCATGGTGCGCGAGAGGCTTTGAACTACGTGACTACCCTGCTATCCCAGGAGTAACGGGTATGGCAGATAACCCCTCGACATTCTCCGGCTGTGCGGAAGGAGGTCAGCAGTGGTATGACCTGTTTTCCAGAGGCGCGAGAGACTGGCTTAGGCACAATGAGAAAGTACGCGATGCGGTACTAAAGAAATTACCTGATGTGATCGCAGAGAGCGATCTCGCCGGCGGTGGGTCGGGTCATACAGTTAAAGTTCCTGTCAGGCTCATGGAACACTTTCGATTTAGCCTTGCTCACCCGGATGAGCAGACTGGCGCAGGGCAAGGCGAAACGAAGCCGGGTGACAAGCTGGTCGAACCCGGGGAAAAGAAACAGGGAAAAAGTCGTGGCGAAGGTGGCAACAATGAAGGCGGGATAGAATTCGTTCTGGAGCTGAAAATCGATGACATCATCGATTGGTTGTGGGAAGAGCTCAAGTTGCCCAACCTTGAGGTAAAAGCAGGCACAACCAAAGATGATGAATATACCCGCGAAGGATGGAATCGTCGGGGTGCCCGATCACGCCTTGATCGTCGTCGCTCCATGAAAGAGGCAATTAAACGACGCTCGATTAATCCGGACGGGCCGACCTTTATTAATGAAGACCTGCGTTACCGGCAACTGGTAATGCGGCGCCAGCCTGCAACGCAGGCCGTGGTATTTTTCGCTATGGATGTCTCATCGAGTATGCGCGACAGAGACCGCAAGCTGGCGAAAACCTTTTTCTTTTGGGCCATGCAGGGGCTGCGCCGTCAGTACACTTGTATCGAGCCGGTTTTTATTGCACATACGGTGCAGGCTTGGGAATTCGGAGAAGATGAGTTCTTCCAGGTGCGTGGCTCAGGCGGCACGGTCGCATCAACTGCCTTCACCACCATCAGTGATATTGTCGAGCAGCGGTACGATCCCGCCCGATTCAATATCTATATGTTCTACGCTTCCGATGGAGAGAACTTTCGCGATGACCACGATGCTGCGAAGTTAACCCTGACTCGTATCGCAGGCATGGCGAACTACACAGGATACATCGAGACTCCGGCAACGGAAGAGCGCGCGCTCGACACAGAAACGGCAGCGATATTTGATTCGGTGGCCGGGCAGGGTGGCGCTATTGGCAGCTATGCACTCACCAACAATGAATCGGTGTGGACTGCGATCAGAGGCTTTTTCCGGCAGCACGCCGGGGAGAAAGCAGCATGAAGGGCTCTCTCGAAGTCTATGGCCAGCAAATGGAAGCACTGGCCATTGATCAGGGGCTGGACTACTTCCCGGTACACTTTGAGCAGGTGCCGGCCAGTTTCATGATGGAGGTATCAATATACGGTTTACCGGTACGAATGCCGCACTGGTCGTTTGGCGTGCGCTATGTTCACCAGCTTATCCAGCACCAGATGGGGCACTCCCGGTTGTTCGAGGTGGTGTATCCAGGCGACCCGGGGCGGGCTTTTCTGGCCGAGAACAACAGCGTCGCAGAGAACACGCTGGTGATAGCGCATGTATTGGGCCATGCTGATTTCTCGAAGAATAATGAGTTGTTCCGGCGCAGTCAGGAGGAGGTTGGGTACAAGATTGTTGAGCAGGCCGCAGCGCATGCAAAGCGAATTTCATCCGCGATAGAGCAATATGGGGCTGAAAAAGTCGAGCAGATTCTGGATGCTGCATTGGCGCTGGAGGCTCATATAGATATATACAAAGGGCTGCGACGGGAGCGGTATCCGGAGTACCGGCCGGATTCCGCTGGTCCGGCACGGACAGGTTTCCACAAGCGGTTTCATGAGTTGCCCGGCGAAGAGCAGCCTGTTGCTCAGGAGGTGCAAAGGGTGCGGGCAGATATCCCGCCACACTTTGAAAGAGATCTTTTATGGTTCATTGCGCAGTATGCACCTGACCTGGAAGACTGGGAGCGGGATATTTTCCTGGCGGTTCGCGAGGAGTCATTTTATTTTTATCCGGTTTTTGCCTGCCAGACGATCAATGAAGGGTGGGCGTCCTACTGGCACGCCAGATTACTGCGCGAAGCAGACTTTATTCCGCAGAGTGAGTATCTCGATGCGATCAAGACGCATTCGGATGTCGTCAGGCCGCACGCTTCGGGTGATCAGGTTTCGCTGTCTCTGAACCCCTATCATCTCGGGTTCAGTATGTGGGAGAAAATTGTCGAAACCGAGGGTCTTGACGCCGCTTTCCGGATTCGCAAGGAAGAGGATGATTTCGGGTTTATCAGAAACTATCTCACCGAGGAGCTGGCTGAAGAGCTAAACCTGTTTCAATACAAGAAGGAAAAAAGCGGCGCAATCTCGGTGCTTGATATGAATCTTGATGACCTTAAGGAATCCATTCTGGAGAGAAAGTACAACTTTGGTGCGCCCAGGGTTTCTGCTACCGATGTGGGCGTGGATGGAACGCTGCACCTGACCCATGAGCATGGTTCAGACGGACGGGGGCTGGATCTGGGGAGATGCGAGAAGGTGCTTGAGTACACGCACAAAGTCTGGCGTCGTCCGGTTACGCTCAGCACGGTCGACGCGCGGAGTACCCCCAGAACTGTGAGCTATCCTTCGCAGTAGCTGGTCTCTCGACCGTCACCATCACCAGTCTGCTGCGGGAAAGGAGCAGCGTTTCAGATGTCAGTAGTACTTGATTTCAGAAGTGAAAGGTCTACCAGCGATTGCCGCCACCGCCACCGCCATATCCGCCGCCACCGGATCTTTTCTGCTGCGGTTTGGCTTCATTTACTTTCATCGGACGACCGTCGTAATCGGTGCCATCCAATGCTTCTATAGCTGCTTGTGCTTCTGCGTCAGTCGACATTTCGACGAAACCAAAACCTTTGCTTCGGCCGGTATCCCGATCACTGATCAGTTTTGCGGAATCAACAGTTCCGGATGCACCGAACTTTTCGGTAAGATCCTGCTCGGTTGCTGAGTATGGCAAATTGCCAACGTAAAGTTTCCTGCCCACGATATCTCCTTGATGGTTCGAAACCGCCTCCGGGAGAGACTGGACGCATTGCCGGAAACTCGCAAGGGCGGCTAGACACGCCATTATATCCTCAAACCCGGCCAATCCGGCAACTATTCGGGGTTTGGGGGGGTAATGCCGGACGGTTGGCGCGACTCTCAGGCACTACATGATCTGCATAAAAGCCAAGGCGGCAAGCCCCGAGGCCAGGTCTCGACTATTACCATCAGGTGCTGTCGAGGATTCCGGTGCCGGCGCCATCCAGGCTTTTCATATTATTTTCCTTCCAGTATTCCTCGATACCTGATTTGCCCTTTTTTTCTGCCCATTTCGTCAGTGTTGGTCGCTCCCCGTCGAACTGAAAGTAAGGAACAGCATAGCCGCAGGATGTCTGGACAAGTTCCAGTTCCAGTTCAAAAATTTGACGAGTGCCGATATCAGGAAGGAAAAGTGCAGCTAACTTGTTCCATTTAGTATCTCTGGGGTGAATGGTTTTAGCCTTCCCGTACAAGCGCAAAATCAGTGGATGTTTATCGAAGGAGCAAAACATGATTGTCATACGCCCGTTTTCAAGGACATGAGCGGCTGATTCATTTCCGCTACCCGTGAGATTCAACCATGCAATCCTGGAGCTGTCGATGACCCGGAAACAGTCCATCCCTTTTGGAGATACGTTGACCAGGCCTTCTGCACCTGCCGTGCCAACAAAGAAAATCTTCTGCCGCTCGATAAAACTGATATGTTTTTCGGTGAGTTCTTCGAACATGTCAGCCATGTGTAGCTCCTGTGCTGGCCAGGTGGTGGCTCCTCATGCTTTGCGAATGACCCGAAAAATAGTAATACTGATAAACAGACCAAGTTGTCCGATAATCATCGCAAGTAGCCCCCATCCCAGCCATTGCCAAATCAAAAGTGAGATAGCTATTGATAATGCTGTCCACAGCAATCCCGGCCCGCCATCAAATACGCCTGCCCGGTAAAAGAAAATAGCAAACACGAGCATTATAACGAAGTTAAAAGAATAAAATGGAAGCATAAGGCATCTGCTTTTTGTGAGTAGCCGGCTACAATAGTATTGCCGCAATCAGCCCAAATTGGACATTTTCGATCGTCTTCTTTCGGACATACATCAGCGGATCGCCGTTATGAGGCTGGCTTGTGGAATTCGATCACATTACCATCAGGATCTCGGACAAAAAAGAACATGGCGCCTTCATATTCCACAAATTCGGTGATAACTATGTCATGGCTCTCGAGTTGATTCTTAACTGCTTCTACGTCGACTATTTCCAGCGCGATGTGAGTGAATCCTGTGTGCTTAATCGGTTCATCCATTAACACGTTAGTCGGAGACGCATCTGATGATGCGTTTAAAATGAAATTGATGTTGACTCCGGATGGATGTTCCATGATTGCGACGGGTTCAGGGCCCATCGGTCCCCCTAAAAACTCGAAACCCAGCTTCTCATAAAATGCACGTGAGAGGGTAAGGTCTCGGATGCGGAGGCCTACGTGGTTGATCCGAGTAATTTGTTGCACGACGATTCCTGAGTTTCGATCTGGCTGTCAATGTTACGCTTGGGTTTGTATATTCACAATATTTTTTGTACGCAGCACACGCTAAGTCATCTTGTAGTGTCACGCCAGTTCGGCACCGCAGGTGCGAACTGCATTGCCTTGATTATTGGGCCGGTAATTCAATACCCATGGCAACTTGAAAGAAAGGAGCCGGGGCTGCCATAGAACTCAAACGCGTATTCATTGAAAAAGAGGGTTCGTTCCGTGTCAAAAGAAACTTCGTGCATCCTTCCGGTTTTTCTGGCCTTCTGCTGCTAGTGTGTGCAATCGCTGAACTAATTTCGGTTAGGCCACAATGTATTCATACACACATGCCTGTTTATGTATCCACAGTATGTGAATTACCCCGAAGCCTCATTTTCAGGCGTTTTAAATGTCTCAGGGTCGACCTGACGATTCCCATATATCGATCGCATGAATAGATAAAGAATAGCACCAATTGCTAGTGCGCCAGATCCAAGCACCAGTTTCTCGACTGGGCTGTTGACCATCAGCCAACCGCTAATAACAACGCCCAGAACCGGGACAACAGGGCCGAACGGTACTCGAAAGCCTGTGTATTGGTCTGCCATTGTTCTGCGCAGTACAAGAACTGCCAAACACACTGGTATATAGGTGATTAAGCGAGCGATCACGTTAAGTGCCGCAATTTGTATATAACTACCGGATAAAGCGAGTGGCAAGGCGAGTCCTGTGACGATCAATACTGACCACATCGGCGTATCATAGCGACTCATTTTTGCGATGAACGGAGGTAACAAACGATCTTCTGCGAGAGCGACTCCTAGTCTCGGCGCGAGGAATGAAGCAGCGGCGGTAGTGGCAAAGATAGAAATGATAGAACCGATCATTATCAACTGGTATCCAAAATTACCGGCAAACACTTTCGCAGCGTCGGCAAGAGGTGCATTTGATGCAGCCAGTCCATCGGTTCCAAGCACCCCTGTAACAACAAATTGAATCGACAAGTAAATAATTGTCACGATGGTGATTACGAGCAAAATTGCACGGGGAATGTTCTTTTTCGGGTTATCGACATCCGCTGCGGCTAACGAAACGCCGCCAAAGCCTGCGAATGCGTAGAACATAATCAGCACGGCTGAAACAAAATTTCCATCACTGAGTTCTGGTGCAGCGGGTATCACTTCCGTCGGGTCGATAAAAAATACTCCGATCAGTATCAGAAAGGCAATGGGTATGAGTTTGCCAATGGTCGAAGCATTGTTAACGAGCTTGGTAAGGTCTACGCCACGGATATTGACAAAAGCCAGTATCAAAAGTGTTGCGCAAATCACCAGTTTTTTTGCGATGGGTCCGCTGAGGAGCGGGATGCTGGCTCCGAGAGACTGTGAAAATGCAGCTGTTAATGCCGCCACGGATGAAATGATAATGACCCACCGCATTATCCCGACTTCAAAGCCAATGAACTCACCAAAGGCAGCCTTTGCGTATAAATAAGGCCCACCGTTTCGACTAAAAAGACTCGCCATCTCGGCGAAGCACAATGCGAGTATTGCAGCGAGTATTGCGCAAAAGAGGACTACCCATATACTTGCGTTACCCACCATCTCAGCGACCGCATTGGGAAGCAAAAAAATACCCGAGCCAATGATAGAGTTAATGCCTAGTAGAACCAGACTGAAGAATCCGAATTTTTGCCTCATGTATTCTCCTTGTGTAAGCTTCCCCGGAAGGTAGACCGGTTATAGGTAGAGAATCCTGACAGAATACTACCAGGAGGAAGAGCATGAAAAGATCGAAATTCAATGACAGGCAGATTGTGTCGATTCTCAAGCAAGCGAAAGCAGGCTTGCTTATGTAAGGGGGAATCCCGATCCGGAGCAGAGTCAGTATTTACCGCAGATGTGCACCAGCTGTGCTTTGGTCTGCTATATTGTGGGCATCACGCGGAGGTCTCGTCCCGCGAGACACTCCCCGGTTCTGATCAAACTAAAAAGAAGGGGGTATTCGTGGCAAGCTCTAACAAACTCCACAGTAGCGGGGAGGTTCGGAATATTGCCTTTGTCGGGCATGCCGGTTCCGGGAAAACCACCCTGATAGAGGCATTGCTGGCCAGGACCGGCATGATTGATGAGGCTGGTAGTGTCCAGAAAGGCACTACTGTCACAGATTTCCTGGCGCAGGAAAAACAACTCCGGCATTCACTTGATACAGCTGTCTGCCATCTTGAGTGTAACGGCACCTTTCTGAACATTATTGACACTCCCGGATACCCGGATTTTTCTGGTCGTTCGATGAGTGTGTTGTCCGGCGTTGAAACTGCGGCGATTGTGATTGATGCCGGCGCGGGTCTGGAAATGATGACACACCAGATGATGGAGTTCGCAGCCGAGCGACGTTTGTGCCGGATGATCATCATTAACAAGATCGATCAAGATGGCGCTGATCTTCACGGATTGCTGCGCGAGATTCGTGATACTTTCGGGAAGGTATGCCTGCCGATTAATCTGCCGGCTGATCAGGGGCAGATTGTTGTTGATTGTTTTTTTGATCCGTCGGATAAGGAACCGGACTTTGCATCCATCGACGATGCTCATACCGCGATTGTGGATCAGGTTGTGGAGCTTGATGATGAGCTGATGGAGTTGTATCTGGAGCAAGGCGATGATCTGACTCTTGATCAGCTTCACGATACGTTCGAACGAGCCCTGCGCCGTGGCCATATTGTTCCCGTCTGTTTTGTTTCGGCGGAGACTGGCTCCGGTATTAACCAGCTGCTGGATATCTTTGCCCGGCTGATGCCCAATCCATCCGAAGGAAACCCGCCCGAGTTTTATCAGGGCGAAGGAGATCAGGCGAAACAGGTCGTGGTGAGTTCTGATCCCGATGCACATTTTATCGGCCATGTCTTTAAAGTAAATGTTGATCCGTATATTGGCCGGTTGGGGGTTTTCCGGGTGCATCAGGGCAAAGTAAAGACAGGTGACCAGGTCTTTATTGGCGAACGGCGCAAAAGCTTCAAGGTAGCACACCTGTATCGCCTGCAAGGTGCCACGACTACAGAGATATCAGCTGGTGTGCCGGGGGATATCTGCGTGATATCCAAGGTGGATGATCTGCATTTCGATGCCGTGCTGCATTCGAGCCATGATGAAGATCAGTTTCATTTGCTGTCTGTACCGCTGGCGCCTCCAATGTATGGTGTAGCGATAGAGTTGAAACGTCGGGGGGAGGAGAAAAAACTTTCAGATGCACTGCATAAACTGGTGGCCGAGGATCCCAGTCTTCAGCTGGAGTTCAATGCGCAGGCGAATGAAACGGTGCTTCGTGGTATGGGTGAGCTGCATTTGCGCATCATCCTGGAAAGAATGAAAGATGAATTCAAGCTGGAGATCGAGACCCGGGTTCCTAAAGTAGCCTATCGGGAAACGGTGATGCGAAAGGCTGAAGGGCACCATCGTCATAAGAAGCAGACGGGTGGCGCGGGGCAATTTGGTGAAGTCTATTTGCGAGTTGAACCGCTGCCAAGAGATTCCGGATTTGAGTTTGTCAACAAAATTGTAGGGGCATCGATACCGGGGCAGTTTATTCCAGCAATTGAAAAGGGTATTCGACAGGTTCTGGATGATGGTGCCATTGCGGGTTATCCGATGCAGGATGTTCGTGTAGTTGTCCATGACGGGAAGCACCATCCGGTCGATTCCAAAGAGATCGCGTTTATCGCTGCTGGAAAAAAAGCGTTTCTTGATGCAATCGCCAAGGCGAAGCCGGTATTGCTGGAGCCCATTGCTTCAGTGAAAATTACGACACCCGGTGATTACGTTGGAGATATCACGGGGCACCTGTCCGGTGTGAGAGGGCGAATCAACGGCAGCGATACGTTGACATCAAACAAGGTGAGGATTTCTGCAGAGGTTCCGGTCAGCGAACTGGGGGATTATCAAACCATACTCAAATCGCTTACCGGTGGTGAGGGTGTATTCACAATGTCGATCGGACACTATTCGACAGTGCCGACAGATATTCAAAAGTCATTGGAGGAAGAGTTCCGGCCGACTCGGGAGTAGCAGCGGGTCAGGCGCCGCAAGCGTCTTTCGGAGTATCGAGCCCGGTTTGGGGAGCAGAGGTGGCAGGCGCCGGCTCGCCGGAGTTTTTCAGCTGCTGGTTTTTTGCGGCTACCTGCCGCAGCAGGTTCTGGTGCTTGCGCAGTTGCTGGGCAAGCGGGGCCATGCGGTGTTTCCATTCATGGAGCCGTGCATCCTGCGCGGTGATGCGCGTTTGTTTGTCTTCGATCTGCAGTTCCAGTTCCCGGATCCTGTGCTCCCGGTTGGCGAGCGTCTCGCGTAGTTCCCCTAATTCTGCTCGCTGATCTTCTATCGCCGTATAGTTGAATTGCCTTTCAGCGGTATCACATTGATGATTCATCGTATCGGTTAGTTCTTTTCGCTCTGCCTCAAGGCGCTGGTTTCGAGCTTTCAGTTCCTCTCTTTCAATTTGTGATAGAGCCAGTTCGTTCTCGATTGCCGCGGTTAGTGTCACTTGTATGTCGAGCTGTGAATCGAGGTTATTTCGATTCTCGGCAACAGTTTCCAGCTCGTGATTTCGCTGCGCAACTGCCTGCTTGAGATGGGAGAGTGTTTCCTGTTGAGCCGCTAATTCCGTTTCAAGTGCTGCTGAATGATAAGCCTTGGCGGAAAGAGCCTGCTCCATGTCTTCTATCCGCCCCCGTGTATTGTCACGGGCAGCTTCGTGCCGGCAAATCAATTCGTCTTTATCACGGAGGCGTTTCTGGTATCGGCTCCTCAGTGTCCGGAGCAGCTTGCGGTGTTTTTCGCGGGTTACGACAGGCCCGGCGGGTTCATTGTTAAATCGAGCCTTGCCGGCCAGCCAACCCGTCACGAAGGTGGCCAGGCAAGCGGAGATAATCACTATAATAGCGGTTACGGTGTTCATTGACTGGCTCACAGGGCTGCAGATCGGAATTCCAACCGCACCAGCTTAGGCTCATTGGTTTTACTGAACTATGCGCTGCATCACGGTTGGAGCATGGGATAGAGCACCATTTTTCGCTCAATATCCCGCTGTGATTTGAGTCCAGCGAAAATAAGGAGTAAATAGCATAGGTATGGCTTACAGGCAGAGCGGGATCAGGAGAGTCAAATGAAAGCTGCAAGGGTGATTATAGGCGGTTTGTTGCTGCTGTTCGGAGGGCTGTATGTTACGGGTCTGCTGTTACCGGATCAGGCTCGTATGGAGCGTTCCATCGAGATTAGCACCACACCGGAGAAGGTGTTCCTGCTACTCAATGGATTCAGGGATTTTAATCAATGGTCGCCATGGTACGACCTGGACCCCGACGCAGAATATACCTATGAGGGGCCCCAAAGCGGTGTTGGTGCCAGGATATCCTGGCAGAGTGACTTGCCTGAAGTTGGGGCGGGTACCCAGGAGATTATCAGGAGTATTCCGTATCGGCGTATCGATATCCAGCTTGATTTCGGCCCCGATGGTATGGCGATTGCCCGATATGACATCGAATCGACAGGTGGAATCACCCGGGTTACCTGGAGTCTGGAGACAGAATTTGGCGGTCAAATTGTTGGCCGCTATTTTGGTCTGATATTTGACTCCCTGGTCGGCCCGGATTACGAGCGGGGGCTCGCCAACCTCAAGCAACTCATGGAGAGCCAGTAGGCGCGGCATCCGGCAGCTCCTGCTGGTCTGGAAGGTTACAATGCCTCGAATTGGCCGAGCTTTCTGTTCTTTTTGCAGTTGAGCGGGTCGAATATTTTTCCGTTCATGGCGATGTAAACACCATTGCCAAGCGTTGATACAGCGCCGACTGCCACGCCTATATTGAACACGGCATCACTGGATTGAAAGCTTGCCGGTTCCATCGCGCCTGTGAGAACAACACATTTATCCGGTATTTCCTGCAGGCATCGGGCAGTATCGATCATGGTGTCAGTGCCGTGTGTGATGAGGATGCGACTGCAGGGTTCTTTTTTCAGGCATTCAAGAATTTTTTGCCTGTCCTGATCATCCAGATCAAGACTATCCTTTTGCAGTATTGACTCGATTTTGTAGTCGAAAGCGGTAGGCAGCCCGTCCAGAATGTTACGAACACTGGGCGAGCCTACCTGGTATTCGCTGAGTTGATCGAAATAGAGCTTATCTATCGTTCCGCCGACCGAGAATATCTTGATGTCCATTGGTAGTTGCCGTGACTGGTGAGAACGCTGCATTCCAGCGGGAGAATACACTATTAGCGAGATTTCTCCTGGCGCTGGAACCGCTGACTCCCTTGTGATTCTTCATGGTTAGCTCGATCAGTCCACGAGGCGGACACAGGAATTGATAATTTTCACGGATTTTGGCATCTTTAGCAGCTCAGGACATATTGTGTCGCACTTCAGCAATATTATTCTATGGATGAGAAAGATCGAAAAATTCTGCAGTTGCTGCAAAATAATGCAATGTACACCGCAAGCGAGATCGCAGAGCAGGTCGGGCTGACGACGACACCTTGTTGGCGACGTATTCAGCGGCTCGACCGTGACGGGTTTATTCGCTCCAGGGTTGCCTTGCTGGATCGGGACAAAATGAATGTTGGCGTGTCGGTTTTTGTATCGGTGCGCACCAACCGGCATTCGAAGGAATGGCTCGAGAACTTCCGTCTGGCGATTGCCAAGATACCTGAAATTGTAGAGGCGCATCGACTCAGCGGCAGTATTGATTACCTGCTTCGTGTCGTTGTGCCGAGCATCGAGGGTTTCGACTCCGTATACAAACGGATGATCGAAGTGGTCGAATTTTCGGATATCAGTTCCAGTTTCTCGATGGAGGAGCTGAAGTTCACGACAGCGATACCGGTAGAGCATGCCTGAGCATTGGCTCGCCCGAAATTACGGCGGTAAGTTGAATCATGGATAAAGAGCAGCTGCAGAAGACGCTCGAAGAGCTTCACGAAGAGCTCAGCACGATCGACTCCATCGATGGCAGTTCCCGTGCACTGCTGGACCAGCTCATGGTTGATATTCAGAGCGTGATCAGCAAGAACAAACCGGAAGCAGAAGAGCAGGCATACGCAACCGCCCAGCTGGAAGCGGCGGCGGTTAAATTCAAATCAGAACATCCCAAGCTGGCGATGACGCTGAGTGAGGTGGTAGATACACTCGGCAAGCTGGGGATATAGGGAACCTCTGGTTTTAGCTATCGTCGGCGAAGCGCACTATATGCCGGGCAATTTCGACCGGCTGATCTTCGATAACATAGAATGAAGCATGTTCCAGCAAGCTGTGTGCCTGATGCTGTGCCCCAGGCAAATGCTTCTGAAGGAGTTCCGGGCCCATCGCCGACCCGGCGAAGCTCTTGGTAAACAGGGTTAGTACCGGTTTTTTCCAGTTCGCGAGTTTTTTCCACGCAGCCTGATTGGCTTGCGCTGCGGGGCTGTCCGGGCCGAAGGGCAGAATCATGGGGAAACGCCGTGGCGCGGCTTTGAAGGATTCATCCGGGTATGGTGCATCGAACGCAGCGATGATGTCAGGCGCCAGTTTGTTCATCACACCTTCATTCACCATTTCACCCTGCGGAAACCTGGGCAGTGCCAACTGTTGCTCCCGCCATTTGATAAACCATTCAGCACCGTCAGAGTCACCTTTGGGCAATTGGGTATTGGTCAGCACGATACGACCAAAAAAATCCGGGTGCTCAGCTGCGATTCGCAATCCGAAATAGCCGCCCCAGTCGAACATGTAGGCGATGACACCCTGGATCTTCATGCTGCTCAGAAATGCCACCAGCCAGTCGATATGGTTCTGGAAAGAGTAGTCATCAGTATTCGGGAGTTTATCGGAACGCCCGAAACCGATGTAGTCGGGTGCAATCACCCGGTAGCCGGCAGTGACCAGCTCGGGGATCATGTTGCGGAAAATATATGACCAGCACCCCTGACCATGCAGTAACAGAATGATTTTCCCCTCCGGGTTCCCCTCATCCAGATAGTGCATGCGAAGTTTTTTGAATCGCAGGTCCGGAATGTCAATGTAATGAGGTTGAAAATCGTACTCTGGCAGATCCCGGAAACACTCGTCTGGAGTGCGTTTAATATTCATCGTCATTGCCTGGGTCGGCTGCTTTGCCTTGCTGTCCGGGAGTCGAAGTGGTGCAACTCCAGTCGCTGGCATCGCAAATGATTGTCGATCTGACGGGCTGCCGTTGGCCGGAGGGTCGCAGGGTGACATTCCATACTGACCCATCGTGGCCGGTCGTTTTCACCGGTTTTCCCTTGATGACTTTCCCCTTGTTAATGGAGATTATGCCCCGGTACTCTTTATCCCCGCAGCTGGAATCAAGATCATATGTCCAGCCGCCGATGTTCATCGCGGAAATATTTCTGCTTCCGTCGTTGCACTCTTCGATTGTTGCAACCACATCCATTGCATAGGCATCTTCGGGAAAATCATAATCAGTTCCGAGACGATCAAAAAGTCTGTATAGCCGCAGATTCAGGCTTGATTCCGAAGCAGGTTCGGGCTTATCACTCCGGGGATTGAGTTCGGGGTCGGAGGTTGGCGCCTCCGGGTTTGCTGACAGGCGCATGCAAAGGAGCAGTGCCGGTACAAAGATCAGCAATATTCGGGGTTTGATCATGCCAGGCAGCATAGCATGCTGCCTTGGTGCCTACCGGGTGTAAGGGTTCATGCACATCGCGACTTCAGCTAACCCCTTGGTATCCAGAATAATGATGTTCTTTCTGTCGGCATCCAGCAGCCCGTTGTTCTCGAATCGAGCTAATACACGGCTCACGGTTTCTGTAGCCATTCGCATATAGTTGGCGATATCTTGCCGGGACATGGCGAGATGCAGTGTGGCAGCTGACTGTCCATGGGTGCGCAATCTGCCTGACACCATAACCAGGAATGCTGCCATGCGTTCTTCGGCAGAGAAGTCCCCGGCAATGGTTGTTACATAGAACACTTCGCGGCTGAACAAACGTAATAACTGATAGTGAAGTTCCGGCATTTCGAATGAAAGTTCCATGATCGATTGATACGGTAGCTGACAAACGGAACTGTTTTCCAATGCGGTGGTATTTGCTGAATGCGCCTCCTGATAAACAGCATCAACGCCAATCAACTCACCGGGAAAATGAAAATTAAGGACATGCTCACGACCTTCCTGATCGATTGTGTAGCTCTTGAAGCATCCGCTGTGTATAGCGTAGAGCGAATGAAAGGCATCCCCTGTTCGGAACAAGTGTTCGCCCAGCTCGAGAGGTTTTGATCGCGTGACTTTGTTTTCGAACTCCAGCGTCTGGTTTTCGGTCAGCTCGGCTGGAAGGCATCGTCTTCCCAGCACGCAACAACTACAGCGACGCTTCGCTCTGGTAACGCTATTGCTGGCGCCGTTGTTGGTTTTACTGTCGCGCAAAGGTGTGTCTGATCGGGATCCGTGACTGTGCTAGTCTCTTGAGGAAGTATAGCCAATATCGGAGGCTTGCAACATAGGTGAATGCCCCTATCGTACGGACCAAATGCTGCTGCCGGATTTATTTTCAGGATTCATGGTCTTGCAAAAACACCAGTGCATCCTGTGCAGTGTCATCCGGCGCTTCCTGGAGCACAAGTTTGCCAATTTCAGGGTAAATGATCAGGCCAACATTCGTTTCTTCCTGGAATAACTCAACGAAACTGCTTGCTGTATCAATAGATTCAACGGTTTTTTTTCCGCCCCAGATAACAAGTGTCGGAGTGGTGATCCGGGCAATGGCTTTTGCAGTTTCAGATGTGTCATGTTGCCGCAGCAGCTCGCTCATCGCAGCGCGCTGCCCATCTCTCAGCCACAGGTCATGCCACCGGCTGATTAGCGCCGGGGAGACGTTTTCGGGGTTGCCAAAACCAAGTCGCAGGACGTATTCAGTCAGTCTTCGCGGTGTGATCAGGCGGAGCAATCTCGATGCCCATATAAATGCAACTGTATCCTGGTTGTGGCTTTTAGCCGGCAGCTCGGGGTTCACGAGGATTAATTTTATAATGCGATCAGGGTGTTTGGCAGCGTAGTGAATAGCAATGGTGGCGCCCATTGATGTGGCCGCAATAGAGAATTTTTCAAGTTGCTGAGCATCAGCAAATCTCTCCAGCAGATCTACCGAGCGTTCGACACTGTAATCACCGGTCGCATCGGGGCCGGTCAACCCGTGCCCGGTCATGTCAAATCGAAGTAATCGGTACGAATCCTGCAGCTGTTGAACCCACGAATTCCACGCAAACAGACTGGCGAATTCTCCGTGTATCAAGACCACAGGCTCCCCATCGCCCTGATCCTGAAAATGCATTCGCACCCGGTCGACGTTGATAAACAAGGAGGCGGGAGCGGCATATCTGGCTTCCAGCACCTCGGCAGGAATATCGCGGTAGACCCATGCAGCGATCAAGAAAGCTGCAGCGATCAGGCCGGCCAGACCGACAGTGACATATATGGCCTGGCGTAACCGGGGCACTAGTTTTTGTGCGCTCGTGCAGCAATTAATGGGCTGATTGACATACGAGTCAATGATAAGCTATCGCAATGGGGATAAGCTATGCCAATGGGATTCAGGAGGTCTGAATTATGAATACCGATATCATTATTATTGGGGCTGGTCCAGCCGGTTTGAGCTTTGCGCGCTCCCTGGCAGGTACCGGGTTGAAGGCAGTTGTAGTTGAAAAATTTTCTGCGGAAGTGTTGGCGAATCCACCGATAGACGGCCGTGATATCGCCCTGACACATCTCTCCAAGGGAATTATGGAGCGACTTGGCGTTTGGAGCCGGATTCCGGAAGAAGAAATATCATTGATCAGGGAAGCGAAAGTCCTGAACGGTGATTCCCCCTATGCGCTTCACTTCGATCATCAGAAAGTCAGTGATGATGCTTTGGGATACCTGATCCCAAACTATCTTATCCGCAAGGCTGTATATGAAGAGGTGGTCACCCTGCCTGATGTTGATCTGATCACGGAAGTAACGGCAGATACGGTGCGCACAGATGCAGGAATGGCAACGGTGACGCTGTCGGATGGGCAGACGATTACATCGAAATTGCTGGTAGCAGCCGATAGCCGGTTTTCCCAGAGTCGCAGGGCGATGGGAATATCAGCTTCAATGCTCGATTTCGGGCGAGTCGTGATTGTTTGTCGAATGGAGCATGAGCGTGATCACAACGGAATTGCTCATGAATGTTTCAACTATGGTGAAACACTGGCTGTTTTACCGTTGTCCGGCAACTGCTCTTCAATTGTCATTACTTTGCCGACGAGCCATTCAGACGAGATTCTGAACATGGATCCGGAATGTTTCAATGCGCGGGTTCAAAGTAATTTCGGTAATCGACTGGGGCAGATGAAGCTGGTTGGAGAACGATACCCCTATCCATTGGTAGCGGTGCATGCGAACAAGTTTGTAGCCACACGATTCGCCCTGATTGGCGATGCGGCTGTTGGTATGCATCCAGTGACTGCTCATGGCTTTAATCTCGGGCTCCGCGGGCAAGATACGCTGACGACTGAAATCCGCACAGCGCTGGCACGCGGGCGAGATATTGGATCCAGCAGTTTGCTGGAGCGCTACCAGGTGAAACATCGCAGGGTTACACGACCTTTGTATGCGGGTACCAACGCGTTGGTTCGGTTGTATACAGATGACCGGCCGCTGCACAAAGTCATCAGAAAAGCAGTGTTGCGATTTGGCGGCGCTCTTCCGCCGGTCAAACGGGCAATCGTGAATCAGCTGACAGAGATTCAGAACTAGCAGACCTTGCCGCGGGCATAGAAGTTGCCGGTGCAGGTTTTGCCGGTGCAGGTTCTGTTCAGAGCAGACAACCGCGCGCAAGTTGTGCATATACAGTCATTTGTTCACTGAGAGAGTTTTTCAGAATGAGAATTTTGCTTTTTGTTGCGACGAATGCCGCAATACTGGTAGTCATCAGTATTGTATTTCGGGTGTTCGGATTTGACGGTATCCTGGCCGAGAACGGCGTCGACCTGAACTTGCAGGCCTTGCTCCTGATGTCGGCAGTGATCGGTTTCGGTGGTTCCTTTATTTCTCTGGCGATTTCCAAGTGGTCCGTCAAACGATCAATGGGCGTCAAGCTTATTACCGAGCCGGGCAATGATACCGAACGATGGCTTTTGTCTGTGGTGACCAGGCAGGCACAGGCGGCGGGTATCGGCATGCCGGAGGTCGGAATATTTGATTCTCCGCAGCCCAACGCGTTTGCTACCGGAATGAACAAGAATAATGCACTGGTTGCAGTGAGTACCGGGCTGCTCAATGGCATGAGCCGTGATGAGGTGGAAGCCGTGCTGGGGCATGAGGTCTCTCATGTAGCGAATGGCGACATGGTTACCATGGGCTTGCTCCAGGGTGTGGTGAATACTTTTGTTATTTTCCTGTCTCGGATTATTGGTTTTGTCGTGGACAGAGTAGTGTTCAAAACGCAGCGAGGAACAGGGCCTGCATATTTTATCGTATCTATAGTTGCCCAGATATTCCTGTCCATTATCGCCAGTATGATTGTCGCCTGGTTTTCGCGGCGCAGGGAATTCAGAGCAGATGCCGGCGCTGCCGGTCTGGCAGGCAGGGGAAAAATGATTTCCGCACTCAGGCGCCTGAATGCAGATCAGACACCTTCTGCCTTGCCCAGGCAGATCGCTGCATTCGGTATTTCAGGAGGGAAATCGCAGGGGCTGCGCAGCCTGTTCATGAGCCATCCGCCTATTGAGGATCGGATAGCTGCACTTGAGGCCGCGCCGTTTAATACGGGTTGATTACCAGATTTCTGTACGCTGCTCGGGCGGTATGTACATGCTGTCACCTTCTTTAACATTAAACGCTTCATAGAAGGTGTCCAGATTGAGCAGCACTCCGGTCACCCGATACTCGGACGGGGAATGAGAGTCGGTTAGCAGAATTTCCCGGAGACTCGCATCCCGGTATTTTCCGCGCCATCCCTGCGCATAGCCGATAAAAAATCTCTGGTCTCCGGTAAAGCCATCGATAACAGGCGGCTCTTTACCTTGCAATGAAAGATGATAAGCCCGATATGCCATCTCCAGCCCGGCAAGATCCCCGATATTCTCACCCAGCGTAAGCTCGCCGTTGATCGCCATATCATCCAGTGGTCTGAATGCGGCGTACTGTTTTATCAACCCCGCTGCCCGCGCCTCGTACTCCCTGCTGTCTTCTTTGGTCCACCAGTTGTTCAGCCGACCGTCACCGTCAAATTTTCGGCCTTGATCATCAAATCCGTGGCTGAATTCATGCCCGATAACCCCGCCAATAGCGCCATAGTTCACCGCATCATCAGCCTCGGCATTGAAAAACGGGGGTTGCAGTATTCCGGCGGGAAATACGATTTCATTGAATGTCGGTCGGTAGTAAGCATTGACTGTCTGTGGCGTCATGCCCCACTCGGAGCGATCAACGGGTACGGTGAGTTTTTCGACTTCACGGGAGTGTTCAAACTGTCGTGACCGGCGCACATTGCCGAATAACTCATCTACCCGAACAGTCAGTGCACTGTAGTCTATCCAGTCGTCCGGGTAGCCAATTTTGTAGGAGAACTTTGAGAGCTTGTTCCGGGCTGCCTGTTTGGTTTCGGAGCTCATCCATTCCAGTCCGTCAATGGCCTGGCCAAATGCTTTTCGCAGCCACGACACCATCTCATCCATGCGCTTTTTTGATTGCTCGGGAAAATATTTCCTTACATACTCTTTCCCTACAAGCTCGCCTGCGGCGCCATTGACCAGGCGTACGGCATTCTTCCACCGGGGGCGCATTGCCTGCTGGCCTGTGAGTATTCTGCCCTGGAAGTTAAAATCTTCTTTCACAATCGCGTCATTCAGGTAGCGGGCGTAGCTTTTCAATGCCTTGAAACGAAAGTAGGTACGCCATTGTTCCAGCGGTACCTTGTGCAGGATGTCTCCCAGCCCTGCAAAGTAGTCTGTCTGGGCGATGATGAA
Source organism: Gammaproteobacteria bacterium (assembly GCA_024277915.1). Lineage (GTDB taxonomy): Bacteria > Pseudomonadota > Gammaproteobacteria > Steroidobacterales > JAJRUG01. Next base: position 87,762 of record JAJRUG010000044.1, read on the forward strand.
TTGATCGGAAACTTCAAAACCTCCGGCGTCAAGAAAACTTTGCCAATCGAACCCCGGAGAGAGTTCATTGGCAGCAGGGATATCGAATTTGTTGCTGTAGATGGTTTCGCGATCCCTGTTCTGAACCTGGGTCCAATGCCGCTCAGCAATGCTGTGTTCCAGCGCCACAATATCTTCGGCAGCTTTTGCACCATCGCTCCATCCGGCCAGGTCGAACATATTTTCTATATGAAGCAGATATTCTTCGCGAATCTTTGCCAGCTTCTCGTTGTCATCGAGGTAGTAGTCGCGGTTGGGGAGACCCAGGCCATCCTGCCAGATATAGGCCAGATTTCGGGTCGGATCCTTTGCATCGGCATCAATGTAGAAGTTGACCGGAGACTGAATGCCAACTGCCAGCGCATATCCGGCGTATTGCACCAGTGATTCATAGCTGTCAATTGCATCGATCTTTGCGATCTCTTCGTTTAGTGGTGAAATCCCGCGCTCATTGACAAGGCCTTCATTCATAAAACTTTTGTAGAGATCGCCGATTTTCTGCTGGTCACCGGCAGCATCACCTGATGCATTAGCCGCTTCTTCAATCAACGCTCTGATCCTGATTTCGTTCTGCTCGAAAACCATATGAGCGACACCATACCGGGACCACTCGGGTGGAATCTCCGTGTTGTCCAGCCAGTTTCCATTGACGTACCGGTAGAAGTCATCCTGTGGTCTGATCTCGGAAGATAGTTCACCGGGGTCAAAGCCGAGGCTCGGACCGGTGGTTGTTTGTGACGGTGATGGGATGTTGCTGCACGCGCCTGTCATGATGACAGCGAGGCAGACAAACGATCTTGACAAGTAGCTGATAGATTTCACGATGCCTCCGGGGCAGGGCAATAGATCAAGACGAGATATAGTACCTTCGATATGAGGCATGTACTACTTTGTGGAACGCCGGCCTTGCCTGCTTGTCAAAGCTGTTAATGAGTACGGATCGAAGTGTCTCGTTCCGAAGCTGCTGCTCTATCGGATTGATACTGGATACCGCTCCCTGACTATTGCATAGACAGCGGGCATCCCATTTCTTGCGTCAACCTGCCGGGCAGGGCATGATTTCGCATTCGACGAGGATCAAATAATTATAAAATGATAGATTCACGAAAAGAGATTGCCAGAGAGCGCCGCCGGCAGATCCAGATTCGCAAGGCATTTGAAGCAGCACTTGAGCTTAATGACGAACAACGCACCGGGCTGACAGCATTTTTTATCGGCTGCGGCGAGTATCTTGTCTACTCCATGGACAGACTGCATGCTCAGGATCAAATCATTCATGATCTTCTGGCAGCATCCGTTCCGGTAGAGGATACAGAGGCTCATGAAGGTCTGGCAGCGTTAAATGCCAGGCAGGATGCGAGCCGGATTGTGGTGGATGCTTTTCGCAGAGCCGTTGAGGAGTTGAAAATATCCGGTGCTGATGGCCGGGCCGCGTTTGAACAGGCTGCCAGAGAGTTTGCGGATGCGTTTAATAGCATGATGGCGCCACGCCGGAACCCTTTTTACAAATACACCGATAGCCTGTTTGTTGATGAAGATTGGGTGCGGATAGCAGATGTATCAAAGGAGTACCACTCGACCGAAGGCCGGTTGTTTTTGGGTGTGAAGGAGACCGCGCCGGACGGAATTGACCCGGAGCAGTATGTAGTTGAGCACCCTCCCGGGGGATGATGGTCATATGACCGGAGCATTCCTTGATGGCAAAGATAGTTTTAAAGAGTATTTTTTTCGACAGTATTCCTGAATATGAACGTAGTGAGGATAGATTGATGTTAAAACCAAGAATAGACAGCACCGGTAAGAGCTGGCGGATGCTTTTGATGGCTGTAATCGCTGTTGCGGGAATTTTTTCGGTAGCCCAGGCTGAGGAAGAACATGACCATGCGGCAATGATGGCCGGCATGGCCAAAGCGCCAATGGATGAGCTTGGCCGCAGGCTGCATGGCCACAAGCATGTGATCGAGGGCGAGGTCGGAGATCAGCTCCGGTCCAGGATTGTCACGCTGAAAGACGTTTCCAATGCACAGCTCACGATGATGATGCAGATGATGGGTGCTAACTACGAGTGGTACATCAGCAGCCCGGATCTGAAAGCAGACGTCGGTGTTCTCATTCTGGCGCATGGTTTTCGTGACAGAGGAGACAAGGTTTTCAAGGAAACCGTTCAGGCGGTCGGTGGCGCGTTCCCAACAGCCATCGCATTTGGCATGAGTATGGCGATGTCACAGCATATCCAGCTCGCGGTTGACGACCTGGTCGCTGCGGGCGCCAAGGAAATTGTGGTGGTTCCTGCGGTCTCCTCATCAATCAACGACATGATGCGGCAATGGCAGTACATTTTCGGATTGCGTGAAACTGCTGAGTATGGGGATGTCCCGCAGGTGGTAACAGATGCGGAAGTCCATTTCCTGTCGGCACCGGATGATGACCCGCTGATTGCCGAGATATTGCTGGATTATGCAGATGATATGAGCACTGACCCTTCCAATACTCTGGCTGTGATCGTTGCGCACGGTCCGACGATGGACGAAGACAATGTGCATGAGCTCAAGACACTTGGCAATCTGGCCGCATTGATTAAAGAGGATGGCGGATACTCTGATGTGATTGGCATCACTTTGCAGGACGATGCAGCCCCAGAGGTTCGTGCTGCGAATGTAGCAAATCTTCGGAAGAAGATCGAAGCAGCAACTGCCAAGGGCAAGGAAGTTGTCATTGTGACAACACTGCTTTCTACACGGGGAATTCAGGCAAAACTGAGAAAAGATCTGAAGGGCCTGGATTATAAATTTGCGAGAGAGTCTCTGACCCAGCATGACAACTTCATTGTATGGGTCATGTCGAGCATTGATGACCAGCTGATGGGTCGCTGACAGACTGGTATGTGATGAGATACGGGAGCCGGCACGGGGTCGGCTCCCGTATTATTATCTGGTAACGTTACGTCTTGCCGAGTACGGCACAGAAATTTGTGAGTTCAGTAACGGGTGTATCACAGGTGTGACCACGACAGATATATGCAACTGTCGTTGCAGCCGGCTGCCGACTGGCCAGAGCGCCAGGCAGATTTTTCTGTGATGAGGGGATCGCAAATACCAGGCGCCGTGGCGCAAAAATTGCATTCGCTGCTATTTTCCACTCTCTGAGTGTTTTTTTGCTCCCCCTGATGACGACGATTTCCGGTGGGTCGAGGTATTCATCCAGCGCAGTCAGCAGAGATGCATGACCGCGTGGAAATTCCACCATAGTGCTCCAGCCGGCACGTAAAACAGATTCGGCAGCGTTCAGATATTGAGGGTTTCCCAGCAGGTATCCGGGCCGCCCCAGTGCCAGTGCGGCGATTGCATTTCCGGAAGGTGTTGCATCGTCAGACATGGGCTTGTTTCGATGCACAAGCTGCTCGTGGGCCGACGAGGTGAACCAGAATCCGCCGCCTGAAGTGTCGTGAAAATTTTCCAGCAGGCGATCAGCGATCCAGCAGGCGAATTCAAGCTGCTCGTTGTTCCAGTGTGTCTGCAGCAATTCCAGAATGGCATCGAGCAGAAATGCATAGTCATCGAGATAGGCTTCAAGCCGGGCCTGCCCGCCGGCATGGCAGGCCATCAGGCGCCCCGGCTCTGCCATCTGCTCCCGGACAAAAACCAGACACTGTGTTGCGGCTGCAGCAAGATCTTCTCGATCCAGCGTCCGGGCTGCAATTGCCAGGCCTCTGATCATCAGGGCATTCCAGCTTGTGAGTACTTTATCGTCGCGGCCCGGACGAACACGTTTGTCCCGGGCTATCAGCAATGTCTGGCGTGCCCTGTCCAGGCGCTCCGCTGCGGCAGACTCATCGACCTGTGGCGAATCGCCGGCCGCTTCTGGCGCCCCGGTCAAGACCAGATGCCAGCGTCCTTCAAAATTTGCCTCCCTGTCCAATCCGTAGCGAGCCACGATGAGCTGGTATTCTTCATCAGGTAACAGGTTCCTGATTTCATCCGGCATCCAGCTGTAAAACTTTCCTTCTTCACCTTCTGAATCTGCATCCAGAGCTGCCCGAAAGCCGCCCGCCGGCTCACGCATTTCCCGTAATACCCAATTTGCTGTTTCATTGGCGACAGTGCGATAACACTCATCGGCACTGATTTGCCACATTTGGGCATAGAGCGCCAGCAGCGAACCGTTGTCATACAGCATTTTCTCGAAATGCGGGATCTGCCATTGCCGGTCGACAGAATAGCGGCTGAAGCCACCGCCGAGGTGATCGTATATACCTCCCTCGTACATCCGCTGGAGAGTAAGCGCACAAACAAGCAGGGCTTCCGTATCCGGTGTGCCGGTATGAGCCGTAGCGCGCCAGTGTCTGAGCAGACGCTCAATGACCGGGGTTTGCGGAAATTTCGGTGCGCCGCCGAAACCGCCGTATTCCGCGTCAAATTCCTTGCCGGCAGCTGCACGGAATGCTGCCAGAGGCTCGTTGTGGAGCGATTCGGCATCGGCCGGGTCTCCGGGTTCCATGCTTTTCAGGACTGATACCAACTGCCGGCCACTTTGCCGGACGTCGCTCTGATTGTCGTGATAGTACTGTGCCACCCGGTCAAGTATTTCTGTAAATGCGGGTAGGCCGTAACCCGTAGTGCCAGGAAAGTAGGTGCCGCCAAAAAAAGGAAACTGGTCTTCCGGAGTCAGGAACATTGTCAGCGGCCAGCCTCCGGGACGCTGGACAATTAACTGATGGGCTGTCTGATAGATACGATCAAGATCCGGACGTTCCTCACGATCGACTTTGATATTGACGAACAGGCGGTTCATCAGATCGGCAGTCTCCGGATTCTCGAAAGACTCATGAGCCATGACGTGGCACCAATGGCAGGCGGAATACCCGATGGACAACAGGATTGGCCGATTCTCTATGCGCGCCCTGTTTAATGCCTCAGCACCCCATGGGTACCAATCGACGGGATTGTCCGCATGTTGCAGCAGATAAGGGCTGGTTTCTTTGGAAAGTCTGTTCACGAGTGTTCCCAATGATAAACTAGCTTCATGTTCCAGTATCCAGATATCGACCCGGTTTTTCTGCAGTTAGGCCCTGTGGCCATTCATTGGTACGGTTTGACCTATCTCGCAGGTTTCGCCGGGGCATGGATTCTGTTCAGGAAAAGAGCCCGGCAGCCGGATACCGCTTTTTCTTCTGAACAGGTGGATGATCTGATTTTCTATGGAGCGCTTGGGGTGATTATCGGTGGACGGGTCGGTTCCATGCTGTTCTATAACTTCGACCAGCTTTTGGAGAACCCGCTAAGGCTTTTCCAGATCTGGAAGGGGGGAATGTCGTTCCATGGCGGGTTGCTTGGTGTGCTCGTGGCGATGTATGTCTATGCCCGAAAGCTGGGAAAGACCTTTTTTCAGGCCACAGATTTTATCGCACCGATGGTGCCGATAGGCCTGGGTTTTGGCAGGCTTGGCAATTTCATTAACAACGAGCTTTGGGGCAAACCCACCGATGTGCCCTGGGCAGTTATTGTCAATGGCGAGTCCAGGCATGCTTCTCAGCTGTATGAGGCATTGCTTGAAGGCTTGGCCCTGTTCGCGATTTTGTGGCTGTTTTCATCGAAACCCAGACCGACAATGGCAGTTTCCGGGCTATTCTTGCTGGGCTACGGCATATTCCGGTTTTCAGTGGAGTTTGTGCGCATACCTGATGCAGGGTTCGGTTACCTCGCGCTTGGCTGGGTGACGATGGGGCAGGTGCTGAGCTTTCCGATGATCATAGCCGGTGTCGTATTGATCTGGATGGCCTATTCACGTCAGGCTCAGGCAGCAGCGACACGGAGATAACGAGTGCGCCAGTACCTTGACTTAATGCGGCATGTTCAGGAATGCGGATTCCGGAAAAATGACCGGACTGGAACCGGCACGCTCAGCGTATTTGGCTACCAGGCAAGGTTTGATCTTGCTGAGGGGTTCCCGCTGGTCACCACCAAGAAACTGCATATCCGATCAATTATCCACGAATTACTGTGGTTTCTTCAGGGCGATACCAACACGGCCTATTTGACTGAAAATGGCGTCCGGATCTGGGACGAATGGGCCGATGAGCAGGGTAACCTTGGGCCGGTCTATGGTGCTCAGTGGCGTAACTGGCCGACGGCCGACGGAAGGCATGTTGACCAGATCCTGGGTGTGATCGAAACGCTGCGCAGCAATCCGGATTGCAGACGCATGATCGTGAGCTCATGGAATGTGGGTGAGCTCGAAAATATGGCACTGGCTCCCTGTCATGCCTTATTCCAGTTCTATGTTGCGGATGGCAAACTTTCCTGCCAGCTTTATCAGCGCAGTGCGGATATTTTTCTTGGCGTACCGTTCAATATCGCCTCCTACGCACTGCTGACACATATGGTAGCGCAGCAGGTAGATCTGGCGCCCGGGGAATTTATCTGGACGGGCGGTGATTGTCATCTGTACCTGAATCACACAGAGCAGGTTGCCGAACAGCTGGGCCGCGACCCGTTACCCCTGCCGAAGTTGACGATCAAACGAAAACCGGAATCAATACTGGATTACGAATTCGACGATTTCGAAATCCGGGGTTATGAGCCGTACCCCCACATCAAAGCAGCAGTAGCGGTCTGACTCCATTTATTCTTCAGCCCGGTACGCTGAAGATTCTCGTTGGTCCGTCAAGGCGCGCTGCAGTCAGGGTTCCTCCCCAGACACAACCGGTATCCAGCCCCAGAAGATGGCTTTGCTGGTACAGGCCCAGCGTGGACCAGTGCCCGAACACGATTCGTACGCTCCCGGTCTGGCGGTCCGGCATGTCGAACCATGGGATCAGGCCATGCGGTTGGCCGCCAGGGGATTCTTTGTGTTGCAGCTCCAGGCTGCTGTTTGGCCGGCAGTAGCGGCTGCGTGTCAGGCAGTTGGTGATGAACCTTAGCCGATCGAACCCCTGCAGATGCGAGGCCCAGCGGGCGGGGCCGTCTCCATACATTGCAGCCAGGAATTCACCGGATGAAGGCCCGCGCAGAACAGACTCCACCTCTCTTGCAAGCTTTATGATTTGCAGCGGATTCCATTCCGGAATAACGCCTGCGTGCACCATCAGGGTATTCAGGTTGGGGCTGTAGTGGGCGAGTGGTCGATGGCGTAGCCAGTTGATCAACGTAGCACCGTCAGGGGCTGCGAGTATGGGTTCCAGTTCCTTATTGCCACCCGGCTTGTTGTCTCCTGCTGCCAGTGCCAGCAGGTGCAGATCATGGTTCCCAAGAACAACGGTCGCTGTGTCTCCCATCGACCGAACGAGCCTGAGCACTTCCAGTGAGGCCGGACCACGGCTGACCAGATCGCCGACGAACCAGACACTGTCTGTCGCCGGATCGATATTGATCAGGTCAAGGAGTTGTACGAGCTGCTCGTAACAGCCCTGAACATCACCGATTGCGTAAGTAGCCATGGGCAGTTAAGTACCGGGTTTGAGGCAGAACTCTATTCTACTCTTTTGTCATTCGCGGTATTCGTTGTAAATTTGTTGGCCAGCCGAATGAAGGCATCTACATCGAGAGTTTCAGCCCGAACGTCAGGGTTGGTGTCTGTCGATCGGATTTCCGCTGCCGACAACATTCCCTTCAGGCAGTTGCTCAGTTTCTTGCGCCGCATGGAGAAAGCCTGCATGACCATCATGTCGAAATCAGATTCGCAGTGGATCGTTGCCATAATCGATGCATCCGGAACCAGCCGGATAAAGGCTGAATCCACCTTGGGCGGGGGAAGGAAGCTGCCAGGCTTGATACTGAACAATTCGGTGGCCTGGCAACGAGCCTGGATTGCCACCGATAGTCGCCCGTAGGTACGTGAACCGGGATCAGCAACCATTCGCTGTATGACTTCTTTCTGCAGCATGACATGTATATCCCGAAATATCGTCGCCTGAGACAGAACGTGGAACAGCAATGGCGTGGAAATATTGTAGGGCAGGTTCCCAACCAGCCTGAGGCTCGCGGGGACTGAGGAAATCTGTCTGAAGTTGAATTTCAGCGCATTCGCCTGATGTACTGTCAGTGCGGGCTGCTCAGGGAGCTGAGCAAGGGATTTCGCCAGATCCCGGTCCAGTTCGATGACGTCCAGATGATCAACGAATTGCAGGAGCGGCAATGTCAAAGCACCACGGCCGGGCCCTATTTCCACAATATAGTCATCGCGTTGCGGTCGAATAGCGGCCACGATCTTTTCGATGATATTCCGGTCATGCAGGAAGTGCTGTCCCAGGTTTTTTCTGGGCGCGTTGAATGTCACGATGTTCCGGCCAGCTCGATGGCGAGCTGAATTGCAGCCATCAGGCTGCCAGTATCCGCATTGCCGGTTGCAGCGAGGTCAAGTGCGGTGCCGTGGTCGACCGATGTTCTGATTACCGGCAGACCAAGGGTGACATTCACCGCGTTGCCGAACCCTTTGGCTTTTAGTACCGGCAGACCCTGATCGTGATACATCGCCAGATAAGCATCAGATTCGCCGCCGGCATGGCGAGTAAATGCAGTATCTGCCGGGAGGGGGCCTGTTATTCGAATGCCATCTGCTCTCAGCTTGTCGAGCGCTGGAATAATGATCTCGATTTCCTCAGTGCCCAGATGCCCGCCTTCACCTGCATGAGGATTAAGCCCGAGAACTGCAATAGAGGGTGATTCGATATGGAATAGTTTTGAAAGGCCATCGTTGAGAATTCGAATAGTGGTATCGATACGAGTTGCTGTGATGTTTTCAGGTACGGCGGAGAGAGGCAGGTGCGTGGTGAGCAAGGCAACGCGCAGCGTATCGGCAACCAGTATCATGACCGGAAGAGGGCTATCGGTCATTTCAGCCAGAAACTCGGTATGTCCCGTAAAAGGAATGCCTGCATCATTGATGATGCCTTTGTGCACAGGTGCTGTGACCATCGCATCGAACTCTCCCGCAACGCAGCCGCTGCAAGCTTTTTCAAGCATCTGAATCACGCTTCCCGCATTCCCGGCGTTTAACTTGCCTGCAACACAATCTGATTCCAGTGCAATTTCTGCAACTTACAGAATACCTGCTGTGCTACCGGCTCGCGGCACTTCGCGGGAATAGGGTCGAATACTGGCTGTAATACCCAAAGCTCTGGCGCGCCTTGCCAGCATGTCCGGGTCACCGATAGCGACCAGCTGCACCGGCCAGTCTTTTTTGCTTAGCAATAAAACAAGATCAGGGCCGATACCGGCAGGCTCGCCGGTCGTAATCGCAATACGTGGAATTTTGTTGGGCGTGGTCGTGGGTGTTGCTCGCGCTGGATAGGGCACTACATCCTGTACTCGACGAATGCCCGATCACGCAACTCGCGCATCCACATTTCTGTCTCTTCGCCCAGCTTGCTGTTGCGGATGGCCATGATGGCGTTCTCCCGCTCGACTTCTTCGGTAGTGTCATGGATGCGGCGATCCAGGATTTCGACGATATGCCATCCGTACCTGGTCTGGAATGGTTGACTCAACTCACCTATCTCCAGCGCATCACAAACTTCCTGAAATTCCGGCACAAATGTTCCCGGGCCGATCCATCCGAGATGGCCGCCATCGATAGCTGTTGAAGGATCTTCCGAAACAACCTTGGCGACAGCTTCAAAATCATCACCCTGGACGATTTGATCATGAATTTCCGAGAGTTTTTGCTCTGCCGCTGCGTTATCCAGGATTTCATCTGTTTCGATGAGAATGTGCCGCAACAATGTTTGCTTTTCCATGATGGGGTCAGATCCGCGTGCCTCATCCAGTTTGACAATATGAAATCCGCTCCCGCTGCGAATCGGGCGGGATACCTCGCCTGGCTCAAGTTCAGGGACGATATCCGCAAACAGTGTTGGCAGCTCCCGCCCTTTTTTCCATCCAAGGCTGCCACCTTCCAACGCACTCTGGCCGTCAGAAAAAGTGATCACAAGTTCTGCAAAATCTGTGCCTTCATCCAGAAGCTGGTAAATTTTCTCCATCTTTTCTTCAGCGGCACTGATTGCGTCAGCCGGTGCCGGCGATGGTAGTGAAATCAGGATATGTGAAACCTTATAGTCATGATTCATCATCGTCTCACCATCCTGTCGCGCCTGGTATTCCTCGAGTTCGAGTGGCGTCACACCGATGCGGCCGATGACATCGCGGCGCTTCAGGAGATCAAGCGCAAGTTGATCCCTGATAGTTTCCCGGTAAATGGAGTAATCAATATTTTCCTTGGCCAGCAGCAGGGGCAGGTCAGCCAGCGTGCCACCATTTTGCACGGCTATCCGCCCAAGCGCGTCGTTCAGGGTTTCATCAGAAATACTGATTCCGACACGCTCTGCGCGTTGCAGCTGAATTCTCTGGTTGATCAGTCGCTCCAGAACCTGTTTTTCGAGTGCTCTTCTGGGTGGCATTTGGGTTCCCTGCTCCTGAAGACCAGTGACAATTCTGTCCATCTCGATCTGCAGCTCGCTTTTCAAAACTACGCCATCGTTGACAATAGCGGCGATGCCCTCAAGCATCTCACCGGTGCTGCTGAGTTCCAGTGTTTGGGCGCTTAGCGCCAACGGATTGAAGAAGCTGAATACCACCAGCGGCAGGATCAATCTATGCATTATTTTTGACATCTCTTTAGTCGCGATCATAGCCGAGAATACCACGTTCCAGCAGTCGGTCGGCTGAATCCCCGACGTTGGCGAGACCCTTGAATATGAGCTGAAAGGCAATGGCAGTATCAGTTTCTCCAGTGCGGTTGGCCAGGTATTTACGCACCACAAATCGAACACCCCAGCAGCAGGTCTCATACTCCAGACCCGCAAAGCGTTCCAGCGGCTCTTTATCGAGCAAGGAATACTGGTATCGCCCCACCAGATTCCAGGTTTTGCTCAACGGCCAGAGAAAGGAGCCGTCTACTTCTTCCAGGGTGTCCCTGCGCAGCCGGTAGGAGAGGTTGAGGACTTTGGACTTGTCAGGGCGATACTGCAGCCGCGCTTCGGCGCGCTGCGTTACGTTTTGGTCAGAGTCCCACTGGTAGCCAAGATCGATGCTCCAGTTATCGTAGAGTTTCATCTGCAGTTCGGCCAGATAGTCCGAGGAGCTGTTGAGGCTTGCTGCTTCGCCGGGCAATGTGACCCTCCGGTCGCTAAAGTACAGCGTTTGTCCGATTGTAGCGGTGAGTCTTTGCGAACCACTTGCGGCATCGATCAACCGGGTGGTAATACCCATACTCAACTGCCGCGTATCACCAATCCGATCACTACCGGCAAACCTGTTTTTGCGAAATAGCTGAACAAGATTCAGGTCGGGCTCAATGGTATCGAAAACAGGCAGATCTCCCTGTTCATTGAAGGGAATATGAACGAACAGGACGCGAGGTTCGAGAGTTTGCAGCCAACGGCCGGTTTTTCCTGTCCTCCGCTCCAGCATCGTACCCATATCGATACTGTAGACCGGCGTGGTTACGGCGGGCGAGTCGTCTGTTCCCGCCGGCACGTCGTTCAGTTTGTAGCGAACATGTTCAACCGCCACCGCAGGTTCAAGATTGAATTTTCGTCGCTCAATGGGCCATGAAAGTTTTGGTCGCAGGCGTGATCTCAGGCCGGTGATACCAGTGTCACGATCGAAATAGGTGACTTCACCACTGATCCCATACTCGATTCCAAGCGGCCCGTTGGCCCATTCCCCCCAGGCGGATAGCCTGGGTGCCTGCGTATAGGGATGATCGTCATCAATAATCAGGTCGTAGAGTGTTTGATAGTTTTGCAGGCGAAGCTGTGCTCCCCAGTTGGTCTTCAGAAGATCAAAGTCAATTTTTCTGGTGAGGTGTGTCTGGCTGGTTGCGCTCAGGCTGCCGTACAGATCCTCAAAGTAGCTGGAGTCAGACACACTGGTAGCATCTACCAGACCACGCCAGCCATAGCCCAGCTGCGACTCATGTTGTACTGATACAAATGATCTGCGCGTTCCGGACGTATTATCATTTGGCAGTATCTCCCCGCTCAGTTGTCCGCGATGTGATTTGGTCAGATACCGGAACTCGGTTTGCAGTTGGGCTCCACGCTGCGACATATAGCGAGGGGTAATCGTGGCGTCATAGTTTGGTGCAATATTCCAGTAGTAGGGTATTGAAAGATCAACACCGCGCTGATCCGAACGTCCGATCGAAGGCAGCAATAGTCCCGATTTTCTTTTATCCGAAATCGGATAAGAAATATAAGGTGTGTACAGAATAGGTACACCTTTGAACTTCAGCATTGCGTTTCGTGCGGTCGCAGTGCCGTTGCTTCGGTCGATTTTTATTTTTTTCGCAGACAACAGCCAGTCGGTATTGCCAGGAGCGCAGGAAGTGTAGGTTACCTGCTTCAGGCGCAGCATTTGTGTGCCGGAAACAGAAATATTACCTGCTGTCCCGCGTGCAGGAGTTTCCGGGAATTCAAATTCTGCTGCTTCGAATTCAACCTGCTCTGCAGTGGCGTTGAACATTGCACGATCGCCCAGAATTCGCGTCTTCGGGTCGAGATACTCCACACTACCGCCGACCTCGAATATGCCGGTTTCATTGCTGTAGTTTCCCTGGTTCGCTGACAGAATTTTCTGCCCGCTGCGTATCGTGATCGAGTTAGCGAAGCTTGCATCGCCGTTAAGTTGTGCCTCGATTTTACCGGTCGTAATCTGCACGGGACCGATGTCAGCGCCTGCCAGGCCGGGGCTGATGAATGTAGAGCCCACTGGTTGCGATAGCAGTTCTTCGGGAAGTGCGACAGGTACCACAGTACAGGCGGATGAAGGGGATGCCGGTTTATCCTGAGCCTGGGCAAGAGCGACTGCCCAGATGACTGACAGACAGCAAAAAATTGTCAAAATGATACTACGCAAAAAACTTCCAATGCTTCAGGATATTAACGCGACGAATTATAGTCGAATGTACGATAATGGGCTTCCGTCACGGAGTGAATTGTAACTGTTTGAGTACAGGTTGGAACCAATGCGTGCAAGCCGGCACGCCAGGGGAGGACAGGGATTGAAGGCCATGATTCTTGCAGCAGGCCGCGGTGAACGCATGCGACCGTTAACTGATTCGGTTCCCAAGCCTTTGTTACAGGTAAATGGCAAGCATTTAATCGAGTACCACCTTGAGGCGCTGGCCGGCGCAGGCGTATCGGAGGTCGTGATCAACCTGTGCTGGCTGGGGGAGCAAATCATGGATTTTGTCGGCGATGGGGCCAGATGGGGAATGCGGGTGCAATACAGTCCCGAAGGGCCTCAAGCCCTTGAGACAGGTGGCGGAATCTTCAGGGCACTTGAGCTACTGGGCGACAAGCCGTTCTGGCTGGTTAACGGTGATATCTATTGTGAGTATGGCTTTCCCGCGATTGAACTGGAGGGCGACGATCTGGCGCATCTGCTGCTGGTGGCTAACCCTCCGCACAATGCAGACGGAGATTTCGTATTGTCCGATGGACGGTTGCATGCCCATGGAAATTCCCGTCTGACGTATTCAGGTATCGCGGTATTGCACCCCGAACTGTTCCAGGGCTGTTCAGACCTCCGGTTTCCACTCGCTCCGTTGCTGGTTTCAGCGATTCAGGCAGCGAGAGTGGCAGGCAGCGAATTTACCGGAATCTGGACCGACGTCGGGACTCCACAGCGACTTGAAGAATTGTCCCGCTAAATTATTTCCAATTGGAATAGTCGCGACATAATCTTGCAATCAGTACCCGATCCTGAAACCCTGCGACAAACCAAGGCATTGCCTGTCCGATCTCTTTTTGAAGGAAATAAAGCGGACCGCAGGGAGCCATTCCGTCAAAAAGAGATCGGACAGGCAATGCCGGGCCATTGGCACCATTAATATTGAAAAAGAGTCTCCATCAGTTCCGGGCAAAGATCATCCGCAACCCGCATCGGGTTGTCAGGCCCCCCCAGATCCGAAACCTGGGTGACAGCAAGGTCTGCAAACCCGCAGGGGTTGATTCGTGAAAACGGCTCGAGATCCATGCCAACATTAATTGCCAGCCCGTGATAGCTGCATTTTTTGCGGATGCGCAATCCGAGACTGGCAATTTTTGCTTCCCCAACATAAACACCAGGAGCATCACGCCGCCCGTGGGCAAGAATTCCGTAGTTGGCCAGCGTATGGATGATCGCTGTTTCCAGCGCCTCTACCAGTTTCCTGATACCCAGGTTATTTCGACCCAGGTCCATCAATGTGTAAACCACCAGCTGTCCTGGTCCGTGGTAAGTGACATGCCCTCCGCGGTCTGCTTCGATGACGGGAATATCACCGGCTGCCAGCAAATGACTGCGATCAGCATTCATACCCAGTGTAAATACACCGGGATGTTCCAGAAACCATATTTCATCAGCAGAGTTTTCCGAACGCTGTTCAGTAAACTCGCGCATGTCTTTGAGTGTCCGGGCATAGTCAATCAGGCCCGGTCGACGAATAACGGTTTCAGGTGATGTTTTCACTATAAGACAAAGCGAACAGATTCCAGCGCGGTGAGTTCCTGGTATATCGCATCGAGTTGAGTCTGACTTTTCGCCGTTATCACTACACTGACCGACAGGTATTTCCCGTTGCTGCTGGGATTTACTGTAATAGCGTCTTCAGGTAATTCGCCGGCATGAGCACTGATAATGCGCGTGACTGTGGACTGAAAATCGCCATGGTCGAGGCCAATTGCCTTGATCGGGAACTGGCAGGGAAACTCAAGAAGCGAGTCTTCCATTAGCTGCCATTCCTGTTTCCCGGTTTTCGAGCAGCAAACAGTCCGGCAAGTTGTTGCCAGACAGGCCCGGGTGAGCCATCACCTACCGGTTGTCCATCGATCATTGTGACTGGTGCGATATTTTTCGTTGCACTGGTGAGCCAGACTTCATCTGCTCGCCGTAGTCGCTGTTCGGAAATGGCTTCCTCCCGGCAGGGTATGCCAACCTCACCAGCCAGTTGCAAAACCAGTTCGCTCGTTGTGCCGGGGAGGATATCAGGCCCGTTAGGTCGTCGAATCAGCACACCCTGTTCTACAATCATCACAGAGCTGGTGCCACCCTCGGTAACGAAACCGTCTCGAAGCAGTATCGCATCGCTTGCACCGGCTGTTTTTGCCTGCTGGCGAATCAGAACATTGGCGATCATTGATGTAGATTTGATATCGCACCGGCCCCAGCGATTATCCGGCATCGTGATAGCCTTTATTGCTGTTGGCAGTTGACCCGGATCCTGAATTACCGTGACCATGCCGAACACGGTGGGCTTGATCGCAGCGGGGAAAACGTGATCCCTGCCGCTATCAGCGCCGCGACTGGTTTGAAGATATACAGCGATATCACCGCCGCCGTTTTTATCAATCAGTCCGGTAACAATATTTTCCCACTCGTCATCAGTATGCGGATTCGCGATCTGTAGCGCGGCAAGGCTTTTTCCAATCCGTCGGAGATGAGCATCGAGCAACATCGGCTTGCTCCCGTACACCGGGATAACCTCATATACTGCATCACCAAACAGGAAACCGCGATCCAGCGGTGAAATCTGGGCTGATTCAATCGGGACGAAAGAACCGTTCAGATAGGCAACAGGCAATGCTTGTGCCACGAATCTCTACTCAAGCCAGAGGAGAACGGAGTCTTTGGACCGCTGCCAGAGCGTCCCTCGCCCAACCGTTGATAGTGCAAATAGCTGCGCCTTTGCCAGGGTCTCATCTGCCAGATTGACCGTCAGAGTGCCAAGCTGTGATTCCGGGTTGATGGGAGCGGTAATCTCGGCCATCAGGTCAAGTTTTGCTTCGAGCAAATCGTAGCTGCCGCGAGGGATGGTGACGTACAGATCTTCTCTCACGCTGAGCCCTGTGCTGTCAGTTGTCCCCTTCCAGACCCTGGTCTCTGCAACAGTATCGCCGGCCGGGTATACCAGCCGCGTTTCGAAAAAGCGAAATCCGTAATTGAGCAGGGTCTGGGAATCATTTGCCCGGGCACGTGAGCTTTTGGTTCCAAGAACAACCGAGATCAATCGCATATCCTCTCGTTTGGCCGAAGAAACCAGGCAATAACCCGCATTTTCCGTGTAACCGGTTTTCATGCCGTCTACGCTTGCATCACGCCACAGCAACGCATTGCGGTTTTTTTGCTCGATACCGTTGTAGGCAAACATTTTTTGCGAATACCAGTTGTAGTATTCGGGGAACTCACGAATGATAGCACTCGCCAGAATCGCAATATCGGTTGCGGAGGTGTAATGGTTTTCGTCTGTCAGCCCCGTGCTGTTCATATAGTGTGTGTTGGTCATGCCGAGTTCAAAGGCATACTGGTTCATAAGTTCCGAAAACATTTCAACTGAACCGGCAACATGTTCTGCCAGCGCGACACTGGCATCGTTGCCGGATTGAACAATCATGCCCTGCAGCAGATCCTCTATGCTGACTTTCGTATTGACTTCGATAAACATTCTCGATCCGCCGGTGCGCCAGGCTTTCTCGCTGATCGTCGCCTGGTCCTGCAATGTGATTTGCCGGTTTTTTATTGAGCGAAATACAACATAAGCAGTCATCAGCTTGGTAATACTAGCCGGATCCAGTCGCTCGCCAGGATTTTTTGAGGCAAGTATGCGACCACTGTTATGGTCGATCAGTAAATATCCTGCTGCATTCAGCGCAGGTGGTGACGGGGTTGCTACCTGCGCTACTGTGACCAACGGGGCAACGAAACAAACAACAGTTGTCAGGAAGGAAACAATTACTCTGCTCATGCTTACTACTATTCCATGCGAAAGATGTGCGGGAGGCGAACCTGGTCAAAAGGAACCGGGTTTGTGGTGTGCTAACTACCCGCTATTGGAGAAAGACTATTGTGTTCACTTTCAGGTTCCACAACCAGGTGTGGATCATGTATTGACAGCGTAGCCACGTGCCTGACAAGAGCATCATACTCTGCAATATCGGCAAGCGGGCCTATCCTGACCCGGTAGACCGGCAGGCTATCGCTTTGATCGCTATGAATTACCACTCTGGTGATGCCGATTGTTTCGAGTTGCTGGCGCAGTCGTTGGGCATTCTGACCATCAGAGAAAGCGCCGACCTGCAAAAAGAGTATTCCGGAAACCTGATCACCAATCATCACTGGTGTCCCGTCGGCCTTCGATACGGCACTTTTGCGGCCGGGATCAGTCAAGGCGACAACTTCCACCATAGCTGTCCCGGCATTGATCATGTCAAGTTTGCTCGCTGCAGCGAATGACAGGTCAATAATTCGATCGCCAACGAACGGGCCACGGTCGTTGACGCGCACAATGACTTCCTTGCCATTGCGCAGGTTGGTAACGCTGACCATTGTTGGCAGCGGCAGGGTTTTGTGGGCTGCCGTCATGGCGTGCATGTCGTAGATCTCACCACTGGAGGTGGGATTGCCGTGAAATTTTTTACCATACCATGATGCCACACCGCGTTCGGTGTGCCCGGCCGAGCTGGCCAGCACATAGTAGCGATTTCCGAATACCTCGTAGAAAGGCGGGTTTCCACGTGAGCTGCGTTCAGTCTGGCTACCGGTTTGGCGGGGCGTCGGGTCTTTCCACTGGACAGGTGCGCAAGCGCTGGCCAATACGCCGAGTAGCAGCAATGCTGAAGTCATTCGCCAACTGGTAAGTCTAGCTTGCATTGGGGGGTTCCATATCAGAGCGTTCCAGAGCCGCGGCGAGAATCGACTCGCTCAGCTGGAATACAGAAAGAGCATACATGGTGCTGCGGTTATAGCGGGTGATGACGTAAAAATTATGGAACCCTACCCAGTATTCAATCCCGTTTTCTCCATCGAGCTGGATGAGCTGTGCTGGCGCCGATGGGCTCAGGCTTGCCTCGAACCGAATGCCACGTTTCGTCAGCGAAGCAATCGTATCTTTCATTTTCAGCTTGTTTTTTGCTGCCGGAGGGGTGCTGTCACCGGTAGTACCTGTAACAACAACAGGCTCACCCGGCTTCCATTTATGCGCAGTAAAATAATTGGCGACGCTGGCCAGAACATCATCCCAGTTCGAAAACAGGTCCCGGCGGCCATCACCATTGCCATCTACCGCATAATGACGATAGCTGCTGGGCATGAACTGTGGTGCACCAATCGCTCCGGCATAGGAACCGGTCAGTTCAAGAAGCTCCAGTTTCTCCTCGCGAGCGATCAGGAAGAACTGTTCAAGTTCAGAACGAAAAAACTTGCTGCGTGGCGGATAGTCAAATCCAAGCGTCACCAGCGCATCGATAACCCGGAAATTGCCGGTGATTCTTCCGTAGGAGGTTTCAACACCCACGATCGCCACAATGATTTCAACAGGTACGCCGGTTTGTTCAGAGATTCTTTCTAGTAAATCCTGATGCTTGCGCATGAAATCCACACCCGCGCTGATACGTTTGGGCGTGACAAAAATGGACCGGTACTCATGCCACGGTTTGGTTCGTTCTGCCGGCCGGCTGATGGCATCAAGAATACGCGGCTGGGAAACGCTCTGTTGCAGTACAGCGCGAATGGTTTCCTCATCGAAATCGTGTTTCGATACCATTTCAGCAATGAATGCCTGAACATCGGCGCGATCAGTGTCAATTGCCGAGGAAAGCGAGGGGGCGAATACAGCAAGAATGCCACCCAGAAGAGCGACATGGATATTCTGGAGCAGGTTTCTGATAATCCGTTTCATCGTGCAAGTAGCTTCCGGTGCGTTTTGATAGACATGAGAATACCGAAACCCGCCATCAGGGTCACCATGGATGTTCCGCCCGCGCTGACCAGCGGGAGGGGGACACCAACCACGGGTAACAATCCGGTGACCATTGCGGAATTGACGAACACGTAGAAAAAGAAGGTAATGCTGATGGTGCCGGCCAGAATGCGGGAAAATGTATCCTGAGCCATCGCAGCAATAAACAAACCCCGCCCTACGATGAAAAGATAGATGAGCAAAATTGCTGTACCGCCCATCAACCCGAATTCTTCTCCGATGACGGCAAAAATAAAGTCGGTGGAGCGCTCCGGAAGAAATTCCAGCTGACCCTGGCTACCATTCAGCCAGCCCTTGCCAAATATCCCTCCTGAACCGATGGCGATTTTCGACTGGATAATGTGATAGCCGGTACCCAGAGGGTCGCGGTCAGGATCGAGCAGGGTTAATACACGCTGTTTTTGATAGTCACGCATGAAATACCAAAGTACCGGCATCGATCCCAGAGCGAGCGCGGTCGCTGAAAGAATGTAGCCGATCCCAATGCCGGCCAGAAAAATGACTGCGGCTCCGCTGAGTCCGATCATAATCGCGGTGCCGAGATCCGGCTGCAGCCCTATCATGCCCGCCGTGATGAGTACCAATATCATGGTGACCAATATGGTGCCCGCAGACGGAGGTAACGGGCGTTCATGCAGGTACCAGGCCATCACCATGGGCAGGGCCAGCTTTAGTATCTCGGAGGGCTGGAATCTGACACCGATATCAAGCCATCGTTGAGCACCCTTGCCCACATCACCTCCGACCAGAACCAGTGCGAGCAATACCAGCCCTGCCAGGTAAACCCATGGTGCGGCACGCCGCAACAGGCCGGGCTCTACCTGCGCCATTATCAGCAAGGCTGCAATCGCAGCAAGAATACGCATCCCCTGGGATGTCAGCATCGCCCCGTTCTGGCCGACGGCGCTATACAGCGCCAGGAGCCCGACACCCAGAATGGCAAAAATACCCAGCAGCAGGGGGCCGTCAAGGTGCAGGTGATAGAGCAGCCGATTACCGCGAGGGGGCATGTCTTTTCGCTGTACTGGATATCACTAAAGGTTCCTCAGGTAGGCTTCCATCACTTGCCGGGCCACAGGGGCGGCTACTCCGCTGCCGCTTTCTCCATTTTCAACAATCACTGCTACGGCAATTTGCGGATCTTCGATCGGAGCGAATGCAACGAACAAAGCATGATCGCGCATGCGCTCGGTAATTGCCTCGGAATCATATTCCGCATCCTGTGCAACCGAAAATACCTGCGCGGTGCCGCTTTTTCCGGCCATCAGGAATGGTGCACCTTTGGCGACTGCTCTTGCAGTGCCGCGGGGTTCCGACATCACTCCCAGCATTCCCGCAATAATGCGATTCCAGTGCTCCGTATTGGTATCAGGTACCGGATCCATTTCCTGATGCGATATTGCCCGGGTCGCGCCAGTGGCGGGATTGTGAATAGCACGCAGCAGGTGAGGACGAAACCGCCGCCCCTGTTTGCTGATTGTGGCCACGGCCTGTGCCAGTTGCAGAGGGGTGGTCAGAAGATACCCCTGACCGATGCCGGTGATGACAGTCTCACCGGGAAACCATACCCGGTCGCCCGGATCGGAAAATGCCCTGCGCTTCCAGGCTCTCGAAGGCACCAGTCCGCTTTTCTCTCCACTCACATCGATACCGGTTGCGGAGCCCAGGCCGAACTGCTCCAGTATCATCTGCATTCGGTCAATGCCCATGTCTACTGCAAGCGAATAGAAATAGGTATCACAAGACTCGGCAATAGCATCCTGCATGTTCACCATGCCATGTCCCTGGCGTTTCCAGTCCCGGTATCGATGGCTCTTGCCGGGTAGTGTGAAGTATCCCCGGCACATGATACGTCGCTCAGGGTCGAAGTTTGTGTCCTGGATAGCTGCCAGCGCGAGGATCGGCTTGATGGTTGAACCCGGCGGATAGCTGCCGCGCAGTGCTCTGTTGAACAGTGGCTGATCGGGATTGCCCTGCAGTGCCCTGAATTGACTGCGGCTTAAACCAACACTGATAGTATTCGGATCGAATGTAGGGGTGCTGACGAATACCAGTACCTCACCGGTTGAGGGTTCAATGGCTACGACTGCGCCGCGCCAATCTTCCATTGCCGCTATTGCTGCAAGCTGTGCGTCGATATCGAGAGTGAGGAACAGGTCTTGCCCGGGTGTCGATGGTTCGCCGTCGAGTACCTGCATGATACGTCCACGAGCGTTGACCAGCACTTCCTGCGTACCGACTGCGCCATGTAACTCGGCCTCATAGGCCCGTTCAATTGATATTTTTCCAATGTGCGATGTGCCAGCGTAGTTGGCCCGGTTCAGGGATTCCTTGTCGGCGGCGTTGATGCCGCCCATGTAGCCAAGAGCATGCGCTACAGCACCTCCATGGGGATAGTTTCTGATGAGCCGCGCACGAATTTCAATGCCCGGGAAGTTCAGTCTTTTTACTGCAAACCGGGCGACCTCCTCGTCGCTCAACCTGAGCCGAACCGGTACAGATTCGAAGCGCCGGCTGCTTTTGATCCGTTCGTTGAGGGCATCAATATTTGCTGGATCGATCAGTTCGAGCGCCACCAGCGCTGCCAAAGCGTCATCGACACCCGGAACCTGCTCAGGTATCAGTTCCAGCTGATAGGTGGGCAGGTTCTCCGCAAGAACTTTTCCGTTGCGGTCGAAAACCAGTCCACGTGTTGGCGGCACAGGCTGAAGCCGAATCCTGTTGCCTTGAGACTGTGCCGAGAAGTACTCATATTCGAAAATCTGTAACTGGGTCAGTCGCCCGGCAACTACGCTGGTCAGGATGACGACGAATAACCCGGACCAGATAATGCGCCGAAAAAACAACTGCTGTTCGGCCCAGTGATTCTTTATGCTCAGTGTGTACGACATTTACAGGATAGTCCGATCCTGGGATTTCAGGCTCTCTCGCAGCCTGTCCATAAGTCCCATCACCAACGGCCAGAGAATTGCGCCGGTGAGCACCTGGCTCCAGCGTGCCAGGCCGCCAAGCGGGTTGCCCGCATAACCATCGATTAATAGCAGGATCAGCGAATTGATCGCGAGCAGGGAAAATACTGTGACCGTGAGCTGCCAAAGCGGAAAAATCCGGATTTGCAGGTGAAACTTGAGGGTCAGATAGGCTACCGCAGCGAGTGCGATGGCGTGTTGTCCAAGCAGCGCGCCCTGCAATATATCCAGAAACAAGCCTACGAACCATGCGCTCCCCAGGCCAAAGCGCTGTGGCCACATCATCGACCAGTAGATGACAGCCATGGCCGCCAGCGGTGGCCGCACCGGTTGCAACCAGTCCGGCAAGGGCAGTGCTGCGAATGTAACGGTTGCCATGAGAACGAGCCATACCGGCCACATTCTTCGGTTATTTCGGCTCATGGCTGATCACCGTCTGCCATTTCGTTCTCAGCCTGATCGGTGTTGGTAGCGATTTCTGGTGGCGCTTCGTCGCCCGGCCAAAGCAACAGAACTTCGCGAACCCGATTCAGGGCGGCGGTAGGCGTTGCAGTCACCGTCAGAAATGGCTCGCCACTGATATCCAGAACTTCATCGACCATCGCCACCGGATACCCGGCAGGGAATGTCCCCCCCAGACCGGAAGTTACCAGCAGGTCACCGCGGCGCACATCACCGTTTCGTGGCAGGAATGGCAGCGACAAGTGATCCCTGTCACCGGTACCCATGGCGATGGTGCGTAATTGGTTGCGGACAATCTCGACCGGCACTGCGTGGTCGGCATCGGTAATCAGTATTGCTTCCGATTTGACGATCTGGTCGCGGGTAATCTGCCCGACAACCCCCTGTGCATCGATCAGTGCCTGTCCTTCAAATGCCCCGTCTTTGCTTCCCTTGTTGACGATGATCTGATGCCTGAACGGGTTCATGTCGACTGACATGATTTCAGCAATCAGCACTCGCTCTCCTACCTTGGCTGTTGATTCGAGCAGCGCCCGCAACCGGACATTTTCTGCTTCCAGTGCTGCCATTCGCTGCAGGTGGCCACTTTGTATCAGAATCTTGTGGCGCATGGTCTCATTGTCTTCTATAAGATCGGCACGGGTGCTCAGTGATTCAGAAGCCCAGCGTCCCAGTGCTGCCGGCGCATTAACCGCGACCTGCAGGGGGTAAACCGACCACTCCAGAAATCGGCGAACGTTTTTCAGGTGCTGGTTCTGATAGTCGAACACCATCAGGGTCAGAGAAAGAATAATAAACAGAATAAGTCGCAGGCCGGGGCTTGTGCCGCGAAAGGCACTTGGGTCGCTGTCGGGTGTATTCAGCGCCATGTTTTCAGCAGGACTCTCGTTGCTTCAACTCGTCGGTGTAACAGGTTGATTCATTCGTTGGGCCGATTTTGCAGACCGGTGTAACGGGCCGGTTGTACACCAGCGCTGATCAATCCAGTGCAAATAAAGAGGGGCCGTGCTCGTCCATCAGCTCGAGAACTCGTCCGCCACCTCTTGCGACACAGGTGAGTGGCTCATCGGCAATGACAACCGGCAAACCGGTTTCCTCGACCAGCAATTTATCGATGTCCCTGAGCAGTGCGCCACCGCCAGTCAATACAATACCCCGGTCGGCGACGTCAGCGCCCAGTTCTGGTGGAGTTTGTTCGAGTGCACCTTTGACAGCGCCGACGATGCCCTGCAGCGGTTCCTGGAGTGCTTCGAGAATCTCATTGCTGTTCAGGCTGAAGCTGCGTGGCACACCTTCGGACAGATTTCGACCCTTGACGGAGATCTCGAGTACCTCATCTCCGGGGTAGGCAGATCCGATCTGGTGCTTGATTTTTTCTGCGGTGGCATCGCCGATTAAAATACCGTAATTACGGCGCACATAGTTGATAATGGCCTCATCGAACCGGTCGCCGCCCACCCGAACTGAAGCTGCATAGACAATGCCGTTTAACGAGATCACGGCAACCTCTGATGTGCCGCCACCAATATCGAGCACCATGGAGCCCATCGCCTCATGAACAGGCAAACCGGCACCGATTGCCGCGGCCATGGGTTCCTCGATCAGAAATACCTTGCGTGCGCCTGCGCCCTCGGCCGATTCACGAATCGCGCGACGCTCAACCTGGGTTGAGCCATAGGGGACACAGACCAGCACTCTCGGGCTGGGCTGAAAATACCGGCCCGGGTGAGCTTTCTTGATAAAATGCTGAAGCATTTTCTCGGTGACGGTGAAATCGGCAATAACACCGTCTTTCAGCGGCCGGATCGCAGTAATATTGCCGGGTGTCCTGCCAAGCATGCTTTTGGCTTCTGTGCCGACTTTCTCGACCTTTTTACCGCCGCCCCGGCCAGGTTCTTCACGAATAGCGACCACCGACGGCTCGTTCAGCACGATTCCGTGGCCTCGTAAATAGATAAGAGTATTGGCAGTCCCAAGATCGATCGACAGATCGTTGGAGAAATAACCGAGAATTCCTTTCAGCATACTGACAGTGCTTCCGTTGAACACCGATAGACAAGCTGGGTACTCTAGCAACGAGGGGGAATTTGGGCAACTGCCCGTGTATCATTATGCGCTTCCGGATATCAGGCTCGATCATCATGGCGCTCTCCAAAAAGGATATTCAGCAAATTGCCCACCTGGCTCGTATCGAAGTGAGCGATGATGAGATTGCTGACTATGTCGACAAGTTGTCACAGATCATCGGACTGGTGGATCAACTTCAACAGGTGAACACCACCGATGTGGTGCCAATGGCCCATCCATCTGATATGTATCAACGGCTGCGGGATGATGAGGTTTCCGAGGTCAATCAGCGGGAGCTGTTCCAGCGCAATGCCAGTGCCGTGACCGATGGGCTGTACAGAGTTCCCAAGGTCCTTGATTGACGGGCTCCGCAGTCTTTTCCAGACTACTACCAGACCATTTTTCAGAGCACTCAGGACATGCAACGATCAACCATCGCAGAACTTTCCCGGCAGTTACGGGGTGGGTCGGTAACAAGCCGCGCACTTGTTGAGCGATACCTTGCCGCCATTGAAGCGCTCGATGGATCGATTAATGCCTTTATTACGGTCTGTGGTGAGCAGGCGCTGGCTGCTGCTGATGCCGCGGATGAACTTCTGCAAAGCGGTCAGGCCGGCCCTTTGACAGGCGTGCCGCTGGCACACAAGGACATATTTTGCACCACTGATGCACCGACAACCTGTGGTTCGCGCATGCTGGAGGGCTATGTTTCACCATTCGATGCAACAGCCGTCGAGCGGTTGCGTGCTGCCGGCGCTGTGCTGGTCGGCAAGACCAATATGGATGAGTTCGCCATGGGGTCGTCAACCGAAACCAGTTATTTCGGTCCCACCGGTAACCCCTGGGATCTTAATCGCTCTCCGGGCGGCTCTTCGGGCGGTTCTGCGGCAGCCGTTGCAGCAGGCATGATTCCCGCAGGGACCGGCACAGATACCGGCGGTTCGATACGCCAACCGGCAGCATTGGCCGGGGTGACAGGGTTCAAGCCCACCTATGGCCGGGTCTCCCGTTACGGGATGGTGGCCTTTGCATCCAGCCTGGATCAGGCGGGCACATTGACGCTGACAGCGGAAGACGCCGCTATATTGATGGAGGCGATGGCCGGGTTTGATCCACGAGATTCCACCTGTGCTGATTTACCGGTGCCTGCTTATACTGATGCGCTGAATACATCACTGGCGGGCAAACGTATCGGTGTACCCAAAGAGTTTTTTGATGCCGGGCTGGATTCGGACAATGAGCAATGCGTCCGTGAAGCAATTGCCGTGTTCGAAGAACAGGGCGCGACAGTCGTTGAAGTGTCCCTGCCCAATCTTCACTTGTCCGTTCCTGCTTATTATATTGTGGCGCCCGCAGAGTGTTCATCGAATCTCTCCCGGTTTGATGGCGTACGTTTCGGGCACCGGCATGAGGAGGTCACTGATCTTGAGTCCTTTTACAAGCTGACCCGCAAGGAAGGATTTGGGCCTGAGGTGAAGCGACGTATTATCACCGGAGCCTATGTGCTATCGGCCGGCTACTACGATGCTTATTACCTCAAGGCACAGCAGGTCAGGCAATTGATCAGTGAAGATTTCAAACGGTGTTTCGCTGAAGTAGATCTTCTTGCGGGGCCGACCACGCCCACGCCGGCATTTTTGCTCGGTGAGAAGATGGATGATCCGGTGCAGATGTACCTGAACGATATCTATACCATCGGCGTCAATCTGGCCGGGCTGCCCGGGATTTCCGTGCCCTGCGGGTTGGTGCGGGGCTTGCCGGTGGGTCTGCAGTTGATCGGGCCGCAGTTCGGCGAATCAGCAGTGCTGAATTGTGCACATATATATCAGCAGCAGACGCAATGGCATGATCTCGTGCCTGCCATATCGGCCAGTGGCAGCGATGGGGATTCGCGATGAGTTGGGAAACGGTCATCGGGCTGGAGATACATGCGCAACTGGCGACCCGCAGCAAGATATTCTCGGGCGCTTCAACGGCCTATGGAGCCGAGCCCAATACCCAGGCCTGCGCGGTAGATCTGGGTTACCCCGGCGTGCTGCCGGTGCTGAATGCCGAGGCGGTACGGTTGGCCGTACGGTTCGGGCTGGCAATCGGTGCGAGTATTTCAGAGCGTTCTGTTTTTGCCCGCAAGAATTATTTTTACCCCGACCTGCCCAAGGGGTATCAGATCAGCCAGTATGAGCTGCCGATTGTGGTGGGCGGCAGCATCCGGATCGGGCTTGATGATGGTGGCGAAAAGCATGTTGCTGTCACGCGCGCCCATCTGGAAGAAGATGCCGGCAAGTCGGTGCATGAGAACTTTGATGGTGAGAGCGGTATCGATCTTAACCGTGCCGGCACACCATTGCTGGAGATCGTATCCGAGCCGGAGCTCAGCTCGGCAGTGGAAGCGGTCGCTTATATGCGGACTGTGCATCAGTTGGTGCGATACCTCGGGATTTGCGATGGCAACATGCAGGAAGGGTCTTTCCGTTGCGATGCCAATGTCTCCATCAGGCAGGTTGGCGATGAGCAGCTGGGCACACGGACAGAACTGAAAAATCTGAACTCTTTTCGTTTTATCGAGCGGGCAATCAACTATGAAATAGAGCGGCAGATCGATGTCATTGAAGACGGCGGTGAGGTGGTGCAGGAAACCCGTCTTTACGATTCTGACCGGCATGAAACCCGGCCAATGCGTTCGAAAGAAGACGCCAATGATTATCGGTATTTTCCGGATCCGGATTTACTGCCCGTGGTACTCGACAGCAACTACATTGAAACACAACGAGCAGCCCTGCCTGAACTGCCGGAAGCCAGGCAGCAGCGCTTTGTTCAGTCGTTTGGCCTGAGCAGGAAGGATGCGGCGGTACTCACGGGTAGCCGGGAAACGGCTGATTACTACGAGGGTCTTGTCGAATATCTCAAAGGCGAGCACAAGCTGGCAGCTAACTGGGTCAATGGTGAACTTGCGGCTGCGCTGAATCGCGATAGTACAGGGATATCAGAAGCCCGCGTAACGCCGAAGCTGCTTGCCGGGCTGTTGCAA
Source organism: Gammaproteobacteria bacterium (assembly GCA_024277915.1). Classification (GTDB taxonomy): domain Bacteria; phylum Pseudomonadota; class Gammaproteobacteria; order Steroidobacterales; genus JAJRUG01. The sequence continues at coordinate 115,062 of JAJRUG010000044.1, forward strand.
CGGATTGTTGACGGCACGATCTCCGGCAAGATCGCCAAGGAAGTCTTCGAGGCGATCTGGCAGGGCGAGGGTGAAGCCGACGACATTATCGAGTCCCGCGGCCTGCGACAGATCTCCGATAGCGGAGAGTTGGAAACAATCATTGATCAGGTGCTTGCCAACAATCCCTCGCAGGTTGAGCAGTATCGCGGTGGCGCACACAAAGTACTCGGGTTCCTGGTGGGCCAGGTGATGAAGGCGACCGGAGGTAAGGCCAATCCGGGCCAGGTCAACGAACTCTTGAGAACTAAACTCTAAATTCCGGTTCGCCCCCCCTGTACCTCATCCAGCCGAGTAAACCAAGCGCCGATCCGAACAGCCACACGGCAGCGGGTACCGGCACGGCCGAAGGCATGAGAAAACCGCTGCCGTTCAGTGCGAAGGTCTGGCCACCGAGGTAGCCATTGCCTGCCAGCAACGGGTTGTAGTAGATGTTGTAGTCACTGAAGATATAGTCGATCGTCAGCGTGGTCATATTAACGCCATCGGCCAGGCTCACCAGGCCGGCGTAAAAAGCAGCATTCCCGTCGTTGTTGCTGTCCCATATATTCAGGCGGATGCCGGATCCCAGCGATAACCCGCCCCAGGCGAAGTTATTGCTATAGCCACTGCCCCCGGTGCCCAGGTCGATACCGGCAAAATAAAGGTTCTGTACCCCGGCACCTTTGAAGATCAGGCTTGCAGCCCCGGTATTCCACAGGGTGTTTTGCAGGCTGTTGTTGGTGAAGTCACCGTTGACAAACCAGTTGGCACTCGCACCGCTGACCAGATAGCCGGTTCCGCCGATGATGAGATTGGTGAAGTAGTTGTCGGCCGATCCGCTGAGGTAGGCGCCGTTGTTGGTGAAGGTACCTGCCCATATAGCCCTGGCGCTCTTGGCTTTTACCGTGCCCGTGGCTGTATTGGTGACATTACCGTTGACCGTGAGGCTGCCCGTGCCCGAGAGGTTGAAGTTCACATAGTTGATGATGATATCCGCGCTGAGTGAGCCGCCCGTGTAGTCGAGGGTATCGTTGTTGATAATCCTCCCGGCCCTAAGCGTGCCGCCGGAGAGGTTATAGGTGCCTGAACCTGTACTTGCGCCGATGCCCAAGTTGTTTGTCACTATATTCGTCCCGCCGGTCTGGGTGAAGGTGCCTGTGCCGTGGGTGCCGATGGCTTCATCATAGGTCGTGATCGTGTCCGTGCCGCTCAATGTATGGCTGCCGCTGGCACCGGAAGCAGAGCCGAGAATGAGTGTGCCAACGTCAATATCACCGCCGGCAACATTCAGCGTGCCGCCATCAATGATCAACGCGCTCGAGCCACTACCGTTGAGAATGTCTCCGCCCACATCCATGGTTCCGCCGTCAATGATCAACGTGCTCGAGCCACTACCGTTGAGAATGTCTCCGCCCACATCCATGACTCCGCCCGAAAGGGTGTACGTTCCGCTGTTCATCCCGTTGCCGAGAGTGAGGTTGTTCGTCACCGTATGGGTACCGCCGGACTGGGTGAAGACCCCGAAACCGGTTCGGCCGATGGCTTCAGAGCCGGCCGAGAGGGTGCCTCCATAGAGGTTGTAGCGGCCGTTGCCTGTCGTGCCCCAGCCGAGAACGAGATCGTTCGTCACCGTATTCGTGCTGCCGATTTGCGCATAGTTGCCTCTGCCGGCGTAGCCGATATATTCATTATCCGCGTACAGTGGGTGGGTGGGGTGCTGTGTCAGTGTCACGCCGGCGCCGCCGGTGCCGCTGATGGAGTCGATGGTGAGAGAACTCAGTCTGTCAGTCGGAGCCGTGTAGAGTGTGTTGTAGTAGTCGACATTTACGCGGTTGGCAAAGTTGAACTGCAGATTGACGATATCACCCGGCGCCGGTTGGGCACCGCTGTCCCAGTTGCTCCCTATGTCCCATTGACCGCTGTTGGCTATCCAGTTGACCGTTGCTGCCTGCGCTGACAGCGGCATGGTTGTTATTACCAATACCAGGGCTGCTGCCAGCCCCTGCCCGAGTTGCTTATGCAGAGGTCGCTTTTTCTTTATCCAGCCGAGTAAACCGAGTGCCGAGCCGAACAGCCAGACTGCTGCGGGCACTGGTACCGCCGTTAGCGAAGTCAGGTTAAATGCACTGTTTGGGTTCGTAGTCGCTGGAATATTGAGTCGAACTTGGTTAGCTTGCCTGTCGAATGCGTCGAGTGGCGGTGGTGTCAACGGCAACGAGACATCGGAAAAAACCAGGCCGCTGGCATCAACAAGCACAATCTGAAAATCGGTGTCGCTCTGAGCCGGACCCTCAGACCCATAGACCATATACTCGTCGGTGATACCGTTGCCTCCGATCTGGTTGCTCACCCTGATCGTGAATGGGTTGATCTGAAAGCTCGATGAACCGATGGTTGCGCTGATACCGACTCCGGAACCGGAGAAATTGTAAATTCCGCCCGAACCGACAACAGAATCGTCGAACGTGAATGATCCGGAGAAAGTGTCGCCGATCGATGTGCCCCCGTAGCTATTGACCTGTCCGATCTGCGTGACAACGCCCGTGAAATTGAATGTGACCAGCGCAGCCTGCGCTCCGGACACCATTAACATGACAAAAGTGCACACAGCACCTGATAGCAGATTGGATTTTTTCATCGTATTTCTCCTGTTCAATTGATTACTGCGCCTGCCGTGCTGGAGAACGGGATTTTGCATAAACCACCCGGCCATCTGCGAGTGTGTGACGCTCGATCAGCTGTGCGGTTTCAAGTTCTTCCACCGCCTGCTGTACACGGCCGAGCGAGTATTTCGCCATTCGTTGCAACAGCCACCACTGGCGAATGCCTTCGATCGAGTCGGCTGCATTGGGTTGCTCGTCGAGGTAGCCGAGCACTTCAGACTGGATTTCCGAGCGGGTGACATGGTGTGAACATTTCATACAGGTTCCTCGTTGCTGGTTGATCGTGATCATCGCGCCTCGAAAAACCCCCGCCGGACGGTCGGCGCGAAGGAAGAACAGTCCACCCGGCGGGGTTTTCGCAAAGACGCAATGAGTCTGTTGCAATCGCCGTGCCAATGCTGCGATTAACAGGTTTTCAATGAGTTAGGAGGATCGGAATCAGACCGGCCGGGTCAAAACGGATCCACCTGATAGCACCCACAATGCACCGGGGAAGGTGGTGCTCGACCGCTGGTCTTGGTGGGTCATATTTGACCCGGATGGGTTACGGGTGACCCATCATGAATTCCGGACGAATTCCGGACGAATTCCGGACGAATTCCGGAATTTTCAAATGCGCGAGCTAGCGCTGAAAGCTGTGTACCTCGATCCGGTGTTTCTTCAGCAGTTTGCCGAAGGCACGCCTTTCCTTCTGTGCAAAGGCTGCGGCATTGGTTACATTGCCGGCGGATCGTTCGAGCGTGCGGCGCAGATAGTCGCGCTCGAACGATTCGATCACACGCACCTTGGCTTCGGCAAATGGCAGCGCATACAGATTATCGGCAGCTTCCGTCGCATCACTATCGAGTCTGTCCGGAAGCAGGTGACACGGCAAAACTTCATCATCCTGGGCGAGCAGCAGGCCGCGCTGAATGCAGTTCTCAAGCTCACGGACATTGCCGGGCCATTCGTGTTCTGTAAGCCAATCGAGTGTTGCCTGGCTCAGGAACTTGCTCTCCAGTGCATATTGCGCCGCAAACTGAACCAGGAAATGCCTGGCCAGTAATGCGATATCTGATTGATGTTCGCGTAAAGACGGCAGTCGAATCGGCAGGACGTCCAGGCGATAGAAAAGGTCATTGCGAAATTGCCCTGGCGTTTTACGTAGTTTGTCGAGGTCAATATTAGTTGCGACGATAATACGCACGTCTGCGGTTCGGAGCCTGGTGCCGCCGACCCGCCGAAAGCTCATATCCTGCAGGAAGCGCAATAAGGTGACCTGGGCTTTCGGCGTCAGGGCTTCGATCTCGTCAAGGAACAACGTGCCACCTGCGGCCTGTTCGACGAGGCCGGTATGACTCTCGCGTGCATCGGTGAAAGCGCCGCGCCGGTGGCCGAATAGTTCGCTCTCGACGAGCGCGTCGGGTAACGAGCCGCAATTGACCGGGATGAATGGCCCGGATGCACGTGTGCTGAGATAGTGCAGCGACCTGGCGACCAGTTCCTTGCCGGTGCCGGTCTCACCGTAGATCGAAACAACGACGTCGTAGTTGGCGACGCGACGGACGGTGTCGATGATCGTGCGCAAGACGGGGGCATTACCGATCAGGTTGGTCGGCAGTAACTCGGCAGACACAGCATCTGCACGAGATGAGCACGGTTGCATGGCTCAACTTCCCCGACCTCCAGCCATACCAGCCGGTGGTCCATTTGCAGCTAATACTTCCCCAAGTATTTTCTAAAGCTTTATGGCTCGATATGCATTGACCCAGGTCAAACCTGAAGGGAACTGCCCTCTGGATTAAATATAAAGAATTCTTTATATTGCTGTCCATGGCACTGGACTCCACATTGCGCACCCTGCGGGCGACCGCTGATCCAACCCGGCTGCGTCTGCTCGCCCTGGTGACCAATGGCGAAGCGACGGTCGGTGAACTGGTCAGCGTACTTGGGCAGAGCCAGCCAAGAGTTTCGAGGCACCTGAAAATACTGTCTGATGCAGGGTTGGTCAGCCGGTTTCGGGATGGGCATAGTGTTTATTATCGGCTGTCCGAGGCGGTCGCAGACCAGCAATGGGTGCGGCAGGTGATCGATCAGGCCGCCGAGAGTGAAGTTGTGCTGCACACTGACCGGCAAGGAATGACGCAACAAAAAAAACTTCGCGAAGGCGATGCTATGGCAGCTTCCCGGCCTGATATGAGTCATTGGTCTGAGGTGGCCGGTGGCCGACCGGGGGCGGGGGCACTTCAGGAACAACTCGACGAAATTCTGGATGCAGCCCGGCATGATTTCCCGGGTGAGTTTAATAGCAGCTCTGACATCGGCGATCTGCTTGATATTGGCGCGGGCAGTGGCACTCTGCTGCAACTTCTGGCTGGCAGGGCGCGCTCTGCGGTTGGCGTGGATACATCTCGGGAGATGCGTCTGCTGGCGAGGTCGCGGTTGCACCAGGCGGGGTTGGCAAACTGTACGATCAGAGACGGAGACATTCATCAGTTGCCGTTCGCTGATCGATCCTTCGATGTGGTCATCGTAGATGAAGTGTTAGGCAGAAGTGCAAATCCGCAAAGAGCGATTGCAGAGGCAATGCGTGTGTTGCGCCATACAGGACGCCTGCTCATTCTTGATCATATTCTGCCGATCGCACAGCGTCTCAATAGTGAAACCAGCGGCAGTCACCTGTTTGAAAACCAGTTGCGAACACTGATGCAAGAGCAGGGCGTCAGGTTTGAGCAATGCGTTCGTTTTGTGGGGAAATCGCCGGACTATGCTCTCGTAGTCGGCAGACGACAATCTGTGTCGACTCACATCGAGCCTGGACAGATTCAGACCAGCCGAAACAGGCTGGATCAGCAACCAGTGAATTCAGAGAACTGATACCGATGAGTGAAGCAGATCAATTCAGCCCGGCGACCGCGCCATCATCCGATGATGTACAGGTGTCGTTCGAGTTTTTCCCGCCCAAGACAGAAAAATCAGAGCAGTCGCTGTGGCAGGCTATCGAGCGTCTTTCATCCCTGCAGCCGCGATTTGTTTCAGTCACTTATGGCGCGGATGGATCGACCCGGAACAGGACGCATAATATTGTCAGTCGTATTGTTAGGGAGACAGGGCTTGTCGGTGCGCCTCATCTGACCTGTGTCGATGCGAGCCGCGGAGAGATTGATGATATTGCACGACGTTACGCAAGCGAGGGAATCCGGCATATCGTTGCCCTGCGTGGCGATCCACAGCAGGGCTCCGTGCAATACCAGCCACATTCTGATGGGTATCACTATGCAGCGGATTTGGTGGCAGGGCTCAAAAAGGTTGCCGACTTTGATATTTCAGTGGCAGCCTATCCAGAAGGTCATCCCGAAGCGCCGAGCCTCGAATTTGATCTGGACAATCTGAAACGGAAACTGGACGCAGGCGCCAACCGGGCAATCACACAGTTTTTCTTCGATACCGATAATTTTCTCCGCTTTCGCGATCGCTGTGTTGCAAACGGAATTAATGCACCGATCGTGCCGGGTATTCTGCCGATCACACGGTTCGACCGGCTGCTCAGTTTTGCAAAAATGTGCGGCACAGATGTGCCGACCTGGCTTCACGAACGCTTTGAAGGACTTGACGATGATGCGGGGACTCGCAGCATGGTAGCTGCGAACGTGGCGATCGAACAGGTTAACAAGATGCGTGAGCACGGTGTTTCCGAGTTTCACTTCTATACGCTGAACCGGGCAGAACTGACTTACGCCATTTGTCATGCACTGGGTGTGCGGCAACAGCAGGGAGCAGAATGATGTTGGCGAATTTTTCCAAATTATCGATATTGCTGGAGCAACGCATCGTATTCCTCGATGGCGCCATGGGTACCATGATCCAGCGGTGCGATTTATCCGAGGCCGACTATCGTGGTGAGCGGTTTGCAGACACTGCTAAAGATCTAAAAGGGAACCACGATCTGCTGAGTATCACCCGGCCTCAGGTAGTTGCCGCTATTCATCGTGAGTTTCTTGAGGCCGGCGCGGATATCATTGAGACGAATACCTTCAATGCAACTGCGCCGTCCATGTCGGACTACCATCTTGAAGATCACGTCACGGAGATCAATCTTGCCGCAGCGAAACTTGCCCGGCAGGTCGCTGACGATGTCTCAAATGAAACCGGGCAGCAGCGGTTCGTGGCCGGAGTACTTGGCCCGACCAGTCGCACCGCCTCGTTATCGCCGGATGTGAATGACCCGGGGTTCCGGAATATCAGTTTTGATGATCTGGTTGCCAGTTACGGTGAGGCTGCACGTGCCCTGCTTGAGGGCGGGGTTGATTTCCTTCTGGTCGAAACGATTTTCGATACGCTCAATGCCAAGGCCGCTCTGTATGCTATCAGCGGTATCGCCGCTGAGACCGGCGAGCAACTGCCGGTAATGATTTCGGGAACCATCACGGATGCATCGGGTCGGACGCTGTCAGGCCAGACAACAGAAGCGTTCTGGAATTCAGTCCGGCATATCAAGCCATTCCTGATTGGCCTCAATTGCGCCCTTGGCGCTGAGGAACTGCGACCGTACCTGACCGAGCTGGCCAAAGTCGCAGGCACCCGTGTCAGCGTGCACCCCAACGCTGGCCTGCCTAATGAATTCGGTGAGTATGACGAAACCCCGGCTGCGATGGCTGAAATTATTGCCGGTTTTGCTGCCCAGGGGTTTGTGAATGTTGTCGGTGGTTGTTGCGGCACCACGCCGGATCATATCCGCGTGATTCGTGCCGCAGTAGAGCAGCATCCGCCACGCAAGATTCCGGACATTCCGGTTCGGCTGCGGCTCAGTGGACTTGAGCCGATGACAGTTGGCCCTGACTCACTGTTCGTCAATGTCGGTGAGCGAACCAACGTAGCGGGTTCCGCAAAGTTCAAACGACTGATCATCGATGAAGATTATTCCTCTGCTCTTCAGGTTGCGCTTCAGCAGGTTGAAAACGGAGCGCAGATTATCGATGTGAATATGGACGAGGGCATGCTCGACTCGGTCAGGGCGATGGACCGGTTTTTGAAACTGGTGGCCGCCGAGCCCGATATCGCCCGGGTGCCTGTCATGATTGATTCTTCACGCTGGGAAGTCATCGAAACAGGTCTCAAGTGTGTGCAGGGCAAGGCCATCGTCAATTCCATCAGTCTCAAGGAGGGCGAAGAACCGTTTCTGAAACAGGCTCGTGAAATTCTGCGCCATGGTGCGGCTGTGATTGTGATGGCGTTTGATGAAAAGGGGCAGGCCGACACCATCGAGCACCGGGTAGCCGTCTGCGAGCGGTCCTACCGGCTGTTAACTGAAAAGCTGGGCTTCCCGCCTGAAGATATTATTTTCGACCCCAATGTATTTGCTGTGGCTACCGGCATTGAAGAGCACAACGACTACGGGCGTGCGCTGATTGAGGCAACCCGGCAGATCAAGGAGCGGCTGCCCCATGCGCTGGTCAGCGGCGGCATAAGCAATGTTTCCTTTTCTTTCCGCGGCAATAATGCAGTTCGTGAGGCGATGCACTCGGTGTTTCTGTATCACGCGATCAAGGCCGGTATGGATATGGGTATCGTGAATGCAGGCCAGCTCGCTATATATGAAGACATCGCCGAGGATCTGCGTGAAGCCGTAGAGGACGTCATATTAAACCGGCGCCCGGACGGGACCGACCGGCTGCTTGATATTGCCGGCCGCTATCGCGGCGAAGGGGGGATGCAGGTTAAGCAGAAGGATGATGCCTGGAGAGAATGGCCTGTAGAACAGCGGTTGTCTCACGCACTGGTCAAGGGTATCGATGAGTATGTGGTCGAGGATACCGAAGAGGCGCGACTTAAGGCAGACCGGCCGATCGATGTCATTGAAGGCGCGTTGATGGATGGCATGAACACCGTGGGTGATCTTTTCGGTGCCGGAAAAATGTTTCTGCCGCAGGTGGTGAAGTCCGCCCGGGTGATGAAGAAATCTGTTGCTCATCTGGTCCCGTTCATAGAACAGGCTCAGGGCCCGAATCCGAAGAAGGCCGCGAAAATCATCATGGCGACTGTCAAAGGCGATGTGCACGATATCGGCAAGAACATCGTCGGTGTTGTTCTTCAGTGTAATAATTTTGATGTGGTTGATCTTGGTGTGATGGTCGGGGCACAGACAATTCTGGATGCGGCGCGTGAGCACAAAGCAGATATGATCGGTTTGTCCGGGTTGATTACGCCCTCACTGGATGAAATGGTGCAGGTGGCTGGAGAGATGCAACGCCAGTCATTTGAGTTGCCGTTGTTAATTGGTGGAGCGACTACGTCCCCCGCCCATACCGCAGTAAAAATTGACCCCCAATACGAAGGCCCTGTTATTTACGTCAAGGATGCCTCGAAGTCCGTTGGTATGGTGCAGAAACTTATCAATCCTGCTACCCGGAATGATTTTATTGCCGGGATAAAAAATGACTGCGGCAAACGACGTGAACGACATGCACGCAGATCTGTGAAAGCAAACCGACTAAGTCTGGCAGCCGCCCGCAGGAACAAACCGGTACTGGACTGGAGCGAAGCTCCGGTGGTGCCATCATTTATCGGAACACGGGTTTTCGACGACATACCGTTGAGTGAACTGGTCGGTTTCATTGACTGGATGCCGTTTTTCAATGCCTGGGAATTTCGAGGCACTTTCCCGGCAGTTCTTGAGGATGAGGTAGTCGGCGAGGCGGCCACACAACTTTATGATGATGCACAACAGATGCTTGCCAATATTATCGAGCAGGGTTGGCTTCGTTCCCGTGCCGTTATCGGCTTGTTTCCTGCCAATTCAACCGGTGATGACGATATTGAAATCTACGCTGATGAACAGCGAGCTGAACCACTGGCTGTACTGCATCACTTGCGCCAGCAGCGTGATGGCGGGGAAGACAGCGTCAATCGATGCCTGTCCGATTTCATTGCGCCCGCCGGTACCGCAGATTACATTGGTGCCTTTGCCGTGACTGCCGGACTTGGTATCGAGCAGCAGCTATCGGTATTCGAACGGGAACATGACGACTACAGCTCGATCATGCTCAAGGCGCTTGCCGACCGGCTGGCCGAGGCCAGCGCCGAATATATGCACAAGCAGGTTCGAGAGGTGCATTGGGGATATGCACCCGACGAATCATTCAACAATAATGAATTGATCGCCGAGGCCTACACAGGCATTCGTCCGGCACCCGGATACCCGGCATGCCCGGACCACACCGAGAAAACCACGCTCTGGAAATTGCTTGATGTCGAGGCCAGCAGTGATATTCAGTTAACGGAAAGTTTTGCGATGCTGCCCGCAGCATCGGTCAGCGGATTCTATTTTGCCCACCCCCGGGCGAAGTATTTCTCGGTGGGCAAGATCAATCGTGATCAGGCTGAAGACTACGCAAAACGAAAGGGATCATCCCTGGCTACAGTCGAACGCTGGCTTGCTTCTATTATCGGCTATGAGGGCGAAGCGGCATAATGGCGGAAGAGCACGGTATTTTCTGGCTTGGCAAGCAATCAAAAACCGGAGTGGCCGAACAATATCTGGCAGACAACGATAAATTTGTCGCCGGAATCCGCGAGGCATGCGAGGCGTGCGGTTGTCAGGTGCAAGGGTTTGTTTCCGCGCAGGGCGTTTACGGTACATGGCTGGTGGAGTTCAGTCGGAACGATGTTGAGGAGCGAGTGCTCTGGAACGGCAAGGATAAACAACTGGTACTTCAGGTCAGGATGAAACAGGGTCTTTGGGAGGAGCCGGCGACTACGGCGGTATCCAGTCAGGATCTCAACGGCTTCACAGCAGGGATACAGTCCCTGTTGTCGGGGAAGGTTTGACGGATGGTCGAGCGGCCTGCGGGAGAGATGTAAAGAACCTCACTGCTTTGATGACGCAAAAAGAAACCCCGCCGAAGCGGGGTTCCTGAGACGTACCAGTGACAAACTGTCAGTCGTCATCAGCTTTTTTTGGCTTTCCGGAAATTCTCCTCATCTGATAGGTCCAGAGGCTCAAATGATCCTGTGACATGCCCAGGATCTCGCTCCGGTTCACAACGACGATGCTATCTATACGTTCTGTTCCGATGCCTGTTATGAAAGTCAAGGTACCTCTGCAGTCGCGATTCACGGTCACTGAACCGGCGTATAAGATTTCCGGAACAAAGAAGGTGTTCTGAACGGTGACGTCGAATGTACCGCTCAAGCTACCGTCTTTGGCAATATTCATCGTTCCTATAGCAGTGATATCTTGCGGGACTGGTACCTCCGAATGCCCCACGCCGGTAGCGAACACCCAGTGTCCGGCTATGGCCTTAATAGAACATGGGCCACCATCTGCCAGTGCTTGAGTCGTTGGAAACATGCCAATTACTATCAGCAACATCATCATTTTCATGGTTTTCATTTCGGTTCTCCCATAATTGAAGAGCATATCGAATCTGTTAAGCGTAGATGATTCAGCCAGATTCGTTCGTCGCGCTCGGCAGCCCGGCGATCTTGGGGTCCTTCGGGGAGCCTTCCCAGGCTTCTCGGAGGAAGCGAGGACCCGTGGCATTGCGTCCCTGACTTTGGTCAGGTTTGCCTTTGTCAGCTGTAGGACTGCTTATGCGCCAATCAGGAAACGGCGTCAATCAGGGGTTGTACTTAAAAGGCAACAGCCTGTTCATGGAACCCTCGAGTTCTGGCAGACAGGGCAGCCTTTTCTCGGTGATACTGAAATAGTCTGGCTGGTGCCTGCCAAACCGTCATATATCCAGACCCTCTTTTCAAGGTCGGAGCCTAGTCCGACAAGCACCTTCAGTGCTTCTGTTGCCATCATGCATCCGATGGTGCCGGCAACAGGCGCGAGAATTCCCTGTCCTGCACAGCTTTCGAGATTGTCGTCGTCATCTGTGTACAGGCAGTTATAGCAAGGCATATTGTCCATGTCGTGGCGAAAGACCGATACCTGTCCTTCGAAACGGATCGCCGCGCCACTGACCAAAGGGATACGCTGTACATGGCAGGCGCGGTTGATGAGCATTCGGGAGGGGAAATTATCCGTACAATCGAGAACAACCTGAACGCCATCGAGAGCCTTTCGCAGATCATTTTCAGCCAGTCGTTCATTCAGCACCGAAATCACAAGTTCAGGATTTACTGCTTGAAGTGCAGCTTCGGTTGCTTCTGTTTTGTAACGCCCGATATCTTCACGGCGAAATAATATTTGTCGGGGCAGGTTGGTTGTATCGACACGATCAAAATCATTGATGGTCAGGCGACCCGCACCCGATCCGGCAAGATAAAGACCAGCTGCTGCACCCAGCCCGCCCAGGCCGATGATCATGACGTGCCCTGATGTAATTTTCTCCTGGCCATCAATGCCGAGTTGCGGTAACCCGGTGTGGCGGGCGAATTGATTCGGGTCTTGCTGGTTCATAGTGTGCTGCTAGTGCCTGTTGACCGGATTTTCCAGAGAACCCTCGGTCACTCTGGGGTGTCCCGCCAGATCGTTATGCGTGGCTACATTGTTGAATCCTGCCCGTTCAAACAGTTTTCTCACCTCAGGCCCCTGTCTGAATCCATGTTCAATCAACAGCCATCCGCCGGGTTCCATGCTGGATGGCGCACCGGCTACGATGACCCGAATCGCATCCAGTCCATCAGCCCCTGATCTCAATGCGAGCTCCGGTTCGTAGCCGAGTTCCGGGTCTGTTTCTTCCCATTCATCATCTGCCACATAGGGAGGATTCGACAGGATGATACTGAATAATTGTTCTCCGGTTGCAGACAACCAGTCTCCTTCGATAAATTTTATGCGACCGATACCAAGTGTGGCAGCATTCCGGCTGGCAGTGGTCAACGCAGCCTGGCTGATGTCTGTTGCAGTGATCCGCAGCTGTGGTCTTTCCGTAGCCAGTGCGAGCGCAATCGCGCCGGTGCCGGTGCCGAGATCGAGTGCCCTGGCGGTGGTATCCGTCGTGAGATATTCCAGCGCTCGCTCCACCAGTAATTCTGTTTCGGGTCTGGGGACCAATGTATCGTCAGTGACCGTCAGAGTCAGGGACCAGAATTCCCGATGGCCAACCAGCTGAGCCACGGGTTTGTGTTCAGATCTTTGCCGAATCAAACAGTGAAATCGCTCACTGTCATCACTGGAAACGGGTGTCCCGGAGCCACTGATCAGTCCGACGCGTGTCATGCCGAGTATATGCCCCAGCAGTATTTCGGCATCCAGTCGTGCCGAGCTGCTCGTTGGGGTGAGTATTTCGGCGCCCTCTCGGAGCAATTCTGCGATGGTCATCAGCCCCGGTATTTCTGCCAGCTTCGTCATACCGTACATGGTACCCGCAGTGTATCGCCGCGTCAGTTCCCTGCTGCGAAACAGACCCTCTTTGTCGCCTGTTTACTGGTAAGATTTTCACCCAACAGCCCCCCGTTTCGTTATATCGCCTCTGAGCCAGAAGCAGAACATCATGAGCAACAAGACAGGTACACAAAGCTTTGCCACCCGATGCATTCATGCAGGCAATACGACTGACTCTGCCACCGGTGCTGTCATGCCGCCCATCGTGACGTCTTCAACCTATGTCCACCCGGCGTTTGGAGAAGCTCCCGAATATATATACTCACGTACTGCCAACCCGACCTGCGAGGCACTGGAGCGGTGCGTTGCCGAACTGGAGTCAGGAGTAAAGGCATTGGCTTATTCATCCGGAATGGCAGCTACCGCTGCAGTCCTGGAGTTGCTGGATTCGTGCTCCCACGTGATTGCACCAGCTGGAATGTATGGTGGAACTTTACGATTGTTCAGTGAGGTTCGAAGCCGCAGCGCCGGGCATGAGTTTTCGTTCGTGGATTTCAGTGATCCGGAAAACGTTGCCGCGGCAACGCGCCCGGACACACGATTGATCTGGGTCGAAACGCCCACCAACCCCTTGTTGCAGATTATTGATCTTGAGGCAGTCGTCAGCCTGGCCAAAAGCTCTGGCGGTGACAAAAACATTCTGGTGGCAGTGGATAACACCTTTGCGTCGCCGTGCCTGCAACGACCGCTCGAACTTGGCTGCGATATCGTGATGCACTCAACCACCAAATACCTCGGTGGACACTGCGATGTAATCGGTGGCATGAATATCGTGGCCGACCATGAACTGGCAGCCAGGATGCAGTCGCTGCGCACTGCTACCGGCGGTATTGCGAGCCCGTTTGATGCATACCTTGTGCTGCGTGGTGTAAAGACTCTGGCATTGCGAATGGAACGTCAGGTGGCCAATGCGGGTGCTATTGCCGCCTGGCTGCAGAACCATGCCGGTACCAGTGTCGTGCATTACCCCGGTCTTGAGAGTCATGCCCAGCACGATCTGGCCGTGCGCCAGATGGACGGGTTTGGTGCAGTTGTATCATTCGTTCTGGTTGGTGATGTCGCACGATTCATGAATCAACTGAGTGTGTTTTCCGTGGCCGAGAGTCTCGGCGGTGTTGAAAGCCTGGCAGGGCATCCGGCCACGATGAGTCATTCCGGCCTCACGCCGGAGCAGCGAAGCGCGATCGGGATAGAAGACAATCTGATCCGGTTATCAATCGGTATTGAAGATGCTGATGATTTGATCGCTGACCTTGAGCAGGCCCTGGCTGAAAACTGTTAGCTCGTTACAGGGTTTCGATACCGTACAGAATGTCATCACATCAGGGTCTGCATCGACATCCGCAATGGAAGGCAGCACCGAAGAAGAACAGTTCCAGGCGCAGTCCAAAACAGGCTGTTTTGCCATCTGAACTACAGTGACAGTTACCGTATCGGTCTCGCCTGTCTGGTGCCCCCCCTGATTTGCATCAATTACGCCGGTACAGCGGTTTGCTACGTTGATTTCATCAACATTGGACTAACGGAGTATTGATGGGATTGGTTCGCAAGTAGCAAGCTAAAGACTGATTGGCGCTTTGTATACAGCGCACGCAATCGAACTGGCTGCGGTGTACCTGCAAAAAAAACAGTGAGGAGTCTGGTATGAAAACCGTTAAGGTGCTGGTTGTTTTTTTCCTTGTTTCGATCGAAAGAATCCTGATATCTGCAAAAAGGACTCTGGGCCTGGGGCTCATGTGTCTTTCATTTTTTTCAGCAGCCAGCGCGGCATCCGATGGTAGCTGGGAGTGGATTCCCAATCAGCAGATCAGCGATAGCCTGACTGGTAGTGACTACCAGGCCATCGCTGCGGGCAACCAGCACAGCCTGGTTCTGGCATCTGATGGATCCATTGTCAGCTGGGGGCAGGACTCCAATCATATAATCACCAACACTCCCACCGGTAGCGGCTATCAGGCCATTGCCGGGGGTTACTATCACAGCCTTGCCCTCACGATCGAAGGGTTCATTGTTGCCTGGGGTTATGATGCCTGGGGCCAGGTCAGCAACGTACCCGCCGGTAGCGGCTATCAGGCTATTGCGGCAGGTAACCAGCACAGCCTGGCTCTGACTGCAGATGGATCCATCGTTGCCTGGGGCAATGATGCATGGGGTCAGGTCAGCGACGTGCCGGCTGGCAGCGGATACCAGGCGATTGCGGTGGGCTGGAACCAGAGCCTGGCTCTGACCGCTGACGGATCCATCGTTGCCTGGGGGTACGATGCCTGGAATCAGGTTTCCAATATTCCCACCGGCAGCGGATACCAGGCGATCGCTGCAGGTTACTATCATAACCTGGCCCTTGCAGCTGATGGGATCATCATTAGCTGGGGGCTGGAGTCCAATCGTGTGGTCGCCAACACTCCCGCCGGTAATGGTTACCTGGCTATTACGGGGGGCAGCGACCATGCTTTGGCTTTGACTGCCGATGGATCCATCGTGGGTTGGGGGTATGACGCATGGAACCAGGTCACCAACGTACCTGTCGGCAGCGGCTACCAGGCGATTGCAGTGGGCTGGAACCACAGCCTGGCTCTCGCATCTGACGGATCTATTGTGAGCTGGGGAAAAGACAACAGTCAAAAGGTCAGCAACACAGATCGTGGCTTGCAGGCCATTGCAGAAAACAGCCGGGTCAAATCACGGTAAACGAACCTCCAATGCTGCGAGCAGGTAGCTACAGGGTGAAGGCTCATAGTTCACTCGCTTGGACTATGAACGATTATTCACTAATATGGTGTGCTGATGAGTTTTCTCGTAAGCAGCATATGCAGTTTGCGCCTGCGGCGCCGGATCGGCTTACTGCCGGGTATTCAAGTGATAAGAAAGATAAGTACGATATGTCTTTGTCAGAAGATATGGACCTGCCTGACATCGATGGCATGGTCAGGGGACATCAAGAGTCCAGGTAGAATGAATTCGTTTTTATAGTTTGAAGCTCAATCTGGACTCAAGTCCTGGGGTAAGACCATGATGCTCTTATATATAGTTCTTGGATTTCTTGTGCCGGTCATTATGGTGTTTGTTTACTCTATTTGGCTTAATCGCAAGCGGCGGAGTTCTAATACCACTGAACTTCGCGGTGACTCAGAAAATAAAACCTTTTCGGCTTTGGTTCAAAAGTGCTCAGACCTCAGGGATTCTGTAATTAAAGACAATGCTATTAATATTGAAGAGGAGATCGATTCTGTACTGGCGATAGCGCGTTCGTTCCGGGATCAAAATCTGAAAGATCAATCGTTGGCCCAGGTTATGGCTGTTTACGTAGCAATCGGGCGTGATGAAGAGGCGCGCACATTGCTATCAGAGGTGAAGGGTGAAACCAATCGTGCACACATTCTTAAGGAAGTGTTACGCACTGTCACCTGACAAGCCCCTGCTACCCGTTGCAGATTTCTGCGACTTTGGCTTCGATCCATGTTTTTACTTCTAAGGAAAGGCACCCTGCCGCCAAGTAAAATTAACGAAGAGAAAATAAGGCTGGTACGTTTACAGTGTTACGCTTCGGCAGGGAATATCCCTCGCATCGTTCGAACTCCCCAGGCATCTTTGATACCTAGCCGGCTCAGTTGGGCTTTATTGAACTGACGGCGCCGGTACTGGCTAACACCCTTTAAAATCAGCGTACTAACCCGAGAAGCCAGATTTCTTCTCATCCGTTGCCTTGCCCCGATCGTTGAGTCTGCGGCAAGATCTGACGTTGAGAAAATGGAATCCGACAGAGAAAACACTGGTGTTAAGTGTACCCAGGTCTGTTGCAGGTATTTGTCCACCGGCACACTGAGGGTACTGCTGCCTTTGAGAAGGGCTGCGGCGGCTACAGGACTAATACCATAGGCCAGAAGACAAAGCGGGACACGGGCCAGATATCGAACACGGCCATCTTGCCCATCAGGCAGCGGATAAGCACGCCGAATTTTATTGAATGGAAAAATCTTTTTTCGGGGAGTCTTGTTTTCCTGAAGACGAATGAACCCGAAGGAATTGATCAGTGCCTCCATATCAGCGAGCATTTCCGCAAAGTTATCCTTCAGAAAAAAGTCATCCTCAAGGATGATGATCGACTTGTTTAGATCAACACAGGTTTGCCACAATGCCTTGTGGCTTGCGTAGCACCCGATCTCGCCCGGCAGCGGCATATGACCAGTATTGAGTTTGTACCGCCACAGATCGAGTCCATCGAAGCGCTTGAGGGCGTCAGGTACATCCTGTATCGCATCGAAAAACTCAAAGTCGAGAGGGATCTGTTGGAGCTGTCTGGCCACTTCGGCGCGTCTCTCGGTTGCGCTCGTGAGACTTATAACGAATATGTGCATAGCAGCTCCAAATCAGTCTAGAAATAATTAGACGTATGAGAGCGAAATATCCGTCTCTGTTGTTCACTGTCCTTCGGGATTGCTGCGAGACGCTAACACGCAATGGGTAGCTGTACGGCTCTGATCACAACGAAAAAAATGATCGAATACCGTGCTCGATCATTCTCTGAACAATCTTTCCTGAGCCCTCCCCCGTTCCCGGGTTCATGCGCACCATCCTGTCTGAAAAATTCTAGCTACTGTTGACAGATTTCTGCTTCCAGTACGTCTAATACCAGTCTGAGATACTCATCGGAGCATTTGTTTCTCCATAACAGCTATCTGTCTGTTTGGTGCATTCGATCAGAAAATGAAAATTTTTGTAATCAGTCTTCCCACCTCCCACGCGAGGAGGGCTAGCGCTGCTTCTCAGCTGCATAAGTTTGGTCTTGATTTTGAGTTTTTCCAGGGTGTATTCGGTAGCCATGTACTTGATCGCTACTTCGACGGGTACGATGAGGAGCAGTTTCTCAGAAATACCGGCCGAATGATGTGTGACGGGGAAATTGGTTGTTATGCCAGTCACCTGGCACTGTGGAAAAAATGTGTAGAGCTCGATGAGCCTATTGTAATTATGGAGGATGATTTCCTTCTTCTCGATGCATTTCCGGAATCCATTCGGCAACTTGACAGAAATGTACACCAGTACGGGTATATACGTTTACAAGAAGAAGGGCGAGCCCGGAAACTCAAAGAAAAGGAATGTGGCAATTTCGTGCTTTGGCGTTTTACCAAAGCGCCACATGGTGCAATGTGCTACGGAATTTCACCATCTGTCGCCGCAGTATTTATTGAGCAAAGCAACATACTGACCGCTCCGATTGATGTGTACGTCAAGAAATTCTGGAGTCACAATCAGCCGATATATGGATTATCACCCTACATGGTAATCGACAGTAATCTTTGCCGGGACACCAACATCAAGGGCAGGAAAAAACACAAAAAGTCATTGAGGGTGCAGTTCTTGCGAATAGTTACAAAATGCGACTGGTTTTTCAGCAGGCTGTACTTCAATTTCACTCAATACTGTTTGAACCACCGTCGCTTACATCGGAAACGAAATGTAAACGAGAGTGCGCGACTTGGGTAGCGGCAATTCAAGCGGGCCATATGCGTTGCACACGTTAATCTATTGAAGGATTTTCGGGGTGGTGAAAGGCAGGCAATTGCTTTGAGATTGCGACGATAGTGTCGATTTGTACTGAAATTTGATCCAATTCCGGTACTTGTTTGCATCGACGATTGACCCATCTGGTTGCTACCTGATGGTAACAAGCGCTGAGTTTCTAACTATTCTGCCGGATCAGTTTTCAGTGCAATACTGGGTCAGATTTCGGTGCAAATCAACAAGCTTATTACAAGGTTTCGATACCGGCTGTTTTACAGGCGGCAATCAGCTTTCTGTCCAGTGTTGCCAGTGGCAGGTTCCGACGCAGCGCGAGCTCAATGTAAGCAGCATCATATAGCGATAGATCGAATTTTGTTGCATATCCCAAGCCTGATGAAAATGCGTGTTCATGAGTTCTGCGATCTGTTTCTATGGGCAGGTTACACAGATCAGAAATAATCCTTTCCTGCTCATGTTGGGTAATGCGGTTTCGTCTTGTTGCTACGAGTAGCGCGTTACACACTTCAAGTGACCACAGTTCTGGTACCACCGCTGAATCATGTGCCAGTCTGTCCAGTACTGTTTTTACCTGATCATCAGCTTCATCCGGCATGACCCAGGCCAGGGCCGTGGAGCAGTCAAGCACGAAAGGCATTAGCGACGATGGCCGCTGTGGGCGAGATCGCGCAAGCTTTCGTCAGCCTCAAGCAAATCACTGGTTCGAACTCCTCGTTGCCTGAGTGCTTCTTTCGTTGCGTGCAGACTGGCTATGGCGTCTCTTGCAAGATCCACATCACTATCTCCTACGGGTACAAGCTCGGCGACGGGTTTTCCGTGCTTGGTAATGACAAACCGCTCACCCTGCTGAACGCGTACCAGCAACTGGGGCAGATGGGTTTTCGCTTCGTATGCGCCTAGCTTCTGCATATAACACTGGGACCATAATAGACTAGTCGTAGACTAGTTGATATTGATCAACAATGCAATACAGCAGATCCCGGTGAGACTTATTAGACGCTGCCTGATTCAGTGGATCAACGGCAGTAACTGCATGATTCGCAGAGAAAAGTCAGCTATCCAGCTCCGCAAGCTGATCGGCCTGGTGCTCACTGATCAGCGGATCGATGAGTTGGTCGACATTTCCCGCCAGGATGTCATCGAGCTTGTATAGCGTCAGGTTAATCCGGTGGTCGGTCACCCTTCCCTGGGGAAAGTTGTAGGTACGGATTCGTTGCGACCGGTCGCCGCTGCCGACCAGGTTGCGCCGCTGCTCGGCCTGCTCGTTGTCGATCTTTTGCTGCTCAATATCCAGTATGCGGGCTTGCAAAAGTGATAGCGCCTTGGCTTTGTTTTTGTGCTGTGAGCGGCCATCCTGACACTCCACAACGATACCACTGGGAATATGGGTCAGGCGCACTGCGGAATCTGTTTTGTTGACATGCTGACCACCGGCACCGGAAGCGCGAAAAGTATCAACACGCAAATCTGCAGGGTTGATATCAACTGTCTCGGCATTTTCTATTTCCGGCAGTATCGCGACAGTGCACGCAGAGGTATGCACCCGACCCTGGGATTCCGTTTCGGGGACCCGCTGCACCCGGTGGGCGCCAGATTCAAACTTCAGCCGGGAGTAAGCGCCACGCCCCAGTATGCGGCAAATAATCTCCTTGAATCCGCCATGATCGCCTTCGCTTTCGCTGAGAATTTCCAGCGTCCATTTCTGCGCCTCTACATAGCGCAGGTACATTCGAAAAAGATCACCCGCAAATAGCGCGGCTTCGTCGCCACCGGTGCCGGCACGGATTTCGAGATAGATATTATTGTCGTCATGCGGATCTTTCGGCACAAGATAGGCCTGCACCTGAAGTTCGATCTCTGCCAGCCGCTGTTCGGCGGTGTCTACTTCTTCCCGCCCAAGCGCTTTCAGCTCTTCATCATCTCCCTCGACCATTTCTTTGGCAGCCAGCAAATCTGTCTGTGCCCGCTCGGTCTCCCTGAGCAGCACGACCACTGGCTCCAGCTGCGAGAACTCACGGGCGAGATCGCGGAACCGGTTCTGGTCCGAGATCACCTCCGGATCTGACAGCAATCCTTCCAGTTCCCCTGACCGGGAGACCAGATGCTGCAATTTTTCGACAATCGCCTGTTTCATGTGGGTTATTATTACCCAAAGCACGCTCGAATATTGTACGAGGAGGCAAAAATGCTGGTCACTAATATCGAAACCGTTCCAGGTCGACAGGTCATCAAGCACCTGGGGCTGGTTCAGGGCAGTACCGTCCGCGCCAAGCACATCGGTCGTGACATACTGGCCAGCCTCAAGAATGTCTTTGGTGGTGAGCTCAAGGCCTATACGGAATTGCTGCAGGAATCACGTGACGAAGCATTGGACCGGCTCCAGCAGCAGGCACGGGCTATTGGCGCAAACGCGGTATTGAATGTACGTTTTTCAACTTCATCCGTCGCCCAGGGTGCGGCAGAGCTGTTTGCCTATGGCACGGCAGTGGTGCTGGACGAGGAATGATTGAGTTCGTCACATTCCTGGTCCTGATGGCGCTTGGCTATGGTTTCGGCCAATATGCGGAACGCAAGCACTATCGATCAATCCTGGAACGTGAAAAACGTTTTCGCAGTGAAGTGCTGGTATTTCAGACCGGGGTTCCGCCAGAACAAGGGCAGGGGCAAGACCAGGATGTACGGCTGGTCATGGGCAGCGTCGTTATTTCCGTGGACTACTTCAAGCGATTTCTGGCGGGCCTGCGAGCATTATTCGGCGGCCGGGTGAAATCCTATGAAAGTCTGCTCGATCGCGCCCGTCGCGAAGCTGTGCTGCGCATGCAGCAGGAGGCCAGCAAGCTCGGCGCCGGCATGGTAATCAATCTGAGAATGGAAACTGCGTCTATTTCCAAAGGTGAGGAGAAAACTGTCGGCTCGGTCGAGGTTTTGGCATACGGCACTGCGATCATTACCCGCGATGCCCGGTCCCGCTTTGAGCCAACACGGTTTGGACGTGCAACGGAGTTATTCGAGCGGGCTTAAGACCACCGGTTGCCGTGCAGTACGAAAATCCCGAAATCCCGGAAGGCATCAACACCAGCAACGAGCACCCGCTGAAGGAGCTGGTGTGGTTGCTGGGCGGTGTGGTACTCGTCTCGGTCATCGTTGGCCTTTTTCTGGTATTTGCCACCAATCTGTCTATCGCCCTGGTGCCATTTTCATACGAACAAGAGATCGCTGCGCCATTCGTTGCTGAGCTGGAGCATGAGGAAGGAGAGATCAGCGCATACTTGCAGGCGCTGGCAGAAGACATGTCCACCTGGCTGGATCTGCCCTCCGATATGTCGCTTCAGATGCACTATATCGATGAAGAAACAGTCAATGCATTCGCAACGCTGGGTGGACATATCTTTATATACCGCGGACTGGTTCAGGCGATGCCCAGTGAAAATGCGCTGGCGATGGTTGTGGCGCACGAAATTGCTCACATCAAACAGCGTGATCCAATCGCCTCTTTGGGCAGAGGGGTTGTGTTCATGATTGCGTGGTCGTTGGTGACCGGTGCCAGCGGCAGCGATATTGGCGGGCAGGCTTTAGGTCAGGGCGGCCTGCTCACGTTGTTGAGCTTCAGCCGTGATCAGGAACGCGCGGCTGATCAGGAAGCAATAAAGGCAGTAGAGCAACGTTATGGGCACATCGCAGGTGCCAGTGCATTGTTTGAGCAGCTGGAAAAAGCACAACAGGGTAGTGCTGATGCAGTGCCACAGTTTTTCAGCTCACACCCGCTCAACGAGGATCGCAGTGTTGATATCGAACAGCTGGCAGATGCTCATGCATGGCAGACAGCAGGCGAGCTGACACCATTGCCCGGATTTGTTTCGAGGCGTGTGGCAGAATAATCAGGGAATCAGAAACATACAGGGTGAGAAGAATGATCGATAGCAAGAGCCTGGGTCTTTCAGTATGACGAGATCAGTCAGATCAGTAGCCTTACTCGGAAATTTTCTGCCAAGACAATGTGGCATCGCCACTTTCACTGCCGACCTGGCCGCTGCGATTGTCGAAAATGATCCGGGCATCGATTGTTTCACCGTGGCGATGAATGATCGGCCGGAGGGCTATGAATACCCTTCGACGGTACGATTCCAGATTCAGCAGGGCAAATTGAATGATTACAGTGTTGCAGCGGATTATCTGAACACGAGTGGTGTGGATGCCGTCAGCCTGCAACATGAGTACGGCATATTCGGCGGCCAGCGGGGCAGCTTTATCATCGAACTCGCACGAAGCCTGAAAATGCCTCTGATCACGACGCTGCATACAATATTACGTGATCCGTCGCCGCTGGAGCACTGGATCATCACTGAGCTTGCCCATTTATCCGAGTTTCTGGTGGTGATGAGCGAGCGCGGCAAGAGGTTTCTGCGGGAAACCTATCGAGTGCCGGAGGCGAAGATCAGGCTGATCCATCACGGCATTCCCGATATCCCTTTTCTCAATCAGGATCCCTGCAGGAGCAAATTTGTCGCAGACGACAAAATCATGATCCTGACTTTCGGTCTGCTCTCACCGGGCAAGGGCATCGAGTTTATGGTAGATGCTCTGCCCGATATCATTCGCACCCACCCCCAGGTATTGTATTTCGTGGTCGGCGCGACCCATCCGCATCTCAGGGCCGAGAGCGGTGAGGATTACCGCCTGAGCCTGCATCATCGGGCAGAACATCTGGGCGTCGCCGAGCACATTGTCTTCTATGATCGGTTCCTTGATCGTGCCGATCTGCTGGAAATAATTCGGGCGGCGGATCTCTATGTCACCCCCTATCTCAATGAGGCTCAGATCGTTTCGGGTACTCTCGCCTACGCGCTGGGTGCGGGAAAAGCAGTGGTCTCCACACCCTACTGGCACGCACTGGAGATGCTGGCTGATAATCGGGGCCGGTTGGTTCCCTTCAGGGATCCTCAGGCGCTGGCTACAACAATTAATGAACTTCTGGAGCGTCCCGAGGAGTGTCATGCCATGCGTGCTGACGCCTATGAATATTGCCGACCCATGGTAATGGCGGAAATGGGCCGCCATTACCTGGAGGTTATCGCTGCAGCAAGGGACCAGCACGTGCAGGTGCCCAGGGAACAGCCGGCTCTCGAAACGCTTAGCGGGCGTGAGCCACGATTACCACAGATTAATTTGGAACATGTCCGGCTGATGACGGATGGCACAGGCATGCTGCAGCATGCCAAGTTTACTGTTCCGGATCGGGCGCATGGGTACTGTGTCGACGATAACGCACGTGCGTTGATTGCCGTGATCAGGGCGCACAGCCTGAATAAAACGGATGATTCACTAACCGAGCTGTCTACCGTGTACCTCAGCTTCCTGGATGATGCATTCAATCGTGAGACCGGAAGATTCCGGAATTTCATGTCCTTTAACCGGCAGTGGCTTGAAGAGACCGGTTCGGAGGACGCCCATGGCCGGGCAGTCTGGGCCCTGGGCGTGGTGGCCGGGCATGGGCTCAATCAGGGCCAGGTTGCGGTTGCCACCGGGCTCTTTTGGGATGCATTGCCGGCATTGGATAGCTTTTCGGATTCTCGCGCCATTGCCTTCCCCATTCTCGGGATACAGGCTTACCTGCATCGAAACGGAGATGATCACCGGGCCTTGGGCATCCTCAAAGCGCTGGGCAACAGGCTTCAGGAGCGCTTCCGGAAATATGCCACGGACAACTGGCTTTGGCACGAAGAAATGCTGGCCTATGACAACGCGCGTTTACCCCAGGCGCTCATGGCCTGCGGTCATGCGACCAATGATGATGAAATGGTGTCGCTTGGCCTCAGGGTTCTCCAGTGGTTGCGAGACATCCAGATCGACCCCTCCGGGGGCTGGTTTTCACCGGTCGGCAATCAGGGCTGGTACTCAAGATCGGGCAGCAAGGCTCAATACGATCAGCAGCCCCTGGAAGCAGCAGCCATGATCGCCGCCTGTACGGAAGCACATGCATGTACGGGAGATGACGAATGGGTTCAGCTCGCTTCCACCTGCTTCAGCTGGTATCTGGGGAACAATGATCAAAGAATCAAGCTTTACGACCACACCGGCGGGGGATGCCGTGACGGACTCCACGCTGCCGGCGTTAATGAAAACCGGGGCGCGGAATCAACGCTCTCTTACGTTCTTTCGCTGCTCGCCATTTATAATCTTCGCGGCTTGACAACGGGTCCAAACGGCGCCGGGGAGCAGGCCTTCGCAAACGATCTGCCGGAGCCTCAGGAATTCTGATCAGCTTAGCCGATGCGCCTTGAACCGGGACAGGAGCTCGGGAATCGAGATGGTGGCGATTCTGCACCTTTGATCGGCAATGCCATAGGGGACAATCAGCGTGTCCTCATGCACCATGCTGCCGCAGGTATAAACCACGTTGGGCACGTACCCTTCCCGCTCCTGCTCGTCAGGGGACAGTATCGGCTCAGGGAGCCTGCCGATGACCCTGGTCGGATCGTCAAGGTCCAGAAGCTCGGCCCAGATACTGTATTTGCGCATCGGTCCGACCCCATGGAACAGCGCAATCCACCCCTCGGATGTCTCCACCGGCGAACCACAGTTACCGACCTGAACAAATTCCAGCGGATGAACAGGTTCCTGCAGCAGTTGCGCATCATTCCAGAAGCGGAGGCTGTCCGAGAACATGATGTAATTATTGACCCCATCCTGGCGTGACAACATCACGTATTGGCCATTGATTTTCCTGGGGAACAATGCCATGCCCTTGTTCTTTACGGCATTACCGCTGAGCGTATGAATCTTGAAGGTCAGAAAATCAGTTGTCTCGAGAATCTGCGACAGAATCACAAACCCATTGTAGGCTGTGTACGTTGCATAGTAGTTGACCGACCCGTCATCATCGACGAAGCGTACGAAACGCGCATCCTCGATACCACCTGCTTCATTTTCCGTTACCGGGAAAATCACCCGCTCTGAGATTTGCTGATCCGGGCTGAAGATCACTTCATAGTTTGACCGGGTCAGCCATAACGCCATATCAATCGCGTGCTGCTTGTCCTTTCGTGTAAATCGGGTTGATCGGAGGCTCTTGATCCGGGTTTTCAGCTGATCAATGGTGAAGGTTTCTTCCAGCCCCCCCAGAAGATGAGCCACGACCCGGTCTCGGGCGCCGACCTCTTCGAGCTTTTGCTGAAAGTGGAGGCGGTGATAAAGCGGGTCTGTGTGAATTTCCGGTGTGGCGACATACTGACTGACGGCATCGAGAAAGATATCGCTGTTTTTGTCAATGATTCCGCAGCGGAATTCAATCGAAGAGATATGACCTTCACCCGTTGCCCGGAAACTCATGATGAATCGCCGGGATCCTTCTTCCAGGTCTTCCTGATCGGGGTGAGAGACGATGGAAGGGTTGAATAGTGCTGCGGATTCTACCGAGTATTCGCAGGTCATATAGGCGCCAAGCAGGAGACGTTTCTCAGGCGACAGACAACATCGTTTTGGTACATGCTGTGCAATCCGCTCGAAGTTTCTTTCCAGAGCTTCCCGGAAATTCCGGTGCCGGGCGGAGAACTCCTGGAGTACCGTCTCCAGCAGATGGAGCACGTCATCGTCACTCAGCCCGGCGACGCGATTGATCAGGCCCTTGATCCGGGCTTTGTCGCCGGGAATGTGTGGCCGCGTGATGACACGCGAACTCTCGGCATTCAGCAATGTTGGCTGTCGTTTGACCAGTTGCCGGCGCTGTTCTCTGACTCTCATTTTAACGATTGCGTATCAACAGGATCTGGCTAACAATGATTCCCGGTAGCTGGCCCGGGCCGCGAGGGCACGGAGTATAGCCCCAAGGTTCACCAGAAGCATATATTACGAATCACAGTTTCAATAATTGCCGGTTTCGAGTATTACCATGCGTATCGCCGTCCTCAGTCCCGTTTCGTGGCGCACACCGCCACGCCACTACGGCCCATGGGAATCCGTGGTCAGCCTGCTCACGGAAGAGCTGGTGCGACTTGGTCTGGATGTCACCCTGTTTGCCAGCGGCGATTCGCTCACCAGCGGCAAGCTGGTTTCGGTTTGTCCGCTTCCTTACTCGGAGGATTCCCGGGTCGATCCCAAGGTTGCAGAGTGCCTGCATATTTCCGAGGTATTCGAGCGTGCTGCTGAATTCGACCTTATTCACAATCACTTCGACTTTCTGCCACTGACCTATTCCGGTCTGGTTGATACCCCGGTCGTCACCACCATTCATGGCTTTTCTTCACCATCGATCATGCCCGTGTACAAAAAATACAATGCTCGTTGTCATTACGTCGCGATCAGCGCAGCGGACCGGTCGCCGGATCTCGACTATCTCGCGACCATTCATCATGGTATAGACATTGCGCAATTCCCCTTTTCCGGGGCCGAGGGGCAGTATCTTTTATTCTTTGGCCGGATTCATCCGGACAAAGGCGTACACGAAGCGATCCGGGTGGCGAAGCGGGCCGGCATCAAACTGGTGATTGCCGGCATCGTGCAGGATCAGCACTACTTTCAGACCCAAGTCGAGCCGTATCTGGACGACACAACGGTAGAATATCTGGGCTCCGTCGGGCCTGACCGGCGCGGCGAGTTACTTGGCCGGGCGATCGCATTGCTGCACCTGATCAACTTTAACGAGCCATTTGGTTTGAGTCTCGTGGAATCCATGGCCTGCGGCACGCCGGTGATTGCATTTGGCCGTGGGGCGATTCCGGAAATTATCAGGCACGGAGAAACCGGTTTCATCGTTGCAGATATCGACGAGGCAGCCGAAGCAGTAATGGAGATCCCTGCCATCACCCGATCAGCCTGCCGGAACGATGTCGAGCAACGATTTTCACATACGCGTATGGCACAGGATTACATCACGGCATATCGAAAAATTCTTGAAGCGGAAACAACTGATGAGCACTAAACTGATTGTCGAGCGTTATGCAGGAAATCCCATCCTGACAAAAGATGATGTGCCCTATGCTGTGGAGACGGTTCACAATGCGGGTGCAACCCGGTACGGGGAGCGCTATGTATTGCTGTTTCGTTCCCACTTGAGGAATGGAAGGTCTATTATCGGGATTGCCTGGAGCGACGATGGCTACCGGTTCCAGGTGGAATCCGAACCCTTCATGGTGCCATCCACGGAAGGAGCTTTCTCGGCATACGAAGAGTACGGTGTCGAGGATCCGAGAATCTGCTTCATCAATGATCAGTATTACATTACCTATAGTGCCTATTCCAGATTCGGTGTCCGTATTGGCCTGGCGAAAACCTGTGAGTTCAAAACTGTCGAGAGGGTGTCACTGATCAGCCAGGCGGATATGCGCAATGTGGTGCTTTTCCCGGAAACCTTCAATGGTCGTTACGCACGGCTGGACAGGCCTCACTCGGAAATCAATCCCTGGTGCATCTGGTTATCCTGGTCTACGGACCTGGTGCACTGGGGCGATTCTGTACCCGTGATTCAGCCTGTAACCTATCATTGGGACGAGATGAAAATCGGCCCGGGTGCAACACCGATTAAAACCCCGGAAGGCTGGCTCAATATCTACCACGGCGTATTCCCCACTATGGATGGCGCGGTGTATCGTCTGGGTGTGGCACTGCATGATCTGGCTAACCCCGCCAGGGTCATCGGTGTAGCCGATGACTGGATTCTGTCGCCGGAAGATTCCTGGGAATTGACAGGTTATGTGCATAACGTCGTTTTTTCTTGTGGTGCCATCGCGGAGCAGGACGGTACGGTCAAAATTTACTGGGGTGGTGCCGATAGTGTCATGTGCGTCGGCACGGCAAAGATTAGTGATCTGGTTGAGCTCTGTTGCAAGAATGCCAGGCCGGCTTTGGCCATCTAGCGATACTGCCAAAAACTACCGGGCCGGGAACCAGGCTCAAGTCTACCCATGCCAGTAGCGGTACAATAATAAAACCGCCCCCGACACCACTGATGGCCTGTACGACGGATCCAGGAATAACAGCCGGAATTGCTGCTATGGAGTCGGAAAAATTCATGAGGTTAAATCGCAGCTCTTCGTACATTCAATGGTGATACTGTGACCGATATGAGTGTTAAAAGAAATCTTCCGGGCACCGGTGAGCTTATTGCCGGTCGTACAGCAATTTGCTTGTTACCCGTATTTCTTATGACGCTCTCAGCCTGCACAGGGCTGGTACCAACGGACTCAGGCGAGGGGGATAGTGCAGTCGCCGAGTATGCGCCCGATGCCGGCTATCATGTGCTGACGGCAGAGATCTCACTGGTACGGCGCGAATATATGGCAGCGACCCGGGAGTTTCTAAATGCGGCCAACATGAGCGAAGACCCCGCATTGGCACAGCGCACGACAGAAATAGCGCTTGAGTACGGGCTGGATGGCTATGCATTTCAGGGTGCCCGGAGATGGCTCGTTCTGGATCCGGAAAATTCAGCGCTGCACTACACGCTCGCAGTGTTGTACTTGCGGCGTAGTCAGTTGTCGCTGGCATTCACACATCTCTCGACCGCCCTGGGCCCGGTAGCTGATCGGGATGTTGATGACTACCAGGCAATGGTCGAAGCCTTTGGCCAGGAGTCAGATGCTGTTGGCGTGACCACTTTGTTTGCCCGGGTAGTCGCCCAGAATCTGGAGATAGACCAGAGCCTGGACACCGAACGGCTGAATCTTTTCCTGACTGCCGCTGCGCTTCGCTCTGGCCAATACGATCTGGCACTTGAATCGGCCTGGTCTGCCGGTGTTGGTGGTGAGCAGGCGATTCAGGTAGAGCTGTTAATCGCGCGGGCCATGGTGGCTTCGGGTGATGTTCAGACCGGGCTTGACCTGATGGCAGAGCTGGCAGAAAGGAACTCGCTGGTGCCGGTTCGGCTGGAATATATTCGGCTACTCGCCGCCACAGGCCGGGAAGGCTTTGCGACAATCGAGCTTGAGCGGTTGGTACGAGAGTCTGGCGAACGGAATGACATCGTCTTTTCCCGGGCACTGATCAATCTGAATGCTGGAAATTACAATCCGGCGAGAAGGGATTTTACTGGGCTCATGAGGAGGGGCTTCAGTATCTATGAGTGTCTTTTTTATCTTGGCCAGATTGCGGTCAAGCAGCACGATGATGAGGCAGCGATTCGCTATTTCAATCGTGTGGGTGCCGGATCCATGCAGCTGCCGGCGCAGATTCAGGCGGCACAGGCCTATAGTCGAATGGGCGACACCGATGCGGGATTGTTACGGCTGGATCAGTTTGCCGAGAGCCATCCCAAACTTGCATTTTCCGTTCTGGAAATCCGTGGCCAGATATTGCTGATGGCAAACCGATACGGGGAAGCATTGCAGGAATTTGATGCCGCCCTGGTTTATAAACCACGCTCGGTGTCGTCCCGGATCGGTAAGGCCACCGCGCTGGAGTTTATGGGGCGCTACCAGGATGCGATCATCCTGTTACAGGATGTCGTGGCAAATGCACCTGCCAATGCGATTGCACTGAATGCATTGGGTTACACGCTGACCAACCGGACCCGGCGACATCGGGCCGGATACCGGTATATTCGGCGGGCCTATGAGCTGGCGCCTTCCAATCCGGCAATTATGGATAGCATGGCCTGGTCACTATTCAAGCGCGGTGAAGCTGAAAAAGCCCGATTCATGCTGGAGCAGGCATACAAGCTGCTCGTCGATCCGGAGATCGCTGCGCACCTTGGTGAGGTTCTGTGGTCGCTTGGCGACCCGGATCAGGCAAGTGAGATCTGGAATGAGTCCCTTAAGGCCAATCCTGACAGCCGGCCGTTGAACGAGACCATGGACAGGTATCTGAATTGAACCGGGTCACGCTGCTGCTGTTGGCAATGGTGCTTTCCGGCTGCGCTTTGCAAAGACCGGAGCCCGGTATCGAGAGCCCCCATACCAGAGCACAGTGGAGTGATCGCCGTGATCGCCTTGTACAGCTTGAGAGATGGGATGTCAGGGGGCGTATCGCGGTGAGGTCTGAATCTGGTGGAGAGCAGGGCAGCATGCACTGGTATCAGTCGCCTGATGGTTCACGCATTCAGCTCAGTGGCCCATTCGGGGCGGGGGCATTCGAGATTCGATTCGAACCCGACCAGCTGACTGTGACGGATAAAAACGGCACCATCAAGCGAAGCTTTTCGGGGCCAGATGCAGCCGAGCAGTTCCTGGAGCAGCAGCTGGGCTGGTCATTTCCGGCATCCAGTGTCAGATACTGGATGCTGGGCCTGCTGGACCCCGGGCATGAGGGCAGGGAAATATTCGACCACAGCGGCTCGCTAATCGGGCTGCAGCAGAATGGCTGGGTTCTTACCTATGATCACTTTGCCCTCTACGAGGACTACTGGATGCCCCGAAAATTCGTCATGGAGACTGATGCGGCAAGAGTCCGGGTCATTATTGATGACTGGACTCTGTATTGATCCATCGTCACAGTTTGATTGACAGTGCCGAACCACCAACCGACAATATCGCCGCGGTTGTTGTTATTCATTGGGGTGTAGCCAAGTGGTAAGGCAGCGGGTTTTGATCCCGTCATGCGCAGGTTCGAATCCTGCCACCCCAGCCATTTCTGATACCTGACGCGGAAACATTGTGAACGCTAATTCCGAACTCGTCCTGCCGAATATGGCCATCTTCTCCGGGAATGCCAGCCCGGAATTCGCGAAAAAGATTGCCCGGCATCTCACATTGCCACTGAACAAGATCCAGGTAGGGCAGTTCAGTGATGGTGAAATCAATGTCGAGATCATGGAAAACATTCGTGGCCGCGATGTATTTATTATCCAGTCGACCTGCCCCCCGGTGAATGACAATCTCATGGAGTTGCTGGTAGTGGCCGACGCCTGTCGACGCGCATCGGTGGGCAGGATTACAGCGGTGGTGCCCTACTTCGGCTATGCACGGCAGGATCGCCGCCCGCGTGCTGCCCGGGTACCTATTACCGCTCGTCTGGTGGCGGGCATGATCGATATATCCGGCATTGACCGGGTGCTGACAGTCGATCTTCATGCGGACCAGATTCAGGGTTTTTTCAGTATCCCGGTGGACAACGTCTATGCCTCGCCGGTACTGCTCGGCGATCTTTGGCGGCAAAAATATGATGATATGGTCATCGTCTCGCCGGATGTCGGTGGTGTGGTTCGAGCCAGAGCCCTTGCCAAGCGTATGGATGACGCCGATCTGGCGATTATTGATAAACGACGTCCGCGGCCCAATGAATCCAAGGTGATGAATATTATAGGTGAGGTCGGGGGCAAAACCTGCGTACTGATCGATGACATGATCGATACGGCAGGCACACTCTGCCAGGCGGCCGGCGCCCTGAAAGAGCAGGGTGGAACCCGGGTGGTGGCCTATATCACCCATCCGGTACTGTCCGGTTCTGCGGTGGAGCGCATCAATGACTCGGAAATCGACGAAATTGTGGTAACCGACACCATTCCATTGAGCCCGGCAGCAATGGCAACCGGAAAGATCCGCCAGCTAAGCGTCGCGGAGCTGCTGGCCGAGACAATGCGTCGGATCAGCCTGAATGAGTCGGTGAGCTCCATGTATCTCGACTAGCTCGCTCGCCGGGTATCTCACTAGCAGCCCGCTGGTCGAATGTATCGACCTGCCTGGAAAAACGCGGTATTATCGCCGCCCTTTTGAAGACGCCATGGTCAGGTCGCGCGGCTTGGCGTCTCTTTAGTTATCAGGAGGCCGTTATGGCAATTGAATATGACCTGATTGCGGATATCCGGGAAGACACAGGGAAAGGTGCGAGCCGCCGCCTGCGTCGGACTGGAAAAGTTCCAGCAGTCATTTATGGTGCAG
>JAJRUG010000045.1 GCA_024277915.1 Gammaproteobacteria bacterium
AGCCGGATCTCTAACTGGGGATAGACGGGCTTGAGGCGGTCCGATTTGCCATAAAGCACAACGGCAGCGTTGAGCAGCTTACCGTCGTGTATGAGCTCTAGACCGCGAAGGATGGATTCGGTATCCCGCCTGGTTGTAGGCTCCAGGCGGCCGAGCCGGATGGCATTATCCAAGGTAATTTTTATCTCCTCGGCGTCCAGATCATCGATGGTTACGTCATCAGGGACCGGTTCGTTTTCCCAACGCTGGGCCGCATGCAGCCGTTCCAACAACCGCCGGTCGTACTCCTCGCGGGGCATCTGACTGGTGGTCGGTCCACGTCGGATAAAGGAACGGCCGTCGAAAGTATATGGGCCTCTGCCTCCCGGGACGGAGATGATGATTACCGCCTTGCCTTCTTTCAGGTTAATTGTTTCTATTTCAGGGAAAGCGGGCGGCTCAATCTTGCGAAGCTCGTTCGCAAGTTCCTCCAGTGTCCTGGAGGATACATGTTGACCGATGATTTCGCCATTGTCGGTCACCCCGAAAATGACAAAGCCACCTAGACCGTTGAGCATGGCGCAAACAGTCTTAGCCGCAGCGGTTCGCTGACCGGTGGAGCGTTTGAACTCCACCCGGTCTGACTCACCTCCACGGGCTAAATCCATCAGATCGTCGAGATTCACCGCTTCTCACTCCAGCACAATCCGCACCTTGCCCGGCTCATGACCCTTAGTAAGCTCGTTGAGATATTCATCAAAGCGCTTCTTCATCTCCACGGGCGTTGCCGGCGAACCGCCCTTAAGAAGCGCTTCGCGCAGATCATCAGCCTTCACCACTACCTTTGTCAGGCCAGAGAGCACTTCCTGTATTGCCTGGATAAAATCCTGACTGAGCTTGTCAGGCAGTTTCCGTTCCTTGATAAATGCATCTACCGGCTTCCTGCGCTCGGGTTGTAATAAATCCAGATTCCTGCTGACGGTTGGATCCTCAAGGTTATCCAGTAGCGTTTTGGTCCAGTCTTCAAGTAACTCATCCAGTTTCTCGTCGAGCTGATCAAGTATCAATTCCGCAGATGGGGCATTTGGCTCCGTCGCAGGACGAAATTCGCAATGCGGGCAGACCGGTGTTACGTCAAGGTCCTGCTCGGTGAGATTGAAGCAGCTTTTGAGACCGGCCAGATTGTTTTGGAAATCGACCAGATGTTGACGCGGCATCAATTCGATGGAAGAAAGCTTATTGAGTGCCTCCAGGCGCTCGTCTTTCGTCAGTTCTGCTTTGCGCTTATCATCATTCACGCCCAGCCGAGCCCGAATGTGCATATCAAGATATTCCTGTATATATGCTTTCTTCAGACCGGTCAATTCCTTTAGCGTCTTCTGGCGGAAATCTTTGGATGTGCGCTCGGCGGCCTTCTTGGCCTGCTCCAGCACCGCTTGACGCTTTTCCTTCATCCCTTTCACCCAATCATAGTCTGAAGGCAGTGCCGCCTCAGCCGTGGAAAGCCAAGAGGCCAACTGGCCAAGATCGCCCGCGAACTCTTTCAGAGACTTTATTTCTGTCAGGGCGGTGAAGCCGTTTTGATGACTCTTTACTTCCTGTGTGTCGTAGCAGAAGTTCTTGAGCTTGCCGGGCGTTGAATAAGCCTGAAGGCTTTCCAGAAAGACCTTTGTCTGGTTAAGCTGATCCCGCAGCCTGGATATTTCCCCCTCGTCGAGCAAACTCTCACCCCAGAAAGACAGGCTACCATCCAGGCTCTGCCCGGCCATTACCAGTTCATCCACTTTCCCAGAAACAGCCGCCTGCAGCTCCTGGACCGGTGCCTCTTTGCCCTGGGTTATACGTTGTACCATCCCCGGAGCAAGCCCGAGCAGCTCGAAGAGCTGCTTTAAAGCAGGCAGATTCCATTCCTTGGGCTGTTCGACATGCTTGAAATTCACCAGCTCATCAATGGACGTTGCTGCCAACTGCTGAACTCCTGTAGCATCAAACTTCTTGCCGGGAATAGATAGCACTAAATCGCCTGAGTAAACCAGGGCAGCCAGGATTACGACAACCCATTCCGGCTCCAGACGGAAGCCTTTCTCCGGCGCGAAGTAATCTACGCCATAAACCTCCTTGATTATCTCAGAGCGGTTGACCACCTGGCCACGGCCCTTGTCATTCAGAAGCCCGAGAATATACTTGGCATACCTGGAGCCGGCCGGATCGAGCTGATCACCATCGAGCAACTCCAGGGCATCAAGCACGGCGGTTGCCTGTTTGGTATGAGTCTGCCCTGCGATTACCCGCAAGGCGTCCTCAGCTGCCTGTTCACGGTTCTGACCGGTTATTAATACTGAAAATGTGGGATATTCGGGCGCTTGATCCTGAAAATGCCCGGAAAACACGACAGCTGCAATGGCGTTGATGAGGTCTCGGAAGTTGATACGCTCATGAGAGGCAAGCCCGGAAAGTTCACGTATGGATTTACCTTTGGCCCATTCCATAAGCGATCTGGTCTGTCCCTGATAGGTCACCTCAAAGGCATCGCTCATATGCTCTTGCAACCATTCCACCAGTTTCTTTAAAAAATCGGAAGATTTGGCTTCGTAGGTAGCTTTAGCGTGGCCACTCGATGTTGAGGCAAGGTCCAATGCGGCAGCATAATTGGCAAGGGTAGACCTGAATACATCATCTATGTTGACCAGGCGCAAGAAGAGTTCATCAGCTCTTTTCTCGTCCCTGAAACCGGGTGGGTCAAACGGCTGTATGAAATATAGATAGAAATCGCGCGGCGGTACGGCTGTCGAGCGCTCATTGGGAGAGCCGAAAAACAGGTAGCCGAGTCTTGCTGCCTTGCGATCCAGCCATTCCAGCTCATGCTGCCAGATCTTGTAGCCGGTGACATATGTATCGTCTGTACATTCCATCACCCTTTTCAAGGCTTCAAAATAGTACCGGTTTTGCTGAACAGTATCGAGGCTTTCGGCGCGCTTTTCGATGAGCGCATCGAAGTCATCGATCTTCTTGAGATCGAGGTAATACTGCCGGTTATCCTTATTGGATGAGATGAACTGACCGCTGACCGTCTTATGTATCTCACGCAGGACCGTTTCCACCAGAGAGAGGAGATCGTCGGCGGGCTCCCCGCCCAGCTCCTCGATGCCGGGCTGGTAGAGACAGAGCGCGTCCCGTAGCTCCACGGCCGTGGCGCCCAGGGGCGCGTAGATGTCTCCGGTCGTCAGCCGGTGAACTGAGAGTGCGTGAATGATGCGCAACGCCATGGGCTTGTATGCCGGCCTGGTGAATGCCTGATTGATTCGGGATTCGAGCACCTTGCTGCATTCGATTACCGGGCCGATGTCCTTGTCGGACTTGAACGAAGGATTCTCGCTTAAAGTCGGCCAGTAACTGTCGTAGGCAATGAGGCCCGGAGCTTCTGCCGGCACATCCTGCTCGAGAATCTTCTTCATGGCCCTCGACAGGGTTTTCAGCACCTCACGCTTCTCCACCGCCGTAACCCGCTCGAAAGTATCTATATAGTCGGGGTGAACTGGGAAGAGGCGAACGAATTCGTCCATCCGCTCGTTCATATGACCGTAGAACTTGGCGAACGGTATGAGATATTCGCGAATCCTGGATTGCTGCTCGCCGGTTTTCTTCAGCAGACGCTCAGCGACTACAAATTTGACGTCTTCGCGCACGATAAGTACCTGCTCGAAACGATCCTTTACACGACGGATGCTGTCGGCAGCGAAATTAAAACGGGGACTGTCGAAGATCGCTTCCTGTATTCCTGCGATAAAGCGAAAACGCAGATCCTTGCATACCTCCCCCACCTCGCGCAGAAAATTGAGATCAAGGATAAGCTCCTGATCCTTGCGGGTACGAAGGTAGTCCAGCAGCTCATCCACAACCAATAGGAGGCCCTGGTCCGGATATTCCTGCTGGAAGGCTGCCATCATGTCCTCAAAGGCGCGCTTGCTGCTGGCCACCTCGTCAGCGTCCGGGAAAGAAAATTTGATGTTCAGAGTGGCAAGGTATTCCTCAAGCGAACCGGTGATGATCTCACGCAACGGCATGGTCGTAGCACCGATCTCAGTACGCACCACCTTGAACTTGCCGGCAACGGCGCTTGCTTCCTGAATAACAGCATCATTGTGGAGTTGGTCAACCATATCTGCATTCTCTGCGATGCTGGAAATGACGGCCATAAGATGGGACTTACCCGTGCCATAGTTGCCTACAATCAACAAGCCCTTGTTATCGGCCGGCCTGTCGAACTGCAGCTGCGGTAAAACAAGAGAAGTCAGTTTTTCCGCCATCTGATCGGATACCACATAGCTGCGCACTAGCTTTTCTGCTGCCGTCGTTTTATCAGCCGCACGCAACTCGATAACAGACTCGATGGGTTCAAACTTGATCAGGTCTTTATATTTCATCGCTGGCCCTCTCCAATGATTTCTGGTTGCGTTTCGATTATTTCATTTCCATTCATATCATTTACTTCAGACAGATGAGTATTACATCATCAGCGGGGTATCGACGGTATTCCGGATGACCCGAATCTGCATAAGTAATATAACCATCATCTTCCTCACCATTCCAAGCAGCCACAATCGTCCTGTTTCTCGATAGCCCCTTTAACAATCGCAACGGATCTGTCTTGAGTTTTTCATCAAACAGCAGCTCGATGTTGTCCAGAAAAACTACATCGCCGTTAATAGAATCAATCATATCTCCCAATAACTGCGGCAAATGCAGCTGTCTTTCGCGCTCGGACATGTCCAACATCTTCTGCGATAACTTGAGATTGACGTTTACTGGCTTTGTGCCGGATTTCTTCGCTGCGCTTTGTAATACCCTGGTTTTACCGGCGCCAGAGCGCCCAATCAGTAGGACAAGCCGATAATAGCTTTGACTTGCCTGGGCAATCTTTTCTTCCAGCTGATCCGTTAGAGGGTCGGCCATCTTTCCTTTCCTAGATACTAGAATCGAACTGCTTGGCGTCAGAACAGTATTCTATTAGAAAGAGCCGTTGATTAATATAATGCTGTCTTCTGGCGTAGGAGGTTGAGTCCCTATACTGCTGTAAATTCTAACGCCGTCAGATAGAAACGGCCATCGCTTTTCCGATAGATTTGGTTTCGCACAAGAAGCCAACTACAGGAGGAAGCGATGACCGAGTATCAGATTAACCTGAACGG
>JAJRUG010000046.1 GCA_024277915.1 Gammaproteobacteria bacterium
GCGGGCGGTGGTGCGGGAAACGCCGCAGCACAGGAAGTGACGGTGCAAGATGCACTGGAGATAGAAGAAATCATTGTGACCTCACGTAAACGAGAAGAAACGCTGCTGGATATTCCGGTCGCCCTTACCTCCTGGCGTGCCGATGAGCTGGATCGCAGCGGTGCCATTGGTCTGGCCGACCTCTCAACACGGACACCTGGCTTTCAATTTCACGAGCAGGCCGGGCAGATTCCCGGCCGTTATAATACGGCGATACGCTTTCGTGGCATGGATACCAACCAGTCCGCACCCTCCCAGCAATTAGGTACGGCATTCATCGACGGTGTTTATATTCCTACCGGTGTGGGCAGCATTGGCTTCGAGAACATCGAACGGGTGGAGATCATCAAAGGCCCCCAGTCTGCCGTATTCGGGCGTAGCACCTTTGCCGGTGCTGTCAATTATGTGACCAGAAAGCCGGGTGACGAATTTCAGGGGCGGGTCAGTGCGACGCTCGCTCAGGATACAACCTACGATGTTTCGGCATCTGCGGAGGGGCCGATCATCGAAGACAAGCTGGCCTACCGTGTAACTCTGCGTGGATACGGAACCGACGGACAGTACACCAGCAATGCTGACGGTGGTGATCTTGGTGAAGAAGAGACGATCGCGCTTCAGGGTGAGCTGCTTTTTTCGCCTGTCGGCAACCTGGAGCTGAGGCTCAAAGGCTTCTACTCCGAGGACAGTGACGGTCCGCCCAGCGCCATTTTCCTTGGGGGCGCCGCGTCCAACCGGGGGGCTGGCCCCAATCTGCACAACTGCTTCAGCAGTGGCGCGACAGTGGATGACGGCACCGTAACCGACTTCTTCTGCGGAGAGCTCCCGCAGGTGAATCTGGATACTTTTACCCGCTCGAATACCTTGCTCGACTCGTTCCTTGTCAGCCAGTTTACTTCTGCTACCGGCATCGATACTTTTTCCGGCCAGGAACGTCAGAAGGTTGGGGGTGTGCCCAGCATTAGCCGGGTTGGACTCGAGCGGGAGAGTCTGCGCTTGGCTCTGCTGGCGGACTGGGAAATCGAGGGTGGCCCGCTGGCCGGCGCCGTCATTTCCTCCATTACCGGCTACAACGAAACCGATACAAACTGGATACGGGACTTTGAGTTCACGCCAGCAGAAAACTGGATGTCCCAGGATCCCCAGTCCTATGAAGATTTCACCCAGGAACTGCGCCTGACTTCGGGCCAGGAGCAACGTTTCCGCTGGTCGATCGGTGTCAACTATTTCGATGCGGAATTCACGCGGCAAGGCAACGGCGGCCAGGCTATCTGGGCATACGACGGCGGGTTGTCTGTATTCGGCTTGACGGGTCCAATCGTTCTTTTCAGTGGGTCGATTCCCACGGAAGGTGCAGAAACTTTCGGCATCTTCGGGGCCCTGGCATACGATATCATCGAAAATGTGACGCTGGATTTCGAGTGGCGCTGGCAGACGGATGAAGTGACTCAGGATGATCCGGAAACACCGGCAGTAGATTTTTCCAATAGTTTTGACAGCTTCCTGCCGCGGGTTACCGCATCCTGGAATCTACGCGAAGGGACGACTGTGTGGTTCACCTACGCGGAAGGCAACTTGCCCGGATTTTTCAACACGGATGCGACGGGTCTGAGTGAAAATGAGCTTCAGCTGATCGCTGATCAGATCGGTTCCGCGAATCTGTTCAATGACGAAGAGGAACTCACCAATTACGAGCTGGGTTGGAAGCAGGAGCTGCTGGATGGCCGTCTTTTCTTTTCGGCAGTTGGTTATTTCATGGAATGGACCAACCTGAAGACGCGCCAGGCAGTAGCGATCATTCGAGACACTGGTGAGCCCTATATTGCCAATTTTCAAACTAACTCTGGCGATGCTGATCTATGGGGAATCGAGTTCGAGAGTAACTTCGTGATCACAGAAAAATTGAGCGGGTTCCTGAGTGCGAACTGGGCGGATTCCGAGTACCAGAGCTTCGTCTGCGGCTTCTCATCGTTTTTTCCCGATCCGACCAAAAACTGTGCCGGGAATAAGTCACCTCGTTATCCGGACTGGAGTGGTTCCGTGGCGCTGACGTTTACCGATCATCTGTCTGGGGAATGGAAATATTTCACTCGCATTGATGCAAACTACGTGGGCAAGATGTACGCTGAGGAAACCAATTTCGCGTGGGTTGGCAAGTATTGGCTTGCCAACCTGAGAGGCGGGCTCGAGAGGAATAATCTGCGGATCGAGCTGTTTGTTACGAACCTGTTTGATGAGGACAATTACACGGCCGCAGCACGTTGGTCGGATTTTTCCACGGATTCGCTGTTCGGATTTACCGGTCCTCAGGGCGTGACGGTGACGCCACCGGTAAGACGTCAGTTCGGCGCTAAAGTCGTCATGGAGTTCTAGGATGTCAGGGTGGTTCTCAATACAGGACGCATGCTGATCTGCATGCAGATTGGTGACTAAACGCCGGCCACTGCAGAATGTTGTGATCGGCCAACTCGGTCCAGCATCACTGTGGTGCCGGATTCAGGGAAATTCACTCAAAGTCTTTCTGATCTGTCTGGGTGGGTACAGTCTTGTACGGGTTACCGAAGGCCTGTATTTCTATGTCAACTCTTCGATAGCCCACGATTTCGGTGTCACACAAAAAACACTCGGTGTCGTAATCAGTGTGTCAGCTGCGATCGGTATTCTGGTATCGATTATTTGCGGCACACTGGCGGATGTCATCGGGCGCAAACGAATGTTCGGTGTGACGATCATTGGGTCTGGTATCTTTGTTGGTTTGCAAAGTCTCGCTCCGTCATTGCTGGTGATGACCATCCTGCGTTCCCTCGCACACGGCTTCATCAGCGCCATGTCACCGATCAAGACGACCATTGTGACAGAGGTGGCTCCGGCTCGGTATCGAGGCATTCTGACCGGCTTCTTGCAAGCCGGTTCTCCGATCGGAGCCGGAATTGCCGGCGCTATTGCTGTCTTTGTGATTGATCCTTTTGACTGGCGGTGGGGGTTTGCCTGTGCAGTGCTGATCATTCCACCCGGCCTCATTCTATGGCGAATGCTCGGTAAAACAGCAAAATCTCAACAGCTCCCGGATTTGGCCACCAGCGCCACCGCAAAATCCGGTATCCGGGAGCGGATTTGCGAACTATACGGGATGAAATATCAACGGATAGCGGTGATTTGTACTGCAGCGGCGTTCATGTATGGAGGGGCTGTCGCGGGCTCCTTCTTTTTCTGGAAGCCATACCTCGAACAAGTTAAACAGCTTGCACCAACCGAGGCCAGCACGGTTATCGCGGTTGGCTGGGGGGTGTCGATTGCAGGTTTTATCCTCGTATCGGTGATCGGCGAGTTCATGCTTCCACGACGGGATACTTTCGTGGCTGGGATAGTGTGCGGGACTGTTGCTCTGCTTACGCTGGTCTGGTGGGCGGATGGCTACATGGCTGTGATGGTTTGTTATTCGGTGATGAGTCTGTTCCTTTTGGGTGTGCTCACCGTCTTTGGAACCTTGATTAACGAAAGTTTTCCTGCATCTATCAGGGCAACCGCCTCCACGCTCATCGCGTCAAGTGGAATAGATGCAGGATTCATCGTTTTTCCTATCGTGA
Source organism: Gammaproteobacteria bacterium (assembly GCA_024277915.1). GTDB lineage: Bacteria > Pseudomonadota > Gammaproteobacteria > Steroidobacterales > JAJRUG01. Next base: position 3,624 of record JAJRUG010000046.1, read on the forward strand.
CGACACGAGTAGCGGAAGACTGGTTGGGCTGGGACCTGATGCTTAGTACATTTATTGCCATACCCTTTTTGACAGCTGCCGGATTGTTTCTGTTATTACCGCGGGTCAGCTCAGGGCTTGAGCTGGAGCAAGTCGTGCAAGCAATGCACCCGAACAGCAGCCAAACACCATCGATTACTCGAACAGAAAATTGAGTCGAATAGCTATATATAGGCCAGTGCCTCCACAATACATTATGCGTCAAGGAAATCAGGCAGGTTGCTCCGCTCAGGATAGAGCAACTGGCTCTGTTACAAACAGCAGGAGTGTACAGAAGACTTTCCGGTCAATGAAGTCCAGCTAACGCACTTTTCAGCCGCTCTTCGACGCCTTCAAATGCAAAAGGGTTGAGAAATTGGAGACGCCACAGGAATGCCTTGCCCGCCTCTGTGATGCCTCCCGAGCGACACACCGTATCCCAGTGCTCCCGGATGCAGGTCACCTGATTCGCGATGATCTCCGCCGCATCATCCTCGTGCAATAAAAACACATGCGCCGCTTCCAGGCAGACAGACAGTTGGCTCCGTCGCAGATCGTTGAAGATCAGCATTCCCTGAGAAGCTTCACGACCAGTTCGCGTTTGCGGGCAGATATCATACGCTGGCGTTAGCGTGAGGCTTTCACCATCCCAGAAAGCGGCATGATTACGCGCGTGATCATCGGTATTTCCAACCAGAATATTAAATGTCAGACGACTAAAGAGCTCACGCAAGGTAGACCCGGCATCGGTAAATCGAAGCCGGATCGAATCAGCAAGATTCTGGTAGCTGGCGTGGGCAGCCATCAATTCGTCCAGGCCGAAGATCGTGAGCGACGAAACCATGGCGTGACGCACCCATCCGCTGTCAGTTCCGGTACGGTCAAACCGCTCGACCAGCAAGACATCTTTTTGCATGGCCGTTGTCAGCTGAACTCGGGCGACTTTCAGGCCGGCCAGTTCAGCAAGTGTCATAGCGACAAACTCGGCTTTCACCATGTTGTAGATGTCAGCAGACGAAGAAAACTTCGCGACGTATTTGGTACCTTCAGTTTGAATCAGTGCTTTGGGGCGGGCTCCGCCTATTGCCGTGCCATGTTGCAGTGCCAGAGCCAATTCAGGTGCAAGCGGCAAGCCCTGTTCGACACGCTCGGCGGAATCGAGTAGCTCGTTGAGCGAGGTATTTTCTGCAGCCCTCGGTTCGTAACCTGTTGCCGATCGTTGAAAATCAAGGGCTCCAACGCGATCGGACCCCGACTCAAGCATGAACGTCAACTCATCGAGCTCAGCGTAATGCACGACATCACTTTGCAATCCGGTCAGGCGGTTTGCAATCACCCGACGGCCCCATGCATCAGGAGCGGCGTCGCGCAAACAATTGGCCATCAATAGTGGTGGTTCGGGCTCAATCGCACCTGCCCGCAAGGGTAACTCCGGTGTGAAAATTGGTAGCGAGTTTCGGCGCTGCAGATAGGAACGTCCATAGTTGAATACGTAGCTGCTGCCGATCATTTCTATCCGGCCAGCCACGACCGGCTCTATTTCATCGGGCAACCAGATCCAGACATAGGCTTCTCGTGGCCGACCCTTGTTAAAAGTCATCGCGAACATCCTTGCGTGGGGCGCGGATCGATTTGGGCAGCAGCGCGAGCTTATCGTCCAAGTGTGCAATTTGTGGTGCCAGCCTGGAGGTTTCCGGATGAAATAGCGAAACTCCCGCGAGCGTCGCCGCTTCGAAAACCAGGCCGATTTCAACCAAAGGATCGCCCTTCTCGATACGCTGCAGTGTACTGCGCGCCATGCCGGCCCGGGCTGCAAGTTCCCGCTCTGGCATGCGACGTGATTTGCGCGCGAGCTTGATTTGCTTGCCGATAAGAAGCAGTGCCTGTTGCGTCAGATGTGAGTAGGTGCGGGGTTTCCTGGGCAAGACGTGCTCCTAAAATGACCGTTACAAGAATCATAAAGGTATATAAAGACCGTTGCAACGGTCATTTAAGCACTACTCTTGCCTCTAATCAAGAAGGCAGTCGAGATCGCGGCTTTCATAAAGGAGCCGGATACATTTTCAACCCTGATTCTTTCCGGGTCTGCCTCTGGCAAGCCATTTCCTATCCTGACTGAGTCCCTGGCCCAGATATTTTTGTATAGCGATTAAGTGAATAAGTGAATAAGTGAACACCGGCACCTCTCCCCCTTACATGCCATCTTAATCCCAGACATACACCGCGCCCGCATCACCGGCACTGTTGTCCGCTTCGCTACTGCCATCACTGGCTTCGCCCAGCGCCCCGACCGCCAGCGTGTCGCCCGACAACGCCACTAAGAAACCAAACTGATCATTCGTCCCGGCATTGGCGGCCTTCAGGTACGCAGCCTGCGTCCACACTCCCGCACCGGCGCGGGTGAGCACATAGACAGCGCCGGCACTACCGGCACTGTTGTCCGCCGCGCCGCTGCCATTGCTGGCTTCACCATTCGCCCCGACCACCAGCGTGTCGCCCGACAGCCCCACAGAGGCGCCAAACTGATCACTAGCCTCAGTATTTGAGGCCTTCAGGTACGCAGCCTGCGTCCATACCCCCGCACCATCGCGGCTGAACACATACACCGCGCCGGCACCAAGAGCACTGTTGTCCGCCGCGCTGCTGCCATTGCTGTCTTCGCCATTCGCCCCGACCGCCAGCGTGTCGCCCGATAGCGACACGGAGATGCCAAACTGATCAAAGGCATCGACATTAGAGGCCTTCAGGTACGCCTCCTGCATCCACATGCCCGCACCATCGCGGCTGAACACATACACCACACCTGCAGCGCTGGCACTGTTGTCCGCCCCGCTGCTTCCATCGCTGTCTTCGCTAAGCGCTCCAACCGCCAGCCTGTCGCTCGATAGCGACACGGACCGGCCAAACTGATCACCCGCCTCTGCATTTGAGCCCTTCAGGTACGCAGCCTGCGTCCACACACCCGCACCGTCGCGGGTGAGCACATACACCGCGCCCGCAAATGATGCACTGTTGTCCGCTTCGCCACTGCCATCGCTGGCTTCGCCATTCGCCCCAACCGCCAGCGTGTCGCCCGATAGCGACACGGAAGTACCAAACTGATCTCCAGTCCCGGCATTGGCCGCTTTCAGGTACGCAGCCTGAGTCCATACCCCCGCACCATCGCGGCTGAACACATACACCGCGCCTGCACTAAGGGCGCTGTTGTCCGCCTCGCTGCTACCGTCGCTGTCTTCGCCATTCGCCCCGACCACCAGCGTATCGCCCGACAACGCCACGGACCGGCCAAACTGATCACCCGCCTCGACATTAGAGGCCTTCAGGTAAGCAGCCTGCGTCCATATGCCCGCACCATCGCGGCTGAACACATACACCGCCCCCGCAGAAACGGCGCTGTTGTCCGCCTCGCTGCTACC
>JAJRUG010000047.1 GCA_024277915.1 Gammaproteobacteria bacterium
CCTGCCGATAACAGGAATTATCCTTGCAGCAGGTGCTTCGACACGTTTCGGTAGCCCGAAGCAGGTAGCCGATTTTGGTGGTGAGACGATGATTGCGCTTGCTGTACGCCGTGCGGCGAGTCAGTGCGCTGCCGGTGTGGTAGTCGTGGCAGGGGCAAACCATGACGCGTTGGCGCCGATACTGGATAACCTGCCGGTCCGGACTGTACGGAATCGCCAATGGCGGGAAGGGATGGCTGCATCGATCCGAACCGGTATGGCAGAGGTCCCGGAATACAGTGCGGGAGTGTTATTGATGCTGTGTGATCAGCCTGCCATCACCACAGCCGATCTGGGCAGATTGACCTCGGTCTGGCGGCGCGTACCCGGGGAAATAGCCGCAGCCCGGTATGCGAGTAGTCTCGGTGTACCGGCCATCTTCCCGCCATCATACTGGCCTGAACTGCGTGACCTGAGGGGCGAGGGTGGCGCCAAGCAGATTATTCTTGCTGCGAAAGCAGTGTCTGCTGTGGAAATGCCTGCTGCAACTCTCGATATTGATACCCCGGAACAATTGCTCCAATTAGATTAAAAACAGAAGGATTGGGATTCTTGCCTCGCAAGCTTAGCCTTTGCGTCCTAATTTCAGGCTGTACGGATTTTCTGTGATCCTGCACACTAGTAATCTGTTATTACCACAGGATATTGCGGCCTGCCCGGTCGCTGGATGAGCCCATACGATGACTAAACTAGATAAAGCCAGAAGCGAATTTCCCGGTTTGTGTGACCGTGTGTTTCTTGATGCAGCTTGCGTCAGTTTGCTTCCTGACCGCGCAGGGCAGGCTGTGAGTGAATTTACCGCAGAGTTGATCCACATGAGCGCCCGTGATGCGACCGAGCATCACATTTGGATGGATCAACTGCGAAGTGATGCAATACCCCAGGTTTCCAAGCTGCTTGGAACCGATAACCGGAATATTGCCCTGGTTGAAAGTACCACCCACGGGTTAAATATTGCGGCGCAGTCGATTCCATGGAATCCCGGCGATGAGGTGCTGATGTGTGATCTGGAATTTCTCCAGGTGGCCATCCCGTTCGTCAAGATGGCCGGGTATGCGGATGTCAAGCCTGTCTTTGTCAAGCATCAGGATGGTGTTGCCGATGTTGATGCGTTCAGCAAACAGGCCTCATCCAGGACCAGGGCGATTGTTGTCAGCTCGACACAATGGAGCAATGGTTATCGCATCGACCTTTCCGGGTTGGCCGAACTGGCAGCTTCTATGGGTGCATGGTTGATTGTAGATGGAATTCAGCAGGCAGGAGCCGTGCCATTTGATCTGGATGGTATCGATTTTCTCATTGCCGGTGGTCACAAGTGGTTGAATGCGCCTATGGGTACAGGGTTTACCTATCTGTCTGACCGCGTACTGAATGAACTGGAGCCTGGGAGCTGGGGTTACCTCGGGCTTGAGCCACCTGAAGGGGGCTGGGGAAACTACTTCACAACACCGGGCATCACTCCGGACAGGCAATACGAATTCATTCGTTCAGCGAAGCGTTTCGAGCTGAATGGAACCAGCAATTACCCCGGAGCCATCGCACTGGGAAAGAGCCTGGAGGTTGTCAATGAATATGGCATAGAAGCAGCGGCGGAACACATCTGGAATCTGGGTGATCGTCTGATTGAGGGTCTGAAGCGATTGGATGTACACCTTGAAACACCGTTTGATCGTGATCGACGTGCCGGGATCATTTCGTTTTCGTTCGAGAGCCGGTCGAGAGATACAGCCTGTCTCGATCACCTGCTGGATAGAAAAATATATGTTGCGCAACGCTATACATCAAAAGCAGGCGGCATACGAGTCAGTGTTCACTATTTTAACAATGAGAATGAAATCGACCAGTTGCTGGAAGGGGTGGGTTCATTTCTCGCATGATTTTCCTTGCCGGCGTTTGATTCAGTTGTCAGGTTGTACGCTGTGGATTCAGCCCGTCATACGGGGGGACACGTTTTCATTGGCCTGCAAAACTGAATAACTGGAATGAATTTCCTGTCTCGCCGAGTCAGTGAGGTATGGGTAGAGCATCTCTATAATGAAGTCATAGCCCATTTGTATCACATTATCTTCATCGCGGCCTCGCAGCTCGATAAAATTGAGCCAGTTGTCACTGAAAATCCACGTCATAATCACGAGATACCTGAGGCTTTGTTTGCTGCGAGGCATGTTTAGAACATTCGAGTCTACAAGTTTTTCGAAGAACTCGATCACAGCTTCGATGCGTTTCTCGCGATTCTGACGCATATGCTCCCGAAGTACCGAATCATTTCTGGCCAGCGTGATCATCTCCCGGTACAAAAATCGGTAGCGCCAAATCAGGTCGAGTTGGCGAAGGAACATTTCTGCCATATGGGTGACAGTTGGCTGCTGTTCATCCTTATACCACCCGGCATTCATTTCGGTGACGATATCCGCATGAATCGCCTGGATTATCTCCTGTTTGTTCTTGAAGTGATAATAAAGATTGCCCTTGCTAATGTCGCTATACTCGGCAATTAGATTCGTCGATACTCTGCCGGTGCCCCGTTTGTTAAACAGGGTGATAGCGCTTTGCTTGATTCGATGTTGAGTTTCTTTGCTGCTCACCGGCTGATCCGAATGTTCGTACTGAAAGTAAAATAGTCGTATTGCCCTAATATATTCTACAACGCTGAGTGTCTCGGGGTATACGATAGAAAAAACCTTTCAACACCCTGACATGCGAGGAAAATCAGCCGGAATTCAAACTCAATGCATATCTCAATCGATAAGCGCTTCCCGACGTTACGCAACAATACCTATTTCAATAGCGGTTCATATGGTGCGCTGTCCGAGGATGTGCGTGATGCCTACAACGAGTATCTTTCTGATCGCGAGCAGCACGGGGCGTATTGGCCCGTCTGGATGAAGAAGTATGAAGATGTCCGCGGTGAGATTGCTGCATTGCTTGGGGTGACATCAAGTGAAATTACCATTGGCTCATCCCTTAGCCAGTGCTTGAATGCCTTGGTGAGTGCCCTTCAGTTTGACGGGGATCGTAACAGGATTATCGTGACTGATTTCGATTTTCCAACCACAGCCCAGATCTGGCATGCTCAGAAACAGCGAGGAGCCGATATAGTTCGTGTTCCTGCTACAGCAGACGGCAAGACAATTTTGCTCGAGGAGTTTGAAAAGGTAATAGACGACCGAACCATGCTGGTCTCTATTCCCCATGTCTGTTACCGCAACGGTTCAATGCTGGATATTTCGGCGATAGCCAAAATTGCACGAAAGCATGAAGCTCTGGTTTATGTGGATGCTTATCAGTCAGTTGGTACCCGAGTGCTTGATGCCGGGCAGCTTGCTGTAGACTTTCTCTCCGGTGGTTTTACAAAGTACCTGCTGGGATCTACCGGTACAGCGTTTCTCTATACGAGACAGGCTTTGGCGCAACAGCTGGTACCGACACAAAGTGGCTGGTTTGCACAGGCTGATGTGGATGCCATGGCGATCGGGGATAACCAGCCGGCCCCTGATGCCCGACGGTTTGAGTCGGGGACGCCGTGTATTCCGAGTTTTTATGCTGCCAGTGCTGGTCTCGGTATTATCAGAGAAATAGGCCTTGAGTATATCCAGCGCCGGATTGAGAGCCTGACGGGTGAAATCCTGGCTCGTGCAGAGGCGGCACACTATACCGTTAGCACACCGGTAGATCCGGGTACCTATGGTCCGCTGATCGCACTGGAGTCCAATAATATGCATCGCCTCGTCAATCTGCTCGGCGAGGAACAAATCATTACTTCATGCAGAGATAGAAATATCCGCATTTCAACACATTTCTACAATAGTTCTGATGATGTGGAGCGGTTATTTGATGTGCTGGCACGACACAGTAAATTGCTGGTGCGCTGTTGATCAGCCTCACACCTGGGCAATCAGGCACCCCGGATCCTGATACGCTAGTCGGTCATTGAGAGTTTCCCCATGGCCCGCAAGGAAAGATTTGGCTCGTTTCTGACCTCATTGGCGGCAACTGTCGGTCTGGCAATTGGTATCGGTAACGTCTGGCGTTTCCCCTATATGATGGGGAGCTATGGTGGCGCCGCTTTTCTTCTGCTATTCATCGTTTGTATCATTTTTCTATCGCTGCCTGCCCTGATGGCTGAATGGGCATTGGCGCGCGAGACACGAGCCGGTACCATCGGCGCTTTCAAGGTAACTTTTGGTCCTGTCTACGGTCGTATTGTCGGTTACGGGCTACTCGGTTGTCTTATCATTGCAGGTGGCTACTATCTGGCAGTCATCGCCAATGTATTTTTCAGCGCTTGGTTCTCTGTTACCAATGGCTTCAATACGGATGTTATTCCCGAGTTCCAGTCCGGATTGGCGAATGCGCCATTACAATACGGGATTGGTTTGGTGATATTGCTGATGACCGCAGTGGTTATCCAGCGCGGTATACGATCCGGCATAGAGTTGCTGAGCACCATCTTTGTGCCGTTTTTTTTCATCGCCAGTTTCTATCTTGTATACAAGACGCTTTCGATGCCCGGAGCAATCGACCATCTGGCCGAGTTTATGAAGCCTGACTTCAGCAAAATCCGGTTTACTCACGTTTTTGCAGCAATGGGACAGGCTTATTTTTCAATCGGGCTTGGCGCGACGCTTACGCTGATCTACGGCAGTTATCTTCGGGACGACATTCGGTTGCCACGAATGGCGGCACTGACCTGTGCCAGTGATGTCGGAGCAGCATTTCTGGCCGCGTTGTACCTGATTCCGGCATTGCTGGTTTTCGGTATGGATCTGACATCCGGTCCCACACTGCTGTTCGAAACATTGCCGAATCTGTTAAAGGAACTGCCGGGAGGCAGATTATTCGGCAGCCTGATGCTGTCGTCTCTGGCGCTGGTTACATTTTTGTCTTACGTGGCTGTCGTCGAGGCTGTTATGGGTGGCCTTGGTGATGATCAGGAAAGTATTCGAATTTCAAAAGGCTGGTTACTGACGGGTATCTGTGGCGTTCAGGCGGTATTGTTGCTGTTGTTCACACTGAAGCCTGAAACCGTCGCAATTGCCGACCTGATATTCGGGTCAGCAGGGCTCATGTTTGGCGGGGCGCTTGGGCTTCTGGCGCTGACCTGGGGTATCGGTAAAAAGAAAACCCTGTACCAGGTCTTCGGCCAGCGAAGTGGATTTCTGCCCATACTGTATTTTTTCTGGATCAAGTGGATAGTACCACTGATTCTGCTGGTCGTTCTTACGGGCACATTGTATGAGGCGCTTACCTGAGCGATTGCTGACAGCTGAGCCAGAGGATCTGTGCTGCTTCATAGCGCGCGGCTTGCTTTGGTGCAGTCTCTAGACCTAGCACCCTACTTTTCAGTGTTCATGATGTTCAGTCGTACTGTATTGTCAAACTAGTACCGTCATGTTTCCCCATATTGCAGTGTTGTTTATATATCCAATACTGGAGCGGAGGTATCGCTGATGTCTTGCCGACTAGTAAAATCATGGTTTTTCTTTGTTTTTTCGTTGTCCTACTGCATGTCATTGAGCGCTGCAGCCATCGAAGAGATTATCGTTACCGCAACAAAACGTGGTGAACAGGTACTTCAGGAAGTTCCGTCAGCTATCCAGGCTTTCACCGGTGACGGCATCAAAGATGCCATCGCAACTGAATTCTCCGAGCTTGCACCCATGGTGCCCAGTTTGCAGCTTCAGGATCTTGGCCCCGGTGACAAGGAATATATCATTCGGGGTTGTAACTCCACCGCTACTTCGACGACGGGTGTTTATTACGATGAAGCAGTCATCACGGCGCGCACCAAACAGGACGGTGGCGGGCGGCAGGCCGATATCGAAATGCACGACCTGGAGCGCATCGAAATTCTCAAGGGGCCACAGGGATCACTTTATGGAGCGAGCTCGACTTGCGGCACGATCCGGTTTATTCCCAATCAGCCGGATGCCACGGGCATGGATGCCAGTTTTGGCGGCTGGGTATCCGATACACAGGATGGCGGCACTAACTGGCAAGGCGACGGAATGATTAATATACCCATCGTCGCGGACGTCTTCGCCGTGCGCGCCGTAGGCTGGATTACTCAGGAAGACGGCTACATCGATAACCTGCTGCTGGGCAATAATGATATCAATGACAACGAAGTAGGGGGAGGACGGTTGGCGGCGCAATGGCTGGTCGGCGAGGATCTGAAACTAACAGCCTACGGCCTGGTTCAGAATCGTGATGTGGGCGGTACCTCCCGACAGATGCCGATTCTGCAGGACACTTTCGCAACTAACTACGCAGCATCTTCTACCGCTTTAGCGGCTGTTGGTTTCCCCGCTGTACAGCCGGCTGGCCAGACCAGAACAACCCAGCAGTTCACTACCACCGAGTGGAATGAGGACTTGACGCTGTACGGCCTGAAGGGAGAATACGATACGGAATGGGGCAGTTTTCTGCTAGCCACCAACTGGTTTGAAAGAGATATTGAATTCAATTTCGATTCCACACCGATTTTGCTGTTCTTCGGGGTTCCGGTACCTGCGGTTACGGCACAGCCTCAGAAACGCGAGGTATGGACGACGGAATTCAGGTTTGCATCTGCTCTGGATGGCCCGGTGCAGTATCTTATCGGCGGTTTCATTTCACAGGAGGACAAGACATTTGAGTCACAGGTTATCGCCACTGGCACAGACGGCCGGCCGCTTGCACCATTCGAGCCCGGTGATCCGAACACTATTTTTGGTCGTTCCAAAACCGACCAACTGGACCAGCAAGCCATTTTTGGTGAGGCTGAATGGACACTAAATGATACCTGGTCGGTACTCGTCGGCGCTCGCTGGTATCAGTTTGACATTGGCTCGCAGAATCTGGAGACACAGCCGTTTGGAGGTGCGCCGTCGCTGGTCCCGGTGTCATTCAACATTGACGATAGCGAAGTGACTTTCAAAGGTAACATTACCTACCGGTTCAACGACGATGGTCTGGTATACGCTACCGTCAGTGAGGGTTTTCGGCCTGGTGGCACGAATGACATTGCCTTTATTGCACCGGGAGATCCTATCCCGCCCGCTGGTTTCGGGTCAGATAGTCTGATCAACTATGAGTTTGGTTGGAAAACTGCCTGGAACGAAAATCGCCTGATTGTTAATGGCGCTGTATTTTTTATTGACTGGGAAGATATACAGGTTTCTTCATTCGAGCCTGGCACACCGTTTAATGTGGTTCGAAATGTGGGTACGGCCGAAATCACCGGTATCGAGCTTGAACTCAACGCACGGCCTGTTGACGGTTTGGATCTCTATGTCGGTGGATCGTGGCAAAATGCAGAATTTACCTCCGAGATTCCGGGTGCCGGGCCCGGCCAGCCCTTTGCCTTGTCCGGGCAGCCGATCCCGAACGTACCGGATTTTCAGTTCGGTGCCAGCGGGCAGTATACCTGGCCGATGTTCCAGGAGATGGACGCTGTTGTTCGTGTGGAATACTCCTTCCGCGATGATACCTTGATCGCTCCCAACGACCCGGTCAACAACGTGAATCTGGACTCGTTCAGCCTGGTGAACCTGAAGTTTGGTCTGGAGACTGAGCGGTGGTCAGCCAACCTGTTCATCAAGAACCTGTTGGACGAGGATAATGCCCTGTTCGATGCCATCAACTCCACGCAGGATCCGCGGGCGGTTCTTACGGCCAGGCCTCGAACCATCGGGTTGGCTCTAAGGTATGCATTCGACTTCAATTAGTACGATGTTTTATAAGCGCCAAATAAACCGCAGTCTGTTTTCCTGAGAAAAGTTCCACCACGCTATAGCTGGTTACTGGTTGAGGATAGCCTGTCCACCTCTTTCCCGTTGTTTCCAGTTCCGGGTTAAATGCCACCTTGGCGCTCCGATTGCCAAGCGAACCCGAGGTTCCGGCTGCTATGATGCAACTGCAATGCTTGCCAGAGCTTCCAAAATTCGTAGTCTGCTCGTCGCCAACCGTGGCGAGATCGCGATTCGCGTGTTCCGTGCTGCGACCGAGTTGGGTATGCGCACTGTTGCGATTTTTACCGAGGAAGACCGGTTCGCCCTGCACCGCTTCAAGGCTGACGAGTCCTATCAAGTGGGCGAGGGAGGCAACCCCATCGGAGCGTATCTTGATATCGATAATATTCTGCGCATCGCACAGGATGCCGATGTAGACGCGATCCACCCGGGCTATGGATTTCTGGCCGAGAATCCCGACTTCGCCACGGCCTGCGCGGAGGCGGGGTTCATTTTTGTCGGCCCGCCAGCCGAGGTGATGCGGTGTTTGGGTAATAAAGTGTCAGCCCGGGCGCTGGCCGAAAATGCCAACGTGCCGGTGATGCCGGCCACCGATCCATTGCCCGATGATCTGGATATGGTCAAGCGTCAGGCCGCAGACCTCGGTTATCCGGTCATGCTGAAGGCGAGCTGGGGTGGCGGGGGCCGGGGGATGCGGGTGTTGGAGAATGAATCCGATCTGGTGAGCGAACTCGATGGTGCCCGACGGGAAGCTGCCAGTGCCTTCGGCAACGACGAGATGTACCTCGAAAAGCTGGTTCGCCGGGCCCGGCATGTGGAGGTGCAAATTCTCGGTGATCACCATGGCAACCTGGTACATCTGTTCGAGCGGGACTGCTCGGTGCAGCGCCGGCACCAGAAAGTAGTTGAACGAGCGCCCGCGTCTTATTTTGATGACGGGATGCGCGAGTCACTGTGTGCTGCCGCCCTGCGACTCGGTCAGGCTGCCGGCTATGTGAATGCAGGCACCGTGGAGTTTCTGCAGGATGTGGATTCCGGGGCATTCTATTTCATCGAGGTGAATCCACGTATCCAGGTGGAGCACACCGTGACCGAAGAGGTGACCGGGGTCGACCTGGTCAAAGCGCAGCTGCGGGTGGCAGGCGGTCAGGCGATTGGCAGCAATGCCGGATTGCCTGCGCAAGACGATATCCGGCTGTACGGCCATGCGCTACAGTGCCGGATTACCACTGAAGATCCCGAGAACAATTTTGTTCCGGACTATGGTCGCATCGCAACCTATCGCAGTGCCTCGGGTTTTGGTGTACGCCTGGACGGGGGCACGGCCTATGCCGGCGCCCGTGTTACTCCCTTCTATGACTCTCTGCTGGTGAAGATCTCCACCTGGGCACCTGGCCCTGATGAGGCCATCGACCGCATGGATCGGGCACTGCGGGAGTTTCGTATCCGGGGCGTCAGCACCAATCTGGCGTTCCTTGAGAACCTGATCAACCATCCCGTTTTCCGGTCCGCGGAGTACACCACACGGTTCATTGATAACACACCGGAGCTTTTCCGGTTTGTAAAGAAACGGGATCGGGCTACGCGCTTACTGACGTTTCTCGGTGAGGTCATTGTCAATGGTCACCCGGAGGTCCAGGGTCGTGTCGGTCCCGGCACCCGTAGTATTGCCCCGGTACCCAAACCGCTCCCTGTGGAGATTCCGGCGGGCCACCGTCAGCGCCTGGAGGAGGAGGGGCCGGAGGCTTTTGCTCGCTGGATGCGGAATGAGCCGCGAATCCTGCTGACCGATACCACCATGCGGGATGCCCACCAGTCTTTGCTGGCTACCCGGATGCGCACGGCAGATCTGCTGAACATCGCGCCGGCCTATGCGCGGTTGCTGCCACAATTGCTGTCTATCGAGTGCTGGGGTGGGGCTACTTTCGATGTGGCGATGCGTTTTCTGAAGGAAGACCCCTGGCAACGGTTGACTCAGCTTCGTGCAAAGGTGCCGAATATTCTGTTCCAGATGCTCCTGCGTAGCGCCAACGCAGTCGGTTATACCAACTATCCGGATAACGTGGTGCGTTTCTTCGTTCGGCAAGCCGCCGATGCCGGCATTGATCTGTTCCGGGTTTTTGATTCGCTGAACTGGGTGGAGAATATGCGGGTCGCTATGGACGCGGTGCTGGAGGCCGGAAAGCTATGCGAAGGAACCATCTGTTATACCGGCAATATGCTGGATACCGGGCGGAACAAGTATGATCTGAACTACTACATCACCATGGCGAAACAGCTGGAACGTGCCGGTGCCCATATTCTGGGGATCAAGGACATGGCGGGTGTCTGTCGACCTGCAGCGGTACGCCAGCTGGTGACGGCACTCCGGGAGGAAACCGGTTTGCCGATCCATTTTCACACCCATGACACCAGCGGTGTGGCTGCGGCGACGGTGATTGCCGCTGTGGAATCAGGTGTCGATGCAGTGGACGGGGCGCTGGATTCCATGAGCGGGCTTACTTCTCAACCCAATCTGAGTTCCCTGATCGAAGTACTCGCGGATTCAGACCGGAATCCGGGCATTGATCGTGAAGCACTGCGGCAGATTTCCCATTACTGGGAGGTGGTGCGGCGGTACTACGCTGCTTTCGAGAGCGATATCCGCTCGGGCACTGCGGATATTTATCGGCATGCAATGCCCGGGGGGCAGTACACCAACCTCCGGGAACAGGCGCGGGGGCTGGGTATCGAGCATCGCTGGCCCGAAGTGGCGGAAACCTACGCCAGGGTCAACGAGCTATTCGGTGATATTGTAAAGGTGACCCCCAGTTCGAAAGTGGTGGGCGATATGGCCCTGTTCATGGTGACCAGTGGGCTGAGTGCCGAGGAGGTCATGGATCCGGATCGGGACGTGGATTTCCCGGCATCCGTGGTGGGGCTGTTTCGGGGTGATCTGGGTCAGGTGCATGGTGGTTTTCCCGAGGGGCTGCAACGAAAGATACTCAAGGGGCAAGAACCGCTGACCACCCGGCCCGGCGCAACCTTACCGGCGCTGGGTCTGGAGGAAGCCCGGGCAATCGTGGAAAAGCGTATCGGCCGCCGGGTTTCCGATCCGGAACTGTCGTCTTACACACTTTATCCGAAGGTTTTCGAAGACTATGCGAAGCATCGGCGCCAGTATGGTGATGTGAGTGTTTTACCTACCCATGCATTTTTCTATGGACTCGACAGGGAAACCGAGATTGATGTCGCGATCGAAAAGGGCAAAACTCTGTTTATCCGCTATCTGGCCACCAGTGAGCCCAACGAGCAGGGTGAACGTCAGGTATTCTTCGAACTCAACGGGCAGCCACGCAGCGTGAATATTCCGGATCGCCAGGCAGTGCCCACCCGGCTTGCCCGGCCCAAAGCGGAGGAGGGCAATCCCGATCATGTGGCGGCCCCCATGCCGGGGTTAGTTGTGAGTGTTAATGTCCAGCAGGGTCAGCAGGTGAGCCAGGGTGATCCCCTTCTGTCTATCGAGGCCATGAAAATGGAGACGGTGTTGCACGCTGAACGAGCCGGAACCGTGGAAAAAATTGTTGCCCCGGCCGGGACCCAGGTTGACAGCAAGGATCTGCTGCTGGTTCTGGTGTGCTGATTCGCAGTGCATCCTGTCCGGTGAAGGTGAGATAATCCCGCTGGTACCCGCTCTGAAGGATCCCGGAGATCTTTACGTACTTGTCCCTGGCTTATCCAACGCAGCCGGTTCGGGAAAAGCAGCTTGATTACATTGCTATGATGTCGCTGTTCAGTTGAGGTTGAAATGACTTTGAAAAAGAAACCCGTTCACATCATCGGTGTGCCGCTGGATCTTGGCGCATCACGTCGAGGCACGGATGCAGGGCCTTCGGCGCTTCGCGTCGCAGGCCTGAGCGCAGCGATTACGAAACTTGGGTACGAAGTGATCGTAGAGAGTGATATTCCGGTGCCGGCAATGGAGACACGTCAGGCAGAAAGCCGGCGGGCGCGCTTCAAGGGTGAAATACTGGAAGTGTGTACAAATCTTGCGACGGTAACCCGCGACACCATGGTCGCCGGGCAGATTCCACTGGTAGTTGGCGGGGATCATTCAATTGCCATGGGTACGGTCTCCGGGGTTGCGGCTCATTTTCGCGAGCAGGATCACGATATCGGGCTGATCTGGTTTGATGCACATGGCGATATGAATCTGCCCGGTACCTCACCGAGCGGCAATATTCATGGCATGCCCCTGGCCCATCTGCTGGGTCACGGCGATCAGGATCTTGCGAATATTCTTGGCCAGCACCCGGCAGTCAAACCTGAGAATGTGGTGCTGGTAGGTATTCGGGAAATTGATGACAACGAGCGTGACATTATTCGTAATTCAGGCGTGACGGCATTCACCATGCGTGATATTGATGAGCTTGGTATGGCGCATGTTTGTCGCGAGACACTGAAGATTGTAAATTCGGATACAGCCGGGTTTCATATCAGTTTCGATGTGGATGGTTGCGATCCGGAGGTGATGCCGGGATCGGGTACGCTGGTGCCGGGCGGGGTCAGTTTTCGGGAAGCGCATCAGCTGCTTGAGAACTGTGCCGATAGCGGTCGAATGACTTCAATGGAGGTTGTTGAACTCAATCCGTTTCTTGATCAGGCCAATGTCTCTGCCGAGCGTGCAGTTGCACTGGTTCAGAGTGCTTTTGGAAGCAGCATACTGTAACGAGAGTGCCTGCTGCATGTATTGCTATCATTTATTGATCTGCGAGGAGCAGTAATGGACCTGTACCAGGAAATCCGGATTCGCAAACTGGCAGACGAATCACAGCTTGTCGATGAGTTGCTGGGATCTTTGCAGCTCAGTCCGGCCGCACGGCAGAGTATCGAGTCCGCAGCCGAGCAACTTGTTGAGCAGGTTCGCGCCCGGCCCAGGGAAAAAAGCCATCTCGATGCATTCATGGAAGAGTTTGGACTGTCGAATGAAGAGGGCGTGGCGCTGATGTGTCTGGCTGAGGCCTTGCTTCGGGTGCCCGATTCGGCAACTGCCGATAAATTGATCGAGGAGAAAATTCTCTCCGGTGACTGGTCTGATCATCTGTGGCAATCCAGCTCTTTACTGGTGAATGCTTCGACCTGGGGGCTGTTGTTAACGGGGCAGGTGATCAATGTTGCTGCCTCGGGTGCCGGCAGTATTGCGGGGAGCCTGAAAGATGCCGTCAGCAGAATGGGCAAGCCGGTGATTCGCGCCGCCATGTATCAGTCGATGCGCATTCTCGGCAAGGAATTCGTTCTTGGCATCACGATTGACAAGGCCCTGAGTCATGGTAGCAAACTCTATGGGCCGGACTGCCTGTTTTCCTGTGACATGCTGGGCGAGGGCGCCCGCACGGAGGCCGCTGCGCAACGCTACTTCGAGTCTTATAAAGAAGCGATCAAAGCAGTTGCCCAATCCAATACGGGCATCGGTGTTATCACCGGTTCAGGCATATCAGTCAAACTCTCTGCGCTGCACCCGCGATTTGAATTTGCCCGGCATGACCAGGTGATCACTGAACTGCAGCAACGACTGCTGCTGCTGGCACAGAGTGCAGCAGGTTTTGACATGGGCCTGACGATCGACACCGAGGAGGCAGACCGGCTTGATCTGACTCTTGAGTTGTTTGAGGCAATGGCTCGCGACCCGAGTCTCAACGACTGGGACGGACTCGGTATTGCAGTACAGGCCTACGGGAAGCGGGCAAAACCGGTTCTTGAATGGCTGGTAGCGCTGGCGAAGGAAACCGGCCGGCGGTTTACAGTACGGCTGGTCAAGGGAGCTTACTGGGATACGGAAATCAAACATGCACAGGAGCAGGGGCTGGATGGTTTTTCCGTGTTCACGCGCAAAGCATCCACCGATCTGTCCTATCTGGTGTGTACCGAGGTATTGCTGGCCAATCGTGATCATATCTACAGCCAGTTCGCGACCCACAATGCGCACACTATTGCAGCGGTCATGAATATCGCCCGGGACTTTCGCGGCTTTGAATTTCAGCGGCTGCACGGTATGGGAGAGCTGCTCTATAAGGTGGCAGCCGATTATTATCGCGACTTCCCCCAGGTTCGGGTGTACGCGCCGGTGGGTGGCCACAAAGACCTTCTTGCTTACCTGGTTCGCCGTCTGCTGGAAAATGGCGCCAATGCATCATTTGTCAATCGGGTACTGGACGCACAGATTCCAGCGCTTGAGGTGGTGCGTGACCCGGTTGGAATTGTTGAAAATGCTGTGCCTGTTGGTCACCCGGCCATTCTATTGCCGGCAGATCTGTTTCAGGGTGAACGCCGCAACTCCCGGGGCATCGATCTGACCTGTGCCCAGGTTGTTGGGGATCTGGTGCGGGAAATGATTTCGTATCAATCAGCTTCCTGGCAGGCGGGGCCGATTGTGAGTGGGCAGAAATCGTCGGGTGCAAGCACCGAGGTGCGAAACCCGGCCGATAACGAACACGTCATTGGCACTGTCACCCACTCAACACAGGCTGATGTCAATCAGGCGGCGGAGCAGGCGCATTGTGCCCAACATGATTGGGATCATTGTGGCGGAGAAGTTCGGGCGCAGATACTTGACCGCATCGCAGATTTGCTGGAAGAAAATCAGTCAAAACTAATGGCGCTGTTGACCAGTGAAGCAGGAAAAAGTTTACCTGATGGCCTGGCAGAGGTTCGTGAGGCGGTTGATTTCTGTCGCTACTATGCCGGCCAGGCGCGGCAGCATTTTTCCGGTGCTACATCGCTTCCGGGACCAACGGGAGAAAATAACGAGCTCACGTTACATGGTCGAGGTACTTTTGTTTGTATCAGTCCGTGGAACTTCCCGTTGGCGATATTCACCGGGCAGATTGCAGGAGCACTGGCAGCCGGTAACCCGGTACTGGCAAAACCGGCCGAGCAAACGCCACTGATTGCTTTTGAGACTATCAAGCTGATGCATGCTGCAGGCGTGCCTGCCGAGGTACTGCACCTGTTACCGGGTGATGGCTCGGTAGTCGGACCGATGCTGACTTCGCACCCTCTGATTTCAGGTGTGGTGTTTACCGGTTCGACAACTACGGCAAAAATTATCCACCAGGCATTGGCGAGCCGACCAGGGCCGATACTACCGCTGATCGCAGAAACGGGTGGGCAGAATGTCATGTTTGTTGATTCAACGGCATTGCTTGAGCAGGTTACTGATGATGTGATCCAGTCTGCTTTTATCAGCGCAGGTCAGCGCTGCTCGGCACTGCGGGTGCTTTATTTACAGGAAGAGATCGCCGACAAAGCGATTGAAATGATTTGCGGCGCGATGGATACCTTGACGGTGGGTGACCCGGCAAAGCTATCCACAGATGTTGGCCCGATCATTGATGAGTCGGCTCGAAAAATGCTGTTTGCGCATCTGGAGAAAGTCAGCATAGATGCATGGGTAAAGCACAGTGTGTCCCTCGATGACTCCTGTCATGGCGGGACTTTCTTTGCGCCAGTACTCGTTGGTATTCAGTCAATCAGTGAGCTTGAGCAGGAAGCATTCGGCCCCATCCTGCATGTCATCCGATATCAGGCGTCGGAACTTGAGCCGGTGATCAGCGCAGCACAGGCAACAGGGTATGGCCTCACACTTGGGATACACAGCCGCATTGAAGAGTGCGTGGAGACTATTGCCCGTCGTTCTCCGGTCGGCAATATCTACGTGAACCGCAATATGGTCGGCGCTGTGGTGGGTGTGCAGCCCTTTGGCGGCCAGCGTTTGTCAGGTACCGGTCCGAAAGCCGGCGGGCCACACTACCTGTTTGCATTGTGTACCGAGAAAACCCTGTCGACGAATACCATGGCATCCGGTGGCAACGCAGAGCTGCTCCGAAAAATAAGTTAGGCGTGATAGCTCCGACTTGCTTGTTCAGACAGTGTCAGATCAGATTTCGCTATGCTGCGATCGCGTCGGCATCCGGCACCCACGTGTAAATGCGAACTTCGCCAATGGCGATGTCAAATGTTGGTGCGAAATATAAACATGCTGACGAAACTACCTGCGTAGCAGGCACCATTACCGTTATGGCGAGCGGTCTAGTTGAGCCAGAAAAATTTCATATTTTTCAGGTTCATTTTCTTTACTGGCCCACTTATCGAGTTCATCCCAATCTACGTCGTGCTCCTCCGTGATCCATTGCGCCTGGTCACGTGACTGCAGATCATTCCAATGAAAATACGCAGCTAACCTGTCCATGACCATTTGAGTAGGTGTCAGAATCTGCACGATCCCATATTTTGTTTCAAGCGTTCCCCAGTCGGTGATAACTGTATCGCCAACTGTCAACGGTCCGGGTGGAAACTCAACGTAGTAGTCAGTATCAGCATGTTTATATGATCGCTGGTCTTTGGCCCGTTTAAACCCCAGAGAAGCCAAAACAGGCTCCAACTTATTCGATGATTCACTCGTTATGAAATCAAGATCATGTGATTGATAACGATTGCGCGTATAGACAGCGACAGCAGCGCCGCCAGACAAGACAGCAGTTAGTCCGGCATCCGTCAAAGCCTGAGAGACGATCCCCGCTAACTCAGTAATGGAAGTCTCTCGCGCAATTGAATGCTTGAGCATCACATCGGTTTCCCGGCTCTGCGGGGTCGGCGACGCTGCCGATAATAGGATTGCTTTTCAGATTCGGGCAGATAATCAAGCGAGGTTTGTAAAAACCGACGCAAATCCTTAACCAGGGGATTGCCTGGTTTCCACGAATAAACCCGGGTTTTGCCAACCGATTGACAAACCAGATAGCCCCCATCCTCAAATTTCCGGAGTTGCTTTTGTACTTCGCTCGGGCTCATGCCATAGGTCTCGGCAATTGATCGAGCATACCCTTCACCGTAGTTTTGCAAATAAAGCAAAACACGTTCAGCGCCCTTACTTCCGACAATGGCATTCAACATGGGTTTTCTCGCAGTATCAGTAAGGCAATTATTATACTACTTTATAGTCTATATGAATGCTTATTAGCTGTGTAAAGGTGCCGGTGTACACCAGTACTTACTTCTCTACTTCCCTGACGACAGCTAAGCTGCACGATACTGCGTGTATTCCAGCCCCAGAGCATCGGCAACAGGTTTTTGTGTCAGGGTGCCGGCATGAATATTCAGTCCGTTGGCAAGATGAGGGTCATCGGCCAGTGCCTGTTTCCATCCTTTGTTAGCCAGCGCTTTGACGAATGGCAGCGTGGCGTTATTCAAGGCATAGGTAGAGGTATGGGCAACCGCACCCGGCATGTTGGTCACACAATAATGAACGACACCATCGACCTCGAAAATCGGATCATCATGTGAAGTTGGCCGGCTGGTTTCAAAACAACCACCCTGATCGATGGATATATCCACCATCGCCGAGCCGTTACGCATCGCTGTGACCATTTTCATGGTAACCAGTTTGGGTGCAGCGGCACCGGGTAACAGGACCGAGCCAATCACAAGATCGGCACTGGTAACTTCTCTTTCAATTGCTTCGGTAGTCGAGTAAACGGTCTTAAGCTGATTACCATAAAGTGCGGACAGTTCCCGCAGTCTTGGTAATGAGCGATCAATGACGACCACATGGGCTTTCATTCCCATGGCCATTTCTGCCGCATTGCTGCCGGCGACACCGCCACCAAGAATCACCACCTTGCCGGGTGCGACGCCGGGCACGCCGCCGAGTAGCACGCCCCGTCCACCCACGGCTTTCTGGAGACAATGCGCGCCAACCTGCACTGACATACGACCGGCTACTTCACTCATCGGTGTCAGCAGCGGTAATGTGTGGTCATCGGAGGTGACCGTTTCATAGGCAATAGCGGTAGCACCGGACTTCATCAGTCCTTCGGTCTGTTTCAGGTCAGCAGCCAGATGCAGGTAGGTAAACAGAACCTGTCCAGATTGCAGTCTTTCATACTCTTCAGGTTGTGGTTCTTTGACCTTGACGATCAGTTCAGCCTGGGAAAACACTGCATCAGCGTCAGTGGCAATAGTCGCGCCGGCATTCTTGTATTGTTCATCATCGTAACCAATCCCGGCGCCAGCCTGTGATTGAACGATGAGATCATGACCAGCCTCTGCCAGTTCTCGGACACTGGCTGGGACAAGCCCTACGCGGTATTCGTGGTTTTTTACTTCGGTTGGTACGCCGATTTTCATGAAGAATCCCCCGGGAAGGGTCGAAAAGGGAAAGATGCAAGAATGTGAACTATTCTATGTTGAAACAGGCAGAATAAGCTTGCGTGCTTGCACTATAGGTGATAGAAAAGCGTGTATTCTGTTGTTATTTTCGAGTTAGACGCAAGAATCTTCGGTATGGAACTGGATCGAACAGATCGAGCTATTCTGCGTGTCCTGCAGCACGATGGACGCACCAGTAACGTTGAGTTGGCCAGACAGATAGGGCTTTCGGAGTCGGCCTGTTTGCGTCGAGTCCGGCAGCTGGAACAAGAAGGCATGATTGATGGCTATGTGGCGCTGATCAATCAGGCCAAGGCGGGTTATCCCGCCAATGTTCTGGTTCAGGTCACGTTGCACCGTCAACAGCAGGAAGACCTACGGCGATTCGAAGCAGCGGTACGCAGTTTGCCGGAGGTGATGGAGTGTTACCTGATGGCAGGGGAGGCAGATTACTTTCTGCGTGTCGTCGTCGCAGATACTGCAGATTTTGAGCGCATCCACAGTGAACAACTGACACGATTACCGGGAGTGGATCGTGTGCAATCCAGTTTCGCGTTACGTTCGGTTGTCAAGACGACAGAAATCCCGCTGGCGTAGCGGTGAGTATTATTTTTCAGCCCTGCTGGCTGATTGCAGCAGATTCGGGATTGGCAGAAACAGCCAGGAGTTGTGGTGGTGCTCATGGCATGATATCGAGAACAGGCAGAAGCTCGTTCCATAGCCCTGCCAGGGAGACAGCCGTACTATGAAACTGACCAGCATCGAAGCGATTTTCCGCGCACTCAATACTGCCAACGTGCAGTATCTGATCGCGGGTGGGCTTGCTGTGAATGCACACGGGTATCTTCGCTTCACAAAAGACGTGGACTTTATCCTGCGCCTTGTGCCCGATAATATTAAGCTCGCATTTTCCGCGCTCGGTAAACTTGGTTACCGGCCAAACGTGCCCGTTACCGCCTTGCAGTTCAGCGATCCCGAGCAGCGGCAAAGCTGGATACGCGACAAAGGTATGCAGGTGCTCCAGCTCTGGAGTGATGAGCATATAGAAACACCTGTTGATATTTTTGTCACTGAACCTTTTCCGTTCGATGATGAGTATACCCGTGCCCTTGTTAAACCACTGTATGGAGATATCGAAGTGCGCTTTGTAGCCATCCCTGCCCTGATCCGGATGAAAGAAACTGCGGGCCGGGAGCAGGATCGGATCGACATTGAGCATCTGCGTCTGTTACTGGAAAAAGACCATGGCTGAAAAACCTGAAGTCTCTGCAGACTGGAGCCTTGCAACATGGGATGGTGCGAAACGTGAAGCCTTGCGGCGATGGGCGGCGTTACCACTGGAGTGCGTGATTGCGGCATTAGAGGAGATGCAGGAGCTGACTAAAGCGCTTCACGCCCCGGATACCTCGGCTGCCAGGCAGCAACCTGTGGTCAGTATTAAGGATCAAAGCTGACGCAGTCGATTGATGATCCATATATAAAGTCCCAGGTTGATCACTAGCACCGCCATTCCGAGCACTATTCCGATAGTCGGTGTGATGTCACCCGGATAGATCAAGGCGCCAAGGTAGTGCTGAATAAAACTTTCGCTGTAACCTGCATCGCTGCCCATGATGCGCAGCTGGTTTTCCAGTGGTGTGAGCGGGCAGATGCCACCATAAAACTCTATTCCGATGGCCCATATCACTGCTGGTAAATGTACCCATGCTAACCGTGGCCATCGCATCACTAATAATGCGCCGAGTACGGCAAACAGGATGAATGCGAAGTGCAGCAGCATAACCAGATCGGCAAGTAGCTTGTAGATCATGGCGTCTATACAAAAATTGTGAAAAAACAAGCCTCTACTTACTGCTGCGCACAGGTGAATTACCGGTCAGCTCGTGATTTTCACATAGGATCCCGGTGCATCTTCGATAACCTCCAGTGCGCCATCACCTGGCTGCCGGGCAGGAATCATCGGCCCTGACAGTTCGCCCAGCCACTGGCCCCAGTCGCCCCACCAGGAACCGGCATGCTCTTCTGCCCCTGCCAGCCATTCTTCGAGTTCCGGCGGCTGGTTTTCGTTGATCCAGTACTGGTACTTGTTGGCAGCCGGCGGGTTAATGACGCCCGCAATGTGCCCCGAGCCGGACAACATGAACCTGACCGGTCCCGTATATTGATTCCGTGCCTTGAATACCGAAGGGTAGGGTGCAATATGATCATCTTTCGAGGCCTGCAGGTAAATCGGAATATTGATGCGGGTCAGATCAATCGGAGTGCCCTTGAGTTCGATGCCGTCCGGTTTGGCAAGGTTGTTATGAAGATACATTTCCCGCAGGTAGAACATGTGGGATCGCCGTGGCATCCGGGTTGTATCAGCATTCCAGTACAACAAATCGAACGGAGCAGGATCTTTTCCAAGCAGATAATTGTTGATGTAAAATGACCAGATCAGATCATTTGATCGCAGCATATTAAAGGTTGTGCTCATCGCGCTGCCTTCGAGATAACCTTTTTCCGCCATCTTTTCATCGAGGCTGTCGAGCTGTTGTTCGTCAATGAATACTTTAAGATCGCCGGCTTCGGAGAAATCCACCTGTGCAGCAAAAAAGGTGGCAGCCTTGATGCGTTTATCATCGTTGGCGCTCATGTAGGCCAGGGTAGCCGCAAGTAGCGTGCCGCCAACACAGTAGCCAATAGCAGACATTTCTTTTTCACCGGTTGCCTGTGTTACAGCTTCGACTGCATCCAGTATTCCTTCCTGCATATAGTCTTCAAAGGCCTTGTCGCCAAGTGATTCATCAGGATTCACCCAGGAAACAACAAACACGGTAAGACCCTGGTCGAGCATCCAGTGAATAAAGGAATTCTTCTCCTGCAGGTCAAGGATGTAGTACTTGTTGATCCATGGCGGGATGATCAGCAACGGTATCTGGTATGTTTTTTTGGTGCTCGGTGTGAACTGCAGTAGCTGTATCAGATCATTCTGGTAGACCACTTTGCCCGGAGTGGTGGCAATATTTTTTCCCAGTTCAAAGGCACTGGTATCCACCATGGTCATTTTCAGCGAGCCATCACCGCCTTCCATATCCCGGCGAAAATTCTCCATACCTTTTTTCAGGTTTTCACCCTTTGACTCCAATGTGGCACGTAGCACTTCCGGGTTCGTCCACAGGAAATTGCTGGGTGAAAAAGCATCAGCGAATTGTTTGGTGTAAAACTCGACCTTGTGTGCATCTTCTTCATTAATGCCATCGAGCTGTGACATGGTGTTGACCATCCACTGCGATGTAATCAGGTAGGATTGTTTGATGAAATCGAACAGCGGGTTTTCATTCCAGTCTGCATGGCGGAACCGGCGGTCGCCACGTTCCGGTTCTGTGACAGGATCTGGTTGTTGTCCAGCCAACTGTTTCGCAGCATTCTGCCAGAGCTGCATATGCTGCTGCCACAGTTCAATATTGGCTTGCATCAGACGGCCAGGGTTCATGCTGAGCTGGCCGGCAGCTTCTTTCATTGGAGTGGCAGCATTTAACGGATCAGGACTGCCAAACCCCTGTTGTGATTTTTCGAGCAGTTTCGAGAAGACTTCCTGATTTTTTTTTGCCAGTTCGAAAAAATTTCGCGACAACTCTTCGACGTCGAAATTGGTTGCTGTATCTTTATCGTTAGCCACTGTGATCTGTTTTCCTGAAGATTATTGTGATGCGGGAATGCCGGAATAAGCAGGCTGCTGTGGTCAGGTTTTTTTCTTGCCGCCAGGAGTTAGCCCGTCCAGAAAGGCCTTCTGCATCTCTTTCAACATATCAGTATTGAATGCCCCCATATTTTGCATATTGGCAAACGGGTTCGCCGACATCATATTCTGGAACTGTTCCTGCATGGCTTGTTGCTGTTTCATGAAGACGTTCATGCTTTGCTCGAGATGCTTCCCCATGAAATCCTGCATCGGGTTGCCGTAGAAGCGAATAATCTGTGTCAGCATCGCAGCGCTGAGAATCGGCCGCCCTTTTTGTTCCTCATCCGTCATGACCTGCAGCAGCACAGCACGGGTGACATCTTCACCGTTGGTGTCATCGATGATTTTGACATCCTCACCACTGGCGAGCAGTTTGCGAATGCCCTCAAGCGTCACATGGCTGCTGGCGGTGGTGTCATACAAACGCCGATTGGCGTATTTTTTTATGGTTCTTGGCATACCTGAGCCTCCTGAATACGCTATTTTAGCCCGAATGTCGTCAAGGCGTCCTGA
>JAJRUG010000048.1 GCA_024277915.1 Gammaproteobacteria bacterium
CGTCACTCGCACAAGGTCGATGATGTCCCAGCGAGAATTGCCGTTCTGCCATTCTCGCGCATAAGGATCAAAAAAATTCCGATAAAGCGTATTACGCGTTACTTCATCATCAAAACGAATGTTGTTGTAGCCAGCAACACAGGTATGCGGGCGTGAAAACTCTTCGTGAATGCGGGCGATGAATTCCGCCTCCGGCAGCCCTTCCTGCAAGGCTTTCTGGGGCGTTATACCCGTAATCAGGCAGGCATCGGGCTGCGGCAGAAAGTCGTTCGCTGGACGACAGTACAACATCAATGGCTCACCGATGACATTCAAATCAAGGTCGGTTCGAATACCCGCAAACTGTGCGGGCCGATCACGCCGCGGGTCAGCGCCAAATGTTTCGTAATCGTGCCAATAGATGGTATCTCTGCTCATTCCCGTCCCTTCGCTGTTTTTCGCTCACGTTTTCAGGACGCCTCCATTAATGGAAGCGCCCGCGCTTAACACTCGCATGAAAGTATACAGCCGGCGGATAGTGACAGGAATTTACGCAACAGAACTCAGATCTGAGTCGACCTGAAAAACCGGGAAAGCCAACAGCATCTCGGTCAAGAATTACCGACCGGGCAGGGAGAGAAACAACGACCGCACAGTGCCGAACAATAACTGTTGGGAAAATACTGCCGCAACCTATGAATTATCTATTCTGACACAACAGCGGAAACCAGCAATGCCGTCACATTGTCTCGACCGCCATTGTCCAGTGTCATCTGAATCAACTGGTCAATTTTTTCCTGCTCGGTGGTTTCCTGCTTCAGAACGCTGCTGATTTCCTCCACACTCAACTCACTGCTCAAGCCATCACTGCACAACAGGATCTGCTGGCCTGCATAAAGGCGGCCTCGTACCTGCCCGACCTCAAGGCGGGTCAAACTCTCCATGCCAATCGCCTGGGTAATGTAATTGCGCTGCGGGTGAGTCTCTGCTTCTTCTTCGGTGATGTCGCCCTGGTCGACCATATGCTGCACAAGCGAATGATCGCGCGTGATTTGAGTCAATTTACCCTGGTTCCAGAAATATGCTCGGCTGTCCCCCACCCAGACAACTTCAAAATGACTGCCATCAACCTTTATCGCCAGCGCCGTAGAGCCCATGCCCGAACGTCCCTTTCCATCCCGAACTGCAGCGATGACGGCATGATGCGCCTTGACCAGTGCCTCGGCCATGGGCGTACCCGCGCGCACTTCTGCCTGCATCTGCTCTACGACAATCTGACTGGCCACTTCACCACACTCATGACCACCCATGCCATCAGCAAGCACGCCCAACCCCAGATCAGCATCAATCAGGTAACAGTCTTCATTGTGAGGACGTATATGGCCCGTGTGCGTATCATGCCCACAAATAAAAATAGTCATTGCTTAAATGAAAAATCCTGAACGGGGAGTAGCGGGGAAAGCGGCACCATAGCGAATCGGCAATGGCTTCGCAAATAAATGGAGATGACTCACAGCGATATTTGTCCACCTCTCTCAATAATGCAGCAAGCCAACACAAAAACCACCACCGACACACACGGCTTCAAGGAACCTCTGATCAATTCATGAACCTGCATCTCGCGTCTGAAATATCCAGCTTCTGCGTTGAAAACCTTCGCAATAGCCAGCTATTACCTGCGATGTTCGCCTTGAATCTGACTATTTCAGATCACAATCTGCGGCATTCAGAATTCATCAGAGGCTCCTTAATGCTCGGATGACAGCTTGAAGGCCTTGCTTTCAACAAAGATATTTACCAGATCCGTTTCAATCTTTCCTCGTTTGGCCTCTTCCCGCAGGATGTCCAGTGCCAGCTCTTCCTGCACACTGGATTTATACGGTCTGTCACCGGCACTCAACGCATCAAAAATATCCGTCACCATCATGATGCGGGCGCGCAGAGGGATCTCATCACTGCCAAGCCCTCGCGGATAGCCGGTACCATCAAGCCGTTCGTGGTGGGCATAGGCGATGTCAGGTACAGAGGCAAGATTCTTGGTCCACGGTATGTGCTGCAAAAATGCATACGTGTGCGACACATGGGACTCAATCTCTCGCCGCTCGCCAGGTGTCAGACTGCCCTTCGCCATGGTCAATGCGCCCATTTCAAACTCGGTCAGCAACGAGCTGGGCTCTCCGTCTTCACCTGGGAAGCGATAATCCACGGCCTCCTGCAGAGCCTCCCGCAGAGCCTGAGAAACCATTTGATGGGACACGGCAGGTTGATTGGCATGAGAGATAGGTTTCATGAAGCCCCAGATACGCCGCCGCTCCTGTTCCAGGTACAATTCAATGCGCTGCCGCCGCGCACGAAACTCTTCGGCGCTCAGTGACTCCGTTTCTTGCTGATCCAGCAATTCACGATAGACGTGACGCTCAACGCTCGCACAGGCCAGCTTGAAGCGCTCTTGCATGACATCAAACTGTCGCGGGTACAGCTTGTGAGATTTTGTCAGCACATGCTCACGCACACCGACCTTGCCAAAATCATGCAGCAAGGCGGCATAACGCAGTTCATCCATTTGTTCGCGGGTAAAATTGACATCGCGCAAACCCGGCACATTGGACTTCCCCACGGCCTCGGCCAAGGCCAGGCTATACTCGGCAACACGAAACGAATGACCTGCCGTGGCGGGATCTCGCGCTTCGATGGCATGTACCGAGGCCTTCACGAAACCTTCAAACAAATGCTGAATGTTTTCAACCAGCCCCAGGTTTTTCAATACGATTGCCGCCTGCGCGCCAATACC
>JAJRUG010000049.1 GCA_024277915.1 Gammaproteobacteria bacterium
AAGGCTCATGATCCTTTCGATTGTATTATTGCCGGGGAAAAGGGCGTATTGCTGGCGGCTGTTATTGAAGATGAAATACTGGGATCGCTGCCCCTGTCGCCGATGCATCCGCTGGATGTTGATGAATGTAATGCGGCGTATCCGGGTGCGGATACATCGGGTGGAGACGTTAACCAGTGTGGTAACGAGGAAGAGGAATTTCGGACGCGGCCATTTGCAGAGCTTGCTTCAATGATGGAGCAGAGCAGTGGCGAGCACAATGACTAACAACGAATAGTGGAGTAAATAGTATGGCAGTTCAAAAAAGTCGCAAGACACCTTCAAGACGCGGTATGCGCCGTTCCCATGATGCATTGGCAAAACCGGCATTGTCGATTGACGGTACTACCGGGGAAACCCACCTTCGGCACAATATCAGCCCTGACGGCTACTACCGTGGGCGTAGAGTGATACAAACTCCGGACGAAGATATGGAGTAGACAGCCCGCCCTGGCGCTGTGTACGTCCCCAGAAAATTTTTCGTTTTAACCCGTTCACCGGAATTTGTATCGGTGTCCATGGGCATCAGTGTGCCATATAGCAGGAGGCATTCTTGCTCAAGCCTGTAACAATTGCGATTGATGCCATGGGTGGCGATGCGGGGCCGGCTGTTTGTGTTCCGGCAGGGCTGAGAATGCTGCAGCAGTACGATGAGCTTCGCCTGGTTCTGGTCGGGCAGGAAGATGTCATTCGCCCGTTTCTGGGTAAATCTCTGGGCAAGTCTCTGGGCAAGTCTCTGGGCAAGTCCGGATCCAGTTCGTCACGAGTACGAATCCTGCATGCTGAGCAGGTTGTCACCATGGATGAACCCGCTGCAGATGCGCTGCGCAAGAAAAAGAAATCATCGATGCGCCTGGCGATCAATCTTGTCAAGGAAGCTGAAGCGGATGCCTGTGTCAGTTCCGGTAATAGTGGCGCGTTAATGGCAACGGCACGTTTTGTTCTCAAGACGGTGCCGGGAATAGACAGACCGGCAATGATGACTGCGTTGCCTACCAAACAGGGCCGGTGCCATATGCTTGATCTGGGTGCCAACACCCATTGCACACCGGAACAGTTGTTCCAGTTTGCCCTGATGGGTTCTGTCGTTGCCGCGGATATTGATGGAATTGACAGACCAAGAATCGGGCTGCTCAATATCGGTGTAGAGGATATCAAGGGTAACAATACGGTCCGTGAGGCGGCTGCGCTGATATCGCACAGCGGATTAAACTATGTCGGTTTTATTGAAGGAGACGCGATTGCCAGGCATACGGCAGATGTTGTTGTCTGTGATGGCTTTAGCGGCAATGTAGCGTTGAAGTCCATGGAGGGAACAGCTGCATTGCTTTACCATTTTCTGAAGCAGGAATTCAAGTCCAACCTGTACGGCCGAATGGCAGGTTTGGTTGCATGGCCCGTACTGCGTTCTCTGGCAAAGCGACTCGACCCTCGTCGTTTTAACGGGGCGAGTCTTGTCGGCTTGAATGGAATCGTTATCAAGAGTCATGGTGGTGCGGATCAGGTTGCTTTCCAGCAAGCGATCCACACAGCAATGATCGAGTCAGACAAGCAGGTGCCCAACCAGATTCGCGCACTATTAAGTCAACAGGACCAGAGCAACTGATGTATTCACGAATTACCGGTACAGGCAGTTATTTACCAGAGAAAGTGGTGACTAACGCCGATCTTGAGAAAACTGTAGATACCACCGATGAGTGGATTCGTGCCCGCACCGGAATCGAACGGCGGCACATTGCTGCAGACGACCAATGCACTTCAGATCTGGCGGTTCATGCGGCACGATTGGCAATGACCGCTGCCGGTGTTCAGCCGGAAGATATCGACTTGATTGTTGTGGGTACTACGAGCCCCGATCTGGTATTTCCGAATGTTGGTTGCCTGGTACAGGAACGTCTTGGTATACGTGGATGCCCTGCATTCAGTATCGAGGCAGCCTGCAGCGGTTTTATTTATGCACTGACAACAGCTGATCGCTTTGTGGTCACAGGTCAGGCGAAATGTGCTCTGGTCATCGGCGCAGAGACATTATCAAGAATCGTTGACTGGTCGGATCGCTCAACCTGCGTTATTTTTGGTGATGGCAGTGGTGCAGTGGTTATTCAGCCGTCAGAAGAGCCGGGGATCATCTCCTGCCATCTGGGCGCAGACGGCCGTTACAAGGATCTGCTATGTACGCCGTCTGGTCCTTCAAAGAAGCCAACTGCTGATCAGCCGCGCGATCCGTTCATTACCATGAAAGGTAATGAAGTATTCAAGGTTGCAGTAAAAACTCTGGAGAGCATAGTTAGGAAAACGCTTGCGGAAAACAACATGGATGGCTCGGAGATTGACTGGCTGATTCCACATCAAGCCAATAACCGCATCATTCAGGCATTGAGCAAGCGGCTGAAAATGCCGATTGAGAAGGTCATTCTTACAGTTCAGGAGCAGGGCAATACATCTGCAGCCTCGGTTCCGCTGGCGCTGGACGTTGCAGTCAGAGACGGGCGCGGGCAACGAGGGGATTTGCTATTGCTTGGCGCCTTCGGCGGTGGTTTTACCTGGGGTTCGGTATTACTCCGATACTAGCGCGACCGTCAAGACCTGAATAACCGGTGAGTAATATAATATTCAAGAAGCAATTTAAACTCATCTCGTTGATTGCAGGACCGGTTGCGGGCCTGCTGCTGTTCTATTCATTACCCGTAGAATATCTGAATGCGCAGAATGAGCTGGTCATTTTGGGTCAGCCAGCCCGAGCTACTGCCGCTGTGGGTTTATGGATGGCGGTGTGGTGGATGACCGAAGCGATCGCAGTTTACGCCACCGCATTGCTGCCGCTGGCTGTGTTTCCGCTGGTTGGTGCTGCTACGATCAGGCAAACAGCAGTTTCTTACGGGCATGAGCTGATTTATCTTTTTCTTGGCGGGTTTATCCTGGCACTTGCTATTGAGCGCTGGGGGTTGCACAAGCGGCTGGCTTTCACCGTTTTAAGCATGGTCGGTACGCGGCCCACACGGATTATTGCTGCATTCATGGGTATTGCTGCTTTCACTAGCATGTGGGTGACGAATACGGCAACTACAATCATGTTGCTGCCAGTCGCTATTAGTGTAATCGGACTTATGAACAATGATGCTTCTGACACGAATGAAGAGATTCACTCTGCCGGGAGTAGTGCATTTGCGTTGAGCTTGTTATTGGGTATCGCCTACGCTGCATCGATTGGTGGTATCGGAACCATTATCGGAACTGCGCCCAATATTTTTATTGTTTCTTTTCTTCAAACCCAGCTTGAGGTGGAAATCAGCTTCATTCGCTGGATGATGGTCGGCGTTCCCCTGGTCATTATTTTCGTGCCCCTTGTTTGGTGGGTGCTTGCCCGTTACGTCTATCCCGTATCAAACAGGTCGACTGGAAAGGCAGATGAAATGCTGGCAACACTGTCCTCCGGACTGGGAACCATGAGCCGCGGAGAAAAAAGAACCTTGGTGATTTTTCTGTTCACCGCATTCAGCTGGGTCTGCCGTCCGTTACTGAACGAGTTTTCTGTGATGGGCAGGCAGCCGCTGGCTGGTTTAACAGACTCGGGTATCGCTATCATCGCGGCACTTTCCCTGTTCGTGACACCGGTAAAAATTTCCGGTAATGAATTTCTGATGGACTGGCGCACGGCAGTCCGGTTGCCATGGGGGCTGCTGATTCTGTTTGGTGGTGGGTTAAGTCTTGCTGCTGCGCTGGATGCTACCGGGTTCAGTGAGTTTATCGGTAGTCGTGCGATGGGATTATCTGACTGGCCGCAGTGGCTGATCGTGATGACGGTGACCGGTATGATGATTTTTCTGACCGAGCTGACCAGTAACACGGCAACCACAGCAACACTTGTGCCAATTTTGTTTGCGGTAGCAATTGGCCTGGGAATGGATCCATACCTGCTGGTGATACCGGCTGGTATCGCGGCGAGCTGTGCATTCATGCTGCCAGTCGCAACGCCACCCAATGCGATTGTGTTTGGTACCGGCAAGGTCAGTATTCCACAAATGAGTCGGCCAGGGCTTTATCTCAATGTGTTAGGGATAGTGCTGATCACGGGATTGACATATGCTGTTGTTATCCCCGTTCTGGGCATAGTCGGATGAGCAGCAGAGAATCAAAATCAATGTATGCAGGCAGCCAGTTTTTCAGCCTGGGATGGGCAGTGTTATGTATGTTTATGGCTGGAACCGCCATTGCCGGTGAATTTTCTGTACCGGGGGGTATGGATGTCATCGGTGAGCAAAAGTCATTGCTGACCAGGTATGAAGATACTTTCTCCGAGTTGGCGCGTCGCCATGATCTTGGCTATGAAGAAATGGTTCGTGCGAATCCGGGTGTCGATCCATGGTTGCCAGGGGAGGGGACTTCGATTTCCCTGCCGTTGAGTTTTGTCCTGCCGCAGGCGCGGCGTATCGGGTTGGTGATCAATATTGCCGAATATCGCATGTATTATTTTACCAGTGAGAATGATCAACTGGTGGTATCTACATTTCCTATCAGTATCGGCCGGATGGACTGGTCGACACCCTTGGGTAAATCTTCAATCGTCGCCAAGGCGACTCAACCCGCATGGTATCCACCCGCATCGGTTCGTGCAGAGTATGCAGCGGATGGCAGGCATCTTGCGAATATCGTGCCACCCGGGCCGGATAATCCACTCGGCGAGTATGCGATGCGTCTCAGTGTTCCCGGATACCTGATTCATGGCACCAACAGGCCGGCAGGTGTCGGGATGCAGGTAACGCATGGCTGCATCAGGATGTATCCGGAAGATATCGAGTGGCTGTTTCCGCAGGTTGCGGTAGACACGTCGGTAAGGATTGTTAATCAGCCGTATAAATTCGGTTGGCTGGGCGATGAGTTGTTTCTGGAAGTGCATCCGGCTCTGGAACGTAAAGAAAGCGTTCAGGAACAGGGCATGACGACTCTCATGAGGCAGTATGTGAAAGCCACTCAGGAGCAGAATGCTGAAGTCGACTGGCAGAGAGTAACGGAAGTTTTTGAGGAGAAACTGGGTATACCGGTTTCCGTGGGTACGGCTGTCAGCGTGAATATTTCTGTAGACACAGATATTCCGGCTCAGGAATAAAAAAAGCCGCAGCGATTGCTGCGGCTTTTATCAGATCAGAAAACCCTTATTTGGATTGACTGCGCTGGAACATGCGATCAATTTTTTCATTGGTCGCATCACAGCAAGACTGGCTCTTGTTAGCAGCATTAAGTGCCTGGTCAGCAGTGCTTTGTGCGCTTGAAGCCATTTGACGTGCTTCGTTTGCTGCAGCGCTGGCTGCGCTTGAGGCAGATTTTGCAGATGCGCTGTCACTGCTCATCTGATCCATTTTGGCACTTAGTGCATCAATCTGGCTCTGTAATCCGGCAGTACAACCTGTTCCGATCATCAGTACGAGCGCAATTACGCTTCCCTTGATCACAGTCATAAGTTTCATGTTCATGTAAGCGTCCTCGATTTTATTAGAAGTTACTTTTAAAAAAACAAAAATCAGGAGTGGTTGTGCCCTGACCCCTAAGCTGCGTAATGATGAACGAATCCAATAGCAATCGCAATCAGTTCCGAGCGGTATAGAGGTATCTACTTAGTCACACACAGTATTCGGGAATTTGCTGCTAAAGCCGGTTTTTACAGGCAGACAGGCTTTACTTGCAGAATAGTGTGAACTGGATATAATAACAGTACTGTATAAATTTATAGGAAATTACATTCCAGGAGCGCATCATGGACAGGCTTACTCCCCGCCAAACAGAAATTCTTTCATTTATTCAGGATTTCATAGAAGAATCCGGCATGCCCCCCACCCGTGCGGAGATTGCCCGAAAACTGGGTTTTCGTTCGGTCAATGCTGCTGAGGAGCATTTACGGGCCTTGCAGCGCAAGGGTGCTCTTGATCTCATCCCCGGTACCTCCCGGGGTATCCAGCTCAAGGATTCCTTGCGGGATCAGCTGGGTTTGCCATTAATCGGCAGAGTTGCTGCCGGCAGCCCGATTCTGGCAGAGGAACATATCGAGGGGCATTACCGGATTGATACCTCGCTATTTGAGCCACGCCCTCACTATCTGTTGCGAGTAGAAGGAATGAGCATGAAAGATGTCGGCATTCTGGATGGCGATCTCGTCGCTGTACACCGGACTACGGATGTACGCAGCGGGCAGATTATCGTAGCGCGACTGGAGGATGAAGTAACAGTCAAACGATATCGCCAGGAAGGATCACTGGTCTGGTTGATGCCGGAAAATAGCGACTTTTCTCCAATTAAGGTTGATCTGAAAGAACAGTTAATGATGATAGAAGGTGTTGTTGTTGGGCTTCTGCGTAATGGCATACTCCGCGTTCACTAGTATTTTTTTGGTTGTTTGTTGGGGTCGAACCGCATTTTCCAGCCGGCTGGAAACCCTAATTAAACGGGTTGGTGGAAAGCAGGGCGAGAACTAACAGGGTCAGCTGTCCAGCGGGAACCCATCATTGATGTCCAAATCCCTGGCTGCGCGCTTGCGCTCGAGCATATCATCCAGACGCTGTCGTGCAGAGCGTTCGCAGCTGCTGCCTTTTTCTGCTTCTTCTTTTACTTCTGCTTCAAACTCGGCAACCAGCTCATCAATATTGATTTCAACCGAGGACCCCCCGACATTGTCGGTTGATGGCGTAGCACTGCTGTTTGTTTCGACATTCATTTCCTCATGGCCATCGGCAACGGACTCGGTTTCCTTGTCCATTGTTTGCCCTTCGGCCTGGCTGGTCTGAATACTCATAGAACAATGCCTCCACTACCAGGATCGGTAATTCTTATGTTCAATAAATCCTTATAATAGGAAGCCGAAATTCTGGCAATAGTTACTTGCTGATTTCGTGAACCAGTTCGCATTTACAGCCAGTTATTGGGTTTGAAACGTTATCCAGGCATTATTTGGGGGCAGATTTATTTTTCCAGCCTGGGTTCGTACCGGAGCACTGTACGAACCCCAGGCTAGCCGACCAGCTGGTTCAGTTCGAAAATAGGTAGCAGTATCGCAAGTACGATCGTTAGCACCACAGCCCCCATTCCAATGATCATTGCCGGTTCAAGAATGCCTAGTAAGGCCGCAATCAGCCCGTCGACCTCACGTTCCTGGTTGTTTGCGGCACGGTCAAGCATTGCCTCCAGTTCGCCGCTGGCTTCCCCACTGGAGATCAAGTGGATACACAGGGGGGGGAAATGCCCGCTGGCACCCAGTGATTTGCCGATTGCTGCTCCCTCACGAATTCGGGTTGCAGCATCTTCGATAGCCACTCGCATTGGAATATTGTTGACCACGGCTGCAGAAATTCGAAGAGCATCCAGAACAGGTACGCCGCTGCCACTCAAAATACTGAATGTTCGTGTAAAGCGGGCAGTATTGAATCCACGCACCAATCGCCCAACGACCGGCAGGCGTAACAGCAGCCGGTGGGCTGCCTGTTTGGGTCCTGGTTGCCGGAGGATACGACGGGTCGCAAAAGTTGCCAGGGTGATAGCGATCAGCAGCACCCACCAGTAGTTTTGCATAAAGTCACTGAGGGAAATCAGCATCTGTGTCAGCGCAGGTAATTCAGCGCCAGTATTGGCAAATACGCCAACGACCTTGGGTACAACATAGACCAGCATTCCGCTGACGATCAATATAGCCAGCACGACCAGCACGACGGGATAAATCATCGCGTTGAGAACTTTCTGGCGGAGTACCTGACGGTTTTCTGTGTAGTCGGCAAGGCGCTCAAGAACTGTGTCGAGATGCCCGGATTGCTCACCCGCAGCAACTGTTGCCCTGAAGAGTTCGGGAAAGGCTTTCGGGAAATCTCCCAGGCCATCCGCCAGTGTATGGCCTTCCATTACCTTGGATCGTACGCCGAGTATGATGGTTTTTACGCGCGGTTTTTCGCTTTGCTCGCCAACGGCTTGCAACGCCTGGTCCAGCGGCATACTTGCATGCACAAGGGTTGCCAGCTGCCGTGTCAGCAGTGAAAGGTCAGCTGCGGACAGCGAACTGCGAAATGAAAACCCGGTTTGTCGAGAGGCCTCTTTTTTTGCTATCTCGGAAACAGTGAGTGGCAATAACTGGCGATCACGAAGTAGTTGCCGTACCTGGCGCGGTGTATCACCTTCAATGACACCTTTGGAGTTTTTGCCATTGGAGTCGACAGCTGTATATTCGAAAGCGCCCATATCTGCCTGAGCTAGTCAGATCGAGTCACGCGAAGGATTTCTTCCAGTGAGGTTTTACCGGCCAGAACCAGCCTCACACCATCTTCGCGAATACTCGGCGAATGCTTCCGAGCATGTTCCTCCATCTGTCGTTCACTGCCTCCATCATGAATCAGGGCTCTCATCTCATCATCAATGGCGACCAGTTCATACACTCCGGTTCGGCCACGATAGCCTGTATCAGCGCCGCTGCCACTACTGTCAGGACGAAATAATGTTGGTGGGTTGGCGGGATCCACGCCCAGTGTGCGGCATTCATATTCCGAAGCAACGTAGGCCTGTTTTGTATCAGGATCCAGAACACGAACCAGGCGTTGCGCGAGGACGCCGATCAGGCTCGAAGACAACAGGAACGGTTCGATACCCATATCTCTGAGGCGTGTCACAGCACCAACGGCTGTATTGGTATGGAGTGTCGACATGACCAAGTGTCCGGTCAGGCTGGCCTGAACTGCGATTTCTGCTGTTTCCAGGTCGCGAATCTCGCCTACCATGACCACATCGGGATCCTGGCGCAGAATCGCTCTTAGTCCCCGGGCGAATGTCATCTCAACTTTAGTGTTGACCTGTGATTGACCGATTCCGTCGATGTAATACTCGATAGGGTCCTCGACCGTCATTATATTTCGGGTGTTGTCGTTAATGCGTTCAAGTGCAGCGTACAGGGTTGTTGTTTTACCGGAGCCGGTGGGACCGGTAACCAGGATGATTCCATGGGGTTTGTGTATCAACTCGTCGATCACATTTTGCTGCGCGTGCTTCATTCCGAGGTGATCAAGTTCCAGTCGACCGGCTTGTTTATCGAGCAACCGCAATACAACCCGTTCACCATGACCAGAAGGCATGGTAGAGACCCGGACATCGACGGCCCGACCGGCAATTCTGAGTGAGATGCGGCCGTCCTGGGGAAGTCGTTTCTCCGCGATATCCAGGTGGGACATGACCTTTATTCTGGAAACGATCAGTGGCGCGACTGCCCGCCGGGACTCCAGAACCTCGCGCAGCACTCCATCGATTCTGAACCGAACGACCAAACGGTTCTCGAAGGGTTCGATATGTACATCCGAGGCATTTTCCTTGATTGCGGAAGTGAGCACGGCGTTAATCAGCCGAATGATCGGGGCATCATCATCTGCTTCCAGCAGGTCAGATGGCTCGGGCAGATCCTGAGCGACACGAAACAGATCAGTGTCCTCGCCAAACCCTTCCACCATTTGCATCGTGGCTTTTGAATCACGCTCATAGCTTTGCTGGAGAAGATCGTCGAATTCATTACCGTCGACCAGCCTGAGATTCAGGGGTTTATTGATAAAGCGGCGAACTTCCGTGATTCGAACAGGGTTGGCATCATTGCGAACGATAGTGTCTGCTCGACCGTCCTGATGGCTTTGCACAAAGATCCCGTGTCGTTTGGCAAACGCGAAAGGAAGCATCTGTTCCTGTCGTATTGGCTGGCTGCTTTCCCGGGCACCTTCAATGGCAGGCAACGCTTCATCATTCGCTATCGTAGCGAGTTCAATTTTGGGATTGGTCATCAGATTTCAGTTTTCGAAGATCAATTGCCGATTCCGGTGAGCCGAGCTCTGGCAGTATTGGTCGAGTTTCCCCTGGCATTAGTGGTACATCGTCCAGATCACGCGAAAGTTGCATACCCCTGATCATGTTGTATTTGGCATTGGTTTCGAAACTGGCCTGCCGGTCATCTCGCAATATCGTAGGTTTGATAAACAGCATCAGGTTTGTCTTGACCTTCTGGATGCTCGTTGCTCTGAACAATGCTCCGATAATCGGAATACTGCCCAGAATCGGGACACGTTGTTCTTTTTCCCGAAGATCTTCCTGGATCAGTCCGCCAAGCACCAGGATCCCTCCATCTTCGACAATGACCGTAGTTGAAATAGTGCGGTTACTTGTAATCAGATCCACGGCCTGTGTACTTTCCGTGACGCTTGAAATTTCCTGTTCAATCTTCAGGCGAATTGCCGTGCCTTCATTAATTTGCGGCGTGATTTTCAGGGTAAGACCCACCTGTTGTCTTTCAATAGTTTGAAACGGGTTGACAACCGCACCTGCAGACCCCGCGCCTGTAAAGTTGCCGGTGACGAAGGGTACTTCGGCACCTACCTTGATTTCAGCTTCTTCATTATCCATGGTGACGATGACAGGTGTGCCAATGAGATTGGTATCGGTGTTTCCCTCAAGTGCTTCGATGAGGGCGACGATACTGGTACCTGAATTGGAAATACGTCCGACACCGATGGTAATGCCATCACCAATCAACCCGGCCGGGTTAGTTGTGCCGCCAGTCCCGCCTGTGCCGCCACCGATGGCACCGGCGAGCGAGGTAACACCATTGGTCAGCGATGGAAAGTTGGTCACGCCGACCGCATTTTTCAGGTTGGCATCTGCCAACGCCCAGGTAATGCCAAGATCAGCGGTCTTGTCTGAGGACACTTCGACAATGACTGCTTCAACAAGAACCTGAAGACGCCGTATGTCCAGCTTGTCGATAATCAGCATGATCGACCGCATGGTTTTTGGCGGCGCAGTCAAGATCAGGGCGTTGGTTGGCTCATCGGCCCAGATAGTAATTTCTGTAGTATTTGCGCCGGCCTGTTCTGCTCCTGATTTTTGATACTGAGCCTGCAGCTTGGTGGCGAGTTCAGCAGCATCCGAATACCTCAGGTAGCGTACTCGTGTATCCCCGCCGTTTTCCAGCGGTGTATCAAGATGGGCAACCAGTGTGCGCAGACGTAATCGTCTGGATTTGTCGCCGCTGATCAAAATGCTGTTAGTCCGATCATCCGCAACAACAGTAGTTGCTACAGGTCGCGCTGCTCCACCTGCTGCTGCACCCTGATTCAGACTGGTGATGATTCTGACGATCTCGGATGCGGAAGCATGCTCCAAACGCAATACCTCAAAATCATCGTCGCCTTCCTGATCGATACGGCGAATAATTTTCAGGACCCTGGCGACATTAGCTGCTCGGTCGGAAATGATCAGCATATTGGAAGCAGGGTGAGCCGCCAGATGTCCGTATTGCGGGATCAGCGGCCGTAATATGGGTACCAGTTGTGCTGCTGCAACGTTCTTGACCGATATTACCTGGGTAATAATGTCATCGGTCAGGTTGCGGCCACTCGATTCACTGCCCGGGAGTTGGCGGGCATTGGCATCAGGCAGAATTTTGATCAGGTTCCCGGAGGGCACGGCAACGAATCCGTATACCTGGAGAATAGACAGGAAAGCTTCATAAAAAGCGTCTGGCGACATGGGCGCTGAGGAGAACATGGTAACCTGTGCCTTGACGCGGGGATCCAGCACGAAATTCTTCCCTGTTACTTCTCCGACAGCTTCGATCACCTGCCTGATATCAGCGTCTTTGTAGTTCGGTGTAATAGTTGCTTCCTGGGCGAACAGCATCCCCTGGGGGAATATGAGTGCGAATATCGCTAGCAGGATCAGTGTGGCGGTACACCGCAACCGGTAGGGAAAAAATGTGAACATCCGTGTCACTGTGCGCCTCCGCCAATATCTTCCAGTTGGGTAGTATCGATGGTAATCACCTGTGCGACACCATTCCGCTCGATTGTCAGGGTCACCTGGCTGGAATTTCCGAGATTCTGGAATACCTGGGCTCCCTTGGCAGGATTATCAAGTGTTGTACCATTTATTTCCGTGACCAGATCCCCCGGCCGCAGACCCAGTGATCCGAAGTACTGGCGCTTGGGTCCCGGGAATACCTTATATCCTTTGAGTTTACCCCGAGAGCTAAATGGCTGCAGTCGCACGACATCAGTGAAGGCCGCTGCATTTTTTGTCACAAGTTCCTGAACTGTAGGTCTCGAACCGGTTCTGCGATTATTTGGCGTGCGAGTAGCAGATACTCGACGATCACCAGATTCACGCGGGAGTTTGAGTGCTTCCAGAATTCCACCTCGATTCAGAATTACTCGATCAGCTTGCACCTGATGCAATGTAGCATTGCCCGGAACCGCATCGTGAAGGAAATACACTTTTTCCTTGCCGGAACTGTCAGCGATAATTGCGTGTGCCATCTGATCGTCACCGTCAGTGACAGTGCCGCGTAGTTTGAGATTCAATCGGGTTTCCGGTGCGTCGATGGTTTCTTCAGCTTGCACAACTTCTGTCGAGGCAGACCCGAACAAATGCGCGTTGATCAGAGGAGAAAAATCACTGCTGGCTCGTGAAGATTCCTGACCAGATTGTTGCCCCAGGAATACTGGTGGCTCCCAGCTGGCAGGCTCTGGTGCAGGATATAGCGACCAAATCGAGCGGGCCAGGTAAAACCCGATCAGGATTACCAGCAGCAGCGAAACCCAAAATGGCAAATACCGGCTGGCGAGGGCAATCAATTGTTCAGGTGAGTCAGCATTCCACCGAGCGGAGATCTGTTGCAGATTCATGAAGTTGGCAATAATTCAGTTTTAAAAATTCAAGAGGATTGACAGCCAGTTAGCATTTAGTTAGCAATATATTCAATAACTTAGCACAATTTCAGGTGTTCCGTAAGCGGTGAAATATGCGGGGACTGGCAGGCAGAGCGTGATGTGCATGCGCTACTTTAGACGATTTTTGCCATCGAATGTGAGATGTGGCAATTGATTAGCGCTGAAATGGCACGCCGATGCGGTTTGAAAGGGTTGCTGCGGTCCTGCAGCGTGAGTTAACGCACGGAATGCCGGAACCGGGGCTGTTAGCATCGATGATAATCATGTGACCTTAAATTGATTAACGTGTTCCTCAGCCGCTCAAGTGGGGTAAAATTACTGTTAATTCTGGTGTCAGATGGTTTACGGTTAATGAGTGGTGATGGGAATATAGAGTTTACTCCTGATACAGGAGACGATCATGGGCTTGCGGTAGAAGAAGCACGGCCGAAGATCAAGAAACCACCGATGTACCGGGTGGTTTTGATTAACGATGACTACACTCCGATGGAG
Source organism: Gammaproteobacteria bacterium (assembly GCA_024277915.1). Taxonomy (GTDB): domain Bacteria; phylum Pseudomonadota; class Gammaproteobacteria; order Steroidobacterales; genus JAJRUG01. The sequence continues at coordinate 13,260 of JAJRUG010000049.1, forward strand.
TTTGTGGTCGACGTGTTGGAGGTTTTTTTCGGGATGGACAGGCCAAAGGCAACACGAGTGATGCTGGAAGTCCATACCAAAGGTAAAGGGATTTGTGGTGTATTTACGTATGAGATAGCCGAGACGAAGGTGGCGCAGGTGTGTTCCTATTCTGAGCATAACCAGCACCCGCTTTTGTGTACGCTTGAAGAAATCTAGTTAAGGAAGCATAAACCGGATGTTAAGCAGCGATCTGGAATACTGTCTGAATGACGCGTTTCAGCAGGCACGTTCTAACTGTCATGAATACATGACGGTAGAACACTTGTTGCTCGCCCTGCTTGATGTGCCGCTGGTCACCGATATCCTCAGGGCATCAGGCGGGGATCTCGAACGCCTGAGGCAAGAACTCCTCGAATTCATTGATGAGTCAACACCCAGGCTTCCGGGTGAAAGTGATCAGGACGTGCAGCCGACCCTGGGGTTTCAGCGTGTTCTGCAACGAGCTGTGTTCCATGTTCAGTCAAGTGGAAAGAAAGAAGTCACTGGTGAAAATGTATTGGTCGCCATTTTTGGCGAAAAACAATCTCATGCAGCGTATCTTCTCGGTTTGCAGGGTGTCACCCGTCTGGATGTCGTCAATTTCCTGTCACACGGAATTTCTCAACTGGGTGACAATCGATCACCGGAAGACTTGGGTGTGTCTGGTGATGGTGCAGAAGCAGATGCTCCAGCATCCGCACTGGAATGCTATGCCACCAACCTGAACCAGCGAGCGATAGAAGGGCGGATCGACCCGCTGATAGGGCGTCAGCACGAAATTGAACGCACTGTGCAGGTGCTTTGCCGACGCCGCAAGAACAACCCGTTGTTCGTAGGCGAATCAGGTGTCGGAAAAACTGCGCTGGCTGAAGGTCTGGCGAAACTCATAGTTGAGGAAGATGTACCGGAGGTTTTGGCGGACTGCACAATTTACGCACTGGATATGGGTGCACTTTTGGCAGGAACCAAATATCGGGGCGATTTTGAAAAACGCTTCAAGGCCGTTATTTCAGAATTGTCCGAAGACACTGGTGCGATTCTGTTTATTGATGAGGTTCATACCATTATTGGTGCCGGTGCGGCATCCGGTGGTGTTCTTGATGCGTCAAACCTGATCAAGCCAGTGCTTGCAAACGGTGAACTTCGCTGTATTGGCTCGACGACCTACACGGAATACCGCGGTATCTTCGAGAAAGATCATGCTCTGGCGAGAAGGTTTCAGAAAATTGATATCGTTGAGCCTTCAGTTCCCGAGACGATCGAAATACTTAAAGGTCTCCGCTCGCGTTTTGAGGATCATCACGGGGTGTCGTACACAGACGATGCGCTGACGGCAGCAGCCGAGCTTTCTGACCGGCATATCAATGAGCGTCAGCTCCCTGATAAAGCAATTGATGTCATCGACGAGGCAGGGGCCAGCGTTCGGCTGGAGCCTGAAGAAAACCGGTCCGATACCGTCGATATCGACCGCATCGAGCATGTTGTTTCACGAATCGCCCGAATACCCCCGCGCAGCGTGTCGTCCTCTGATCGCAGTTTGCTGGAAAGTCTGGAACGTAACCTCAAGCTGGTTATTTTCGGACAGGATAAAGCTATCGACACCCTGGCATCGGCTATCAAGATGGCTCGGTCCGGGCTCCGGGACGACGGCAAGCCTGTTGGTGCCTATTTATTTTCAGGTCCTACCGGGGTTGGGAAAACCGAAGTGACTCGTCAATTGGCACATTCCATGGGTGTGGAACTGATTCGGTTTGATATGTCAGAGTATATGGAGCGTCATACGGTATCCCGACTGATCGGAGCGCCGCCTGGATATGTCGGATATGATCAGGGCGGTTTACTGACAGAAGCAGTCAGCAAGACCCCCCATGCAGTGCTGTTGCTCGATGAAGTTGAGAAAGCTCACCCTGAAGTATTCAACCTGCTGCTGCAGGTGATGGATCACGGCACGCTGACCGACAATAATGGTCGCAAGGCAGACTTTCGAAACGTCATTCTTGTGATGACGACAAATGCCGGTGCCCAGGAAATGAGCCGGACATCTATGGGCTTTACCATGCAGGACAATAGCAGCGATGGCATGGCCGCGATCGATAAACTTTTCAGTCCAGAA
>JAJRUG010000050.1 GCA_024277915.1 Gammaproteobacteria bacterium
CCCACCGTGATGCATAGGATGGTTCTTGCTCGTGAAGCATGCGAACCGCTCGTTCCCGGACTTCCGGGGAATATCTGTTTGCTCTTGTCATCGGAGTATCCTCTCAACATAAAAGGTCTCCGGCAATCCCGGGGCGATTCAAACACTATGCGATGATTCTGCCTCCATTGCGCCGCAAGAACATTGGCAGCGGCCTGGAGATTCTTGTTGCGCTCGGCAGTTCTTGCCGGAGCAGCCGCTTTCTCAGACTCACGCTTGCCAGAATCCTCCGCCTCGATCTTCTTTACAAGTATAGCCAGCTCAGCACATAGCTTGGTGTGCCCACGTTGCTTCGATTCCAGCTTGAGCGGGTCACCACCGTGGTGAGTGCGATCCAATTCGGCGATCTTCTGCTGAATCTCAATTATTCTGAGTATTATGGTCAGGTCATCGTTTTCTTCAGTGTCCTTCAACATTCTTCTGAGATAAGCAAGATCGACAGGTAGGGCAGGGGTATCGTAGTCGTCAAATGTTGTCGCCATGTACTTGAACAAATCGGGGATGTTGTACATCGTCTCGTACTTATCTTTTCCCTTATCTGGACGATGCCTTTGTGTGCGCACGCCTGGAAGGCGCCTTTTCTTCATTCGGTTACCGGCCTTAGTTCGCATACCACGGGCGAGCATTTCTACGAAAATACCGCGTTGACTCGGTGTTAATGGTTGACTCTCAGAACCCGTCAAGATCAGCTTCAAGGCGTCTTCAAAGTATGCCCACGGCCCTTTAAGCATTTCGGTCTCCTTTACGTGTCTGCCTTTGTGAGAGAATCGCGCCAGCGTTACCCGTTTCCGGTTCTGGCTGGTAATGTGAGAACTCCTCGGCATATATGGGATTTTACGGTACATTCACTATATGCCGCTTGAGGGGTAAGAAAAACCACCAAAATCACTGAAATTAGCGTCAATTAGTACATTTATGATAAGTCTCGGGGGTAGGGCGTGAGCATCAACCTTGCTGCCGGCGCCCGAGAGACAGAAAATCAACACAACGAAGAGAGATTAAGGCAATGCCGGAACTGTATTTTAAGGGCAAAGAGTACGTCTACAATCATCATCTGACTGTGCCTTACCGGCCGCTGATACCGGACGCCAAAAAATCCATTGGCGCCGAGCCGGAGAATCTGATTATTCACGGCGACAATCTGCACGCGCTGAAGGCATTGTTGCCTCGTTATGCGGGCAAGGTGGACTGTATTTTTATTGATCCGCCGTACAACACCGGCAACGAGAACTGGAATTACAACGATAACGTCAACAGCCCGATGATGAAGGAATGGCTTGACGGCAATCCGGTGAACAAGGAGGACATGCTGCGGCATGACAAGTGGTGCTGTCTGATGTATCCACGTCTGAAATTGCTACATGAACTGCTGTCGGAGGATGGCAGTTTCTGGATGACGCTGGATGACAATGAAATTCACCGGGCTAGGATGGTATTGGATGAGGTTTTTGGTGATGAATGTTTCATCGCATGTGTAGTTTGGCAAAAGCGCACCTCACCCGAAGCAAGACTGAAGTTGGGGGCTGCTCATGACTATGTATTGGTTTACAGCAGGAGAGTAAATGGAACGAAATTAAAAAAATTAGGGCTTTCAGATGAACAAGTTGAGCAATTCAGTAACCCGGATAATGATCCACGGGGAGGATGGGTATCAACAGATATGACTGCGCAAGGCTATCGCTCCAACCAGATGTATAGGATCAATACACCATCCGGCAAATCGTATGCCCCGCCCCCCGGCCGATGTTGGTCACTGATTAAATCGGAATACTTACGGCTTCATGATGAAGGACGAATTTGGTTTGGCGTGAAGGGTAACGCTAGGCCAAGAATAAAAACTTTCCTAGACGAATCCGAGGGGGTGAGCGCCTGGACTTGGTGGACGAATACCGAAGCTGGTGATAATCAGGAATCAAAAAAGGAGGTGAACCGCATTCTTGGCCCGGACACCCCATTTGATTACCCAAAACCGGTTAGGTTGCTTACTCGTATTTTGGATCTTGCAACTGCTTCAGATTCATTGATTCTTGATTCTTTCGCCGGTTCTGCTACTACCGCCCACGCTGTCCTTGCCAAAAACGCCAAGGACAGTGGCAATCGTCACTTCATCCTGGTGGAATGCGAAGACTACGCCGACAAACTCACCGCCGGACGGGTGCGCCGGGTGATCAATGGATACAAGTACCAAGGTACCCAAAAGGAAGAACTGCTGCGGGAAAGCATAACCTGGAGCAAGTTCAGCAAGGATGGCCAGCACCAGAAGATTCTCGATCAGGTGCAGTCCATCGAAAACTTGGAGGCCACTCGCTTCGATGCGATCAAAAAGAGCATCAAGGACGGTGAATTGATCGTCACCGGGGAGAAAAATATCACCAAGAAGGTCGATGGGCTGGGCGGCGGCTTTACTTACTGCACGCTCGGTGATCCGCTTGACCTGGACAAGATACTTTCTGGTAAAAGCCTGCCGGACTACGCCAGCATCGGCGCATGGTTGTTTCATACCGCGACGGGTGAGCCGCTTGACCCGAAGAAGACAAAAGAGAAGCAGTGGTATCTCGGCTCCAGCGCCGCTTTTCATGTCTGGCTGGTGTACAAACCGGAACTGGATTTTCTCAAGTCCCGAGACGCGGCATTGACACTGAGTCTTGCGGAGAAGATAGCGAAAAAGAAAGACAAGCGACATTTGGTGTTCGCACCTTCGCGTTTCGTGCCCAACAAAATGCTGTTGCCGCTTGGCGTGGAGTATGCTCCGCTGCCATTCGCTCTATACCGTTTCGAGAAGGACTAGGGCATGGAGCTGAAGGACTTTCAGCAAGAAGTGCTGGATAGCTTCGACGGGTATCTGGATGCCCTCGTTGAACAACGGTTGCGCACGGCGGAACTGGAGAAACTGAGTAGCAAGAAACCAGAGCTGAACATTCCGATCCCGGATTACACTGAGGAAACCTGGAATACCCTGAAGGAACTCGGCAAGCTGCCGAAGACGCGGGCCAATGTACCGTTCAGTGGACGCAAGGACGGCGTAAACCGGCCGGTACCTTCTGTGACTTTCAAGATACCCACAGGAGGAGGTAAAACCTTGCTGGCCGCATCGGCGGTGTCTCGCGTCATGAGCAAATGGGTGCAAGCCAATCATGGCTTTGTGCTATGGATTGTCCCCAACGAAGCTATCTATACTCAAACATACAAGGCGCTGAACAACCGTGAGCATCCCTATCGGCAGGTTCTCGACCGGGCAGCGGCGGGCAAGGTGAAGATTCTGGAGAAGATGACGCCGCTGGACCGGCGGGATGTGGAGTCGCATCTGTGCGTCATGCTGCTGATGCTTCAATCCTCTAACCGCGAGAATCAGGAGTCGCTGAAAATTTTCAAGGATCGGGGCAATGTGCGCGGATTCTTCCCGGTAGGCGATGATTTTCAGGCGCATAGCGATGTGCTGGACCAGGTGCCAAATCTCGATGTGTACGGCCACAAGGAGGGGCTGGGTTGCATCATCAAGGATTCGTTGGGCAATGCTCTGCGGATTACCCGCCCGGTCGTGGTTATGGATGAAGGGCACAAGGCATTTTCGCCCCTGGCCTTCCGAACCTTGTACGGATTTAATCCCAGTTTTGTCCTTGAGCTTTCCGCCACGCCGGCCGACCGCGACCGGGATAATCCTCCCATTTACAGTAATTGGTTGGTGGATGTGCGCGGCACGGCGCTAGACAAGGAAGAAATGATCAAGCTGCCCATCAATGTCACAGTGCGGGGCGATGATGATTGGCGCGATTGTCTGCGTGCCAGCTTTGAGCACCTGAAGGAGTTGCAAGGGGAAGCAGATAAGTTGCAGGCGGAATCCTCACGCTACATTCGGCCCATCTGTCTGGTGCAGGTGGAGCGCACCGGGGATGACCAGCGGGAGGCCGGGCTCATTCATGCTGAAGATGCACGGGAGTATCTGTTGACACTCGGAGTCAGCGAAAAGCAGATCGCGATCAAGACCTCCGAGAAAAATGACCTCAAGGAGCCGGAGAATCAGGACTTGCTCAGCCCGACCAATCAAGTCCGGTTCATTATCACCAAGCAGGCTCTCCAGGAAGGCTGGGATTGCCCCTTCGCCTATGTGCTGTGCTCGCTGGCCCCGGTAGCCAACAAGAAGGCCATGACTCAATTGATTGGTCGGATTCTTCGGCAACCGGAGACGGTGAAGACCGGCATTGCCGCGCTGGATGAGTGCTATGTTTTCTGTTTTCATGCGGCGACGCGGGATGTCGTAGACATGATCAAGAAGGGGTTAGAACAAGACGGCATGTCCGATCTGGTAGACCGTATTCATGACACGGAGAATGGCCGTAACGGCGGTGATGGTCCGCGACCGCTAAAGCGCAGAAAGGCTTATCGCAGCCTGAGGATTTACCTACCCGTGGTCAACTGGGTAGAAAAAAGTATGGTGCGTCCGCTGGATTACGAACAGGATATTCTTTACCGCATCGACTGGGATCAGGTGAATCTGCGAGGGTTGGCAAGGCAGATACCGGATACGACGCAAGGCCACGAAACTCAGGTAGTGCAAGTGGGGCTCGCAAAGGACCCGGATGCGGAGGATTTCATCGAGTCAACTGAATTGGGGCGGGACAAGATTCAGGAGATATTCGACCCGGTTTATGTAGTCCGTTCAATCAGCGACATCGTGCCCAATCCGTGGGTGGCACGAGCGTATGTCGATACGGTCGTCAAGCAGCTAAGCAGGCGCGGCATCAAAGACGAGAAGCTGGGGGCTGTTGGACATCTGGTGCTGGAAACGTTACGCGCTCACCTTGGCAACGAACGGGACCGGCTCGCCGAAGCAATCTTCAAGGCGGGTGTGGCGGCAGGGCGTATCCAGTTCAGGTTGCGCACGGATAGCCATAACTGGGTCATGCCGGATGAGACGATCACGCAACATGCCCCTAACAGCCAGGAGCTTCGTCGCAAGGATGGCCAGCTTGTACAGAAAAATCTGTTTGAAGCCACCTACAAGGATGATCTGAATAGCTATGAACAAAGCGTCGCATGTTACCTGGATGGCGATAAAGCATTGCGTTGGTGGCACCGGAACGTGGCACAGCGGCAATATGCCTTGCAGGGATGGCGGAAGAACAAAATCTATCCAGACTTTATCTTCGCAGTGGACCATGACGGTGATAAAGAGCGCATCATGATCCTGGAAACCAAGGGCGAGCATCTGGATAACCCGGACACCAAATACAAAAATAAAGTGTTCGAAGAGTGCGCCAACGCCTACAAGACTGAGAATGTTACCAAGGGCGGGGAGTTGGAGTTGGTGGTTGATCAAGATACGACGGTTAGTTGCTCGTTGATATTCGAGGGCAAATGGGAAACTGATTTGTCGAAGCTTCTGGCCGTTTGACGGTTGCGCACCAGATATACCGGACGAGACACCAGACGAATGGCCCTTACATTCCACCCAAAACCGGGCATGGTCCTGATGTGCGATTTCAATACCGGATTCATAGCACCGGAGATGATCAAGAAGCGCCCGGTGGTCGTGATCTCGCCGCGCCCGCGCCGCAGCAATCAGCTCTGCACCATCGTCCCGCTGAGTACCACCCGCCCGGTGCCCGTGGAACTACACCATCACGAGATGGACCCGCGATCCCTACCAGGGAAATTTGCTGGTAACGAGACCTGGGCTAAGTGCGACATGGTTGCTACCGTCGCGCTTGATCGGCTGGATCGGGTTATGGTCGGCAAAGAGCGGAACGGGAAACGGCTGTATGTCGCGCAACTTGTTATTTTGGAAGACTTTTTGTCAATTCAGAAGAGTGTTTTGATGGCGATTGGTCTATCGGACTTGACTAAGTACCTGTAAGTGCCGATATTAGAGGTGTTCCCGATCAATCGGGCTTGAAAGACCGCCCTTGGGCGGCAGACCCCAGCCGGTGAAGACAAACTGACTGGGGCCTCGATAAGGCTCCGCATCACTGGTGCGGGGCCTTTTGCTTTTATGGACTGCCCGTAATGCCGCTCACTGCGCAGGAGGAACGTGCTGCAACCAGATTAGCTCCCGGCCAATTTGTAATTGATAGGGATAATCTCTGCGCCTGCTTTCAGCTTATCAAGGTAATCCGCCCATTCCTGCATCATCTTGCGCCGCTCGGGCAGATGCGCCGTGCGGTTGTAGGCACGTCCGTTGGGGTCACGCACTGCATGGGCAAGCTGGTGTTCAATATAATCTGGGCGGAAGCCCAGTACTTCATCGAGGATGGTTCGCGCCATTGCACGGAAGCCGTGGCCACTCATTTCTTCCTTGCTGATGCCCATGCGCCGCATGGCTGCAAGGATGGCGTTATCACTCATGGGCTTATCGCCTTTGGGGTTTCTTGCGCTGGGGAAAACGTACCTGCCATTTCCGGTCAGGGGCTGTAGTTCCTGCAAAATCGCAACAGCTTGGTTGGAGAGGGGGACAATGTGCAGTGTATTGGTCTTGGTGACCATGTAACGCCAGTCTGCCGTGTCTAGATCAATATCTTTCCATTGTGCATGGCGTAGTTCGCCGGGACGTACAAAAACCAGCGGTGCAAGGCGGAGAGCACAGCGCACTGGGAGGGTGCCTTCATAACCATCAAGTGCCCGCAGTATTTCGGCCACTTGCTTTGGTTCGGTGACGGACGCGAAGTGCGTCCCTTTTGCCGGTGGCAATGAGCCGCGCAGATCACGGGAAGGATCGCGTTCAGCCCGACCGGTTGCAACGGCATAACGGAACACTTGGCCACAGTTGCCTAACGCTCGATGGGCGGTTTCCAGTGCACCGCGGTGTTCAATTCGACGGATAACTTCCAGCAATTGTGGCGCAGTGATGTCGGCGATGGCTTTGCCACCGATCCAGGGGAAAATGTCCCGTTCCAGTCGGCGGATGATCCTATTCGCATGATTGGGCGACCAGTTGACCGAGTGCTTGGCGAACCATTCCCGAGTCACAACCTCGAAGCTGTTTGCTGCCCGTTCAACCTTCGCGGCTTTCCTCGCCTTGCGGTTTTCGCTCGGGTCGACCTCGTTGGCCAGCAGTTTTCGTGCCTTGTCGCGCCGGTCGCGAGCGTCTTTCAACGAAACATCAGGGTAAACACCGAGGGATAGCCGTTTCTCCTTGCCCCCGAAGCGATACTTCAGCCTCCACCACTTGCCGCCGCTGGGGGCAACTTCCAGATACAGGCCGCCACCGTCGAACAGTTTCCTGGCTTTTTCGGCAGGCTTGGCGTTGCGGATCGCGGTATCTGATAGGGGCATGGGGGCAACTCCTTGAGTGGGTTGTGCACCTGCCCCTAATGTTGCCCCCAGTTGCCCCCGGATGTCAATGGACCGCATTGATCTAAAATAGATCAAAAAAGCAGGTAACTGGATGATAATAGGTAATAAAAAAGCCGTCCTAGGACGGCTTTGGAAGTGGTTCTGGTGGAGGCGGCGGGAATCGAACCCGCGTCCGCAAATCCTCTGCCTTAAGGTCTACATGCTTATTCCGTCATTAATCTTACTGCCTGCTACCCGACGGGCATGGAAAACAGACAGCCAGTTCAGTGAAGTTTTAACGATCAGACCCTGAACATGTCATCACGCGATCCTGTGATAGATGACCCCCGCTTCGGACGCACAGAAACGAACCTGGCAGAGGGCTAAAGGCTGTTTTTTAGGCAGCTAAAGCGTAGTTGTCGTCGTTGGCAACTATAAGGTTTTGCAGTTGTATTAACGAGGTGGTCTGCCCCTCGGCATGCACTCAAGGTTTCGTAATCCACGTCGAAACCATGTCGCCCCCGGTATTCGGGATTGTTATTATAGTGTAGGGACTATGACAGGAAAAACAACGTCCTGAGCGTGGTATTTCGCAGTCAGCGGGCGGTGCAGTTTGATATTCGCCATGCACAGTTGAGCCTGATAGGTGGTGTGACTATCAGGTATATACAGGCAGGGTAAATGTATCGCCTGTTTCCAGGCAATACCACCCGAAATAGCCTGCGACACGAACCACTTTATCAGGCAGGCTGTGGTGCAAATCAGCTCAAACAATGGGGTTTGAGGCATAACCTGCTGTTTATTCAGGCAATATAGTTGCACAAATCGTACGGTTTTCCGTTAAACTTTTCCGGTGGTTAGTGGCTCTGCAACCAACACAAACTATAAGAAGCGTGAACCGGTTTATTGTCAACGCGGTCAAACGGGTAGTAGCATTCATGAAATCGATGGCAGGGATTCATATGAATTCTGAGGTAGCTATGCAGCGCGTATATACAGTCTGGGCAAAGTGGGATGATGATGCTGACGTCTGGTATGTTGAGCAATCCGATATTCCGGGCCTCGCGACGGAAGCGCCTACAGCTGATGAACTGGTAAAGAATATCAGAGCTTTGGCTGTAGATTTGATAGAACTCAACACTACCAACCATGATGATTTGGCACCGATCCAATTATTGTGGTCTGGGCAGCAAAGCCTGAATTTGTCATCCTGCTGAGATCTGCCGCATGGCAGATTTTACTCCAGAGCTAAAAAACATCCTGAAAAAAAGTGGCTGCAAGTTCCGGCGGTCGGCAAAAGGTTCACATGAATTCTGGTATAGCCCGATTACGGATCGGTGCTTTACTGTAGGCCATAAGATCAAGTCCAGACATACAGCAAACGCAGTTCTCAAACAAGCAGGTATTGCAAAGGCTTTTTGACCTGACCATCAGGCATACACACTATTCGCTCATGGTTGCCACTGGGGAAGCGATGATGCAGACTTTTCTTTCTTACAGATTTGCCGGGGAAGCTGAATGAATAGCAGGTTGGCAATTAGCTGGTTTGGTTTGCGAAAATTTCAGATTTTTGCTGCCATTCTGTTGGTCACGTTTGGAATCCTTGCAGGATCCGGATTTATTCAGGCGGCATCTGCTGATACCGGTACGGTATTGATAACCGGTTCTAATCGAGGCATCGGACTGGAGTTTGCACGGCAGTACGCCGAGCGGGGCTGGCGTGTGATCGCCACCTGTCGCAATCCAGAAACTGCCACTGAGCTTCAGGCACTTGCCCGGCAGTATCCCCGGCTGGCTGTTGAGCAACTGGATGTAACCGACCATCCGGGCATTGACGCGCTGGCCGAAAAGTATCGGGATACCCCGATTGATATTCTCCTTAATAACGCCGGGATTTCAGGGCGGCATCTGGCTCAGACTTCCTCCAGCCGAATTGACTCGGAGGTATTCAACCGCGTCATGGCGGTAAATAACATCGGCCCGTTGAAAATGGCTGAAGCATTTCTTGAACAGGTTGCCGCCAGTCAGCACAAAAAGATCATGACCGTGAGCAGCTCGGTCGGGTCTATCTCGAAACCGTTTGGTGGGGGGTATATCTACGGGCCAAGCAAAGCTGCCGTGGATATCGTGATGCACTCGCTGGCAATGGACAGGGCGGTCACCAGACGCGGGATTATTGTCGGGCTGCTCTCGCCAGGTGTTGTGGATACAGACTTCATGAAGGGCGTCCCGATGCCCAAGATTTCACCGCAAACGAGTGTTACCGGGATGATCACCATCATTGATGACTTTACAGCCGATACTGCCGGCACCTTGATTCGCTACAGCGGGGAGGTGGTGGGATGGTAATGTCGAAACTGGTTCGCATCTCGCATGCACTGTTGATCGCAGCGTTGCTGGTCGTTAGCGCCGGTGCTTCAGTCAATGCCGCGCCTGCCTTTGATTCCGACGCTCCCGTGGTGCTGATCACCGGGTCGAACCGGGGTATCGGGCTGGCACTTGCCAGACAGTTCGCCTCCGAAGGCTGGAATGTGATCGCTACCTGCCGGAAACCCGGGAAAGCCCGCGACCTGCAGGATCTTGCTGCAGCTAACCCCAGGGTGATTATCGAGCAGCTCGACGTGACTGATGCTGTCGGCATACAGGCGCTGGCAGAGCGATATGCAGATACGCCCATCGATGTATTGCTGAACAATGCCGGTATTTCTGGCGGCATGAAGAACGAGACGCTTGGGGCGCTGAATTTTGAAACCTTTGACCGCGTGATGGCGGTCAATGCGATTGCGCCGGTCAGGATTGCGGAAGCCTTTCTGGAGCAGGTTGCTGCCAGTGAGCAGAAAAAAATCATGAATATCTCCAGCAGTGAAGGCTCGGTCGCCTCAGTTCGCGGTGGACGCCTGTATTTCTACCGAAGCAGCAAGCGGGCGCTTAACATGATGATGAACACCATGGCCAAGGAACTGGCAGACCGCGAGATTGTCGTTGGCTTGCTGAACCCCGGGTTTGTGGATACCGACATGACGCGGGGAGTTGCGTTTCAGAAACTGTCCCCGGAGCAAAGTGCCAGGGATTTGTATCAGGTGATTATCGGCTTCGATGAGACAACATCGGGACAGTTTCTGAACTATGACGGCGAGCCAATTCCCTGGTAGTGACCGGGATAAAGAGTTTAATAATTAAAATTAACTAGTAGTTACAACTTATTGTTATCAAACGCTATGCTTTAAGATTCTTTCACGCTGACGTTGCCAGTCCCGATCCTTGCTAGTGGCGCGTTTGTCGTGTTGTTTCTTGCCCTTGGCCAGCCCGAGTTGCACCTTCGCGCGCCCTCGCTGCCAGTACATTGATAATGCGATCAGTGTGTAGCCCTTTTGCTCGACCGCACCAATCAGCCGGTCAAGCTCCTTCCGGTGCAACAACAGCTTGCGGGTGCGAATCGGGTCGGGGTTGATGTGCGTGGAGGCGGACACCAGCGGTGCAATATGGGCTCCTAACAGCCACGCTTCTCCATCCTTGAGTACCGCGTAGCTTTCCGTCAGGTTGGCTCTGCCCGCCCGAAGCGCTTTGACTTCCCAGCCTTCAAGCGCAATGCCGGCCTCCAGACGGGTCTCTATGAAGAACTCATGGAACGCCTTGCGGTTTTCGGCGATCGGCCGGTTTCCGTCTTTTCCAGTTTTTGATTTTTTGCCTGCCATCGCCTTGAGTTGTTCAGATCGTCCAATTCCTTCACAATCCTGCCAACATTTACCTGTTGAGGAAAGAAGATAATGGCTGATGGTATTGTTGGCGGCGAGCGCCGGACTTCACTGCACGGATTCTGGTCGTCGCGATTTACCTTCATATTGGCCGTCACCGGCGCTGCGGTCGGCCTGGGCAATATCTGGAAATTTCCTTATATAGCAGGGCAGAACGGTGGCGGGGCTTTCGTGCTGGTCTACCTTTTGTGTGTCTTTGCGATCGGTCTTCCGATCATGATGTCGGAGATTCTGATCGGTCGCCGTGGTCGCCGAAATCCTATTGCGACCATGCAGCTGCTGGGTGAAGAAGAGGCCGGGCAGCGCGCATGGGGACTGGTTGGGGTGATGGGTGTGCTGGGCGGGTTTCTGATCCTGTCCTACTACAGTGTTATTGCCGGGTGGACCATGGCCTATGTCGGCAAGGCGCTGAGCGGGGCTTTTGTGGGTGCGAGCCCCGAGGCGCTGAGTGATCAGTTGAACAGCCTGCGGGGCAGTGTGGTGCAGTCGGGCATGTGGCACACGCTCTTTATGGGGGTTACGGTACTGCTGGTAGCCCTTGGTGTTGAGCGGGGGCTGGAGCGGGCTGTCACCCTGATGGTGCCGGCGCTGGTGGTCATCATGCTGATATTGCTGGGCTACTCGATGACTTCAGGTCATTTCATGGCCGGTCTTGAATTCATGTTCACGCCGGATTTCTCAAAGCTGACCGGTGACAGCGTTCTGGCAGCGATGGGTCAGGCATTTTTTACGCTGAGTGTCGGAATGGGCTCGGTAATGGCTTACGGAGCGTATCTGCCCCAGGATACCTCCATCACCAGGACCTCTATAGCGGTTGTCTCGGCCGATACAGCAATTGCTATTTTGGCAGGCCTGGTGATTTTCCCGATTATATTGTCGAATGGCCTGGATCCCACCCAGGCCGGGATGGGGCTGATTTTTGAAACGCTGCCACTGGCATTCGGCACTATGACTGGTGGCGCGGTATTCGGACCTCTGTTTTTCCTGTTGCTGGGGTTCGCAGCGCTGACATCGGCGATCAGCCTGATGGAACCTGCGGTGGCGTGGGTGGTAGAGAAATGGAAGATAACCAGAGCGGCGGCTGCAATGACTGTTGGTGCGGTTGTCTACACGTTGGGATTTGCAACAGTGCTGTCCTTTAATGTGCTGGCTGATTTCACATTTTGGCAGGGCACGCTGTTTGATGACATTGACTACCTGACTGCCAACATCATGCTGCCTCTGGGTGGCTTGCTGATTACCGTGTTTGCCGGTTGGGTGATGTGCCGCAATTCTACTGCTGATGAACTCGATGAACATGCCGGGACGACCTACAGGCTGTGGCGTTTTCTTGCCCGGTATGTCGCGCCGGTCGCGGTAGTGTTTGTGTTTCTTAATTCGATTGGTGTATTTGGCTAGTGCGGACAGTTGATCGCAGTGCCATTGTTTCTTGTAGTCCTAAGGAGATGTTTGCTCTGGTGGCGGATGTTGAAGCTTACCCGGAGTTTTTGCCCGGTTGCGAGGCTGCGCTGTTGCGCTCAAAGTCCGATACTGAACTGGTTGCAACGCTGACGCTTGGTTTTGGCGGGCTATCCAGCACGTTTACAACCCGTAACAGGCTCGATCCGCCCGGAGCCATGGGTCTTGAGCTGGTAGATGGGCCATTCCGTGTACTGCGCGGCGGCTGGACCTTCGATGCAGCTGGTCAATCGCCTGCTGATCTGGCAAATAGCAAAGGTTGCCGGTTGGCGCTAAAACTTCAGTTCGAGTTCTCTAATCCCGCCAAAGACCTGTTGCTTGGGAGTATTTTTGAAAGTACCTGCAATATGCTGGTAGAGGCATTCGTATCCCGGGCACGTTCCATCTATGGCTGAATCCGGACAAGTCGCGGGGGCACAAAGGATATCAGGGGATATCAGGATTGAGGTAGCCTGTGCAGTGCCTGAGCTTCAGCAAATACAGGAAATCCTGGTGCCGGAAGGGACGACTGCCAGATCCGCATTGAAGCGCTCGGGTCTGATGAAAGCCTTCCCTCATATTGATCCGGAACGTTGCTCGTTAGGTGTGTTTGGCCAGGTAGTGGAAGACACCTACATACTCAAAGCACAGGATCGTCTTGAGGTATACCGTCCCTTGCAACAGGATCCCAGGGAAGCCAGGCGACGTCTGGCAGCGCTTGGGCAGGCAGCAAGAGTCACCAGGGGTAAACCAGGGGTAAACCAGGGGTAAACCAGGATCAACTACTCCAGATCAACCGGGACATCTGTTTTTATTTCTGTAACCTTGTCACCCTCAAAATAGACAATCACCCAACGCTGTTCGGGCTCCCGGCTTCTACCGGCGCGAAACCAGTACATATAGTCCCATCGGTCCTGGTTAAAAGGGTTTTCTATTACGGGTGTGCCCAGCAGGAAGCGTATCTGGCTGCGGGTCATGCCCACCTTGATTTCGCTGATTTCCCTTTCCTCCAGAAGGTTTCCTTGCTGGACATCAACACGATAGACGCAGGCGCTGAGCAGGAAAACCATGGCAGTGGCAGGCAGCCACATTGGAAGGCGCAATATCTTGGAAAATGAATGCATTGTTTGCTATTTGTGCTGGTGGGTGGAACTGAATGATAATTGATCAATAACCATAACGGCAGATGATAACCTTGCATAGGGGAAATAGGGCTGAATGGGGGGAACCATATGGCGCAGTATCCAGATCTCAAAAAGGCAGGTTTGAAAGCGACCGCTCCAAGGCTGAGGGTTCTGGAGGTTCTGCACCACAGTAAAGGCCATCATTTAACCGCTGATGAGATTTATCAGCGTCTTGTTGAATCCGGGGAAGTTGTCGGGCTGGCGACTGTGTATCGCGTACTTACGCAATTTGAAGAGGCCAAGCTGGTCAGACGGCATCATTTCGAAGGGGGGCATTCGGTGTTTGAGCTCGATACCGGTGCTCATCACGATCACATGGTGTGCATGGAAACCGGGCGGGTGATCGAATTTGTCAATAGTGATATCGAGCGTATTCAGCGTGATATCGCGTCATCTCACGGATATGAGCTGGTGGATCATCACTTTGTTCTGTACGTGCGACCAAAGCAAACCGAAGAGTAGAAACTGCAGTTCGAACCTGTTTATTCGTGGCTGGCAGCCTCTCCCACGGGTGCTCCGGCTGCTGCCAGCATTTCCCGGGCGTGGGCTCTGGTCCGGTCGGTGATTTCGACTCCCCCCAGCATGCGGGCAATTTCTTCGATACGTTCGTCCTCGGTCAGTGGCCGGACTGTAGTGCGCGTCGTCGTGCCATCGGTCATTTTGGATACCCTGAGCTGTTGATCCGCCTGGGAGGCGACCTGTGGCAGGTGCGTGACACAGAGCACCTGGCGGTTGCTGCTGAGCTGGTTGAGACAGACTCCGACCACTTCAGCGACAGCGCCGCCGACTCCGGCATCCACCTCGTCAAAAATAAGCGTGGGTACCGAGGCAGCCCCGGCGGCCACGACCTGTATGGCAAGGCTGATTCTTGAAAGCTCACCTCCCGAAGCGATTCGGGTGAGCATGCCGGGTTCTTGCCCCGGATTGGTGGCGACCATGAAATCGAGCTGATCCGCGCCTGACACACCAATTCGATCTTCATCGAGTGCTTCGATGCTGATATGAAATGCAGCACCCGGCATTCCCAGGTGCTGCAGATGACCGGTGACATCATCAGAGAGTGATTTGCCGGCTTTGATTCGGGCCCTGGACAGTGCCTGGGCATCCGCCAGCATTTGCCGGTGCGCCAAAGCAGTTTCTGCCGAAAGCTCAGCAAGCCGCTGATCACTCCCGCTAAGGTCATCCAGCTCAGCAGCAAGCTGATTCTGCAGGGCAGGCAGATCTGCAGCGGCTACTTTGTGCTTTCGGGCCAGTTCCTGGATGCTCGCCAGCCTGTTCTCAACATGCTGTTGCCGGTTCGGGTCATGCTCGGAATCAGTCAGCCTGGCTCTTAAAATTTCTGCGGTTTCACTGATCTGTATTTCCGCCTCAGCTAATAGTGCAACAGCGGTTTCCAGGTGGGCATCAAACTCCACCAGGTTTTCGATGGCCCGTTTGGCTGCGGTCATCGTATCCTGGGCCGAGGTCTGTTCATCGTCATAGAGCCTGGACAGGGCCTCGGTGAGTCCGTCTGCAATCCTGCTGCGGTTGGTCAGTAGCAGCAGCTCTTTTTCAAGTTTCTCGATTTCGCCATCGAGCAGGTTAAGTGCTTCGAGTTCCATCACCTGATAATTCAGCAGGTCAAGCCGCGATACCCGGTCATCACGTGCCAGTTGCAGTTGATGGCGCTCTGTTTCCAAATCTTGCCAGTGCAGAAAGGCTGCTTCCATATTCGTCAGCAGGCCATCATTGTCGCCATGCTGGTCGAGGATTTTTCGTTGTACGGATCGATGGCGCAATGATTGATGCGCCTGCTGTCCGCAAATATCAACCAGCTGCTGGCCAAGTTCCCGAAGGCTCTGCATCGCGACGGCGCGCCCGTTGATATAGCCTCTGGAGCGACCTTCGCTGGTGACAATTCTTCGTACGACACACTCCGGTCCGTCATCCAGATCGTGATTTTTCAGCCATTCAAGCAGATCCGGGCGATGTTGCAGATCGAACCATGCGGTGACTTCCGTACGGTCTTCGCCAGCTCTCACGGCCTGACTGTCGGCACGATCACCCAGCGCCAGGGCAAGGGCATCGACAAGAATGGATTTTCCGGCACCGGTTTCACCGGTGAGCGCACTGAACCCTGGTAGCAGATCTACAGTGACCTCATCGACAACGGCAAGGTTGCTAATGCTTAGCTGGGTCAGCATGGCGGATTACCGGCTCAATTCCCGTTATTCTCGCGAAAATCGCGGCCCCAGTTCAGTTTGCTGCGCAGGATCTGGAAGTAGTCGTAACCGGGCGGGTGGATCAGTGCAACCCGTTCTTCTGCCACGCTGACCCGAACACACTCACCCGCTTCGATCCGGCCGGTGACAGTTCCATCACAGCTGACTTCTGCACTGGGGGTACGGTCTGTGTTGAGTCGAATCTCGGTGACATGGTGAGTCGGGATGATTATTGGCCGATCGCTCAGAGTGTGGGGAGAAATCGGAGTCAAGACAATGGCATCGATACCCGGTTCCAGGATCGGCCCACCGCAGCTCAGTGAATAAGCAGTGGAGCCTGTCGGAGTGGCCACGATCAGGCCATCACCCCGGTGGGTATTGACGAAACGGCCATCGATACAGGTCTGAAACTCGAGCATTCGACCGGTATCGTGCCGCTTGACGACGACATCGTTGAAGGAGAGGCTGACAGCTTTTATTTCGTTGCCGGAAATAATTTCGGCGCGCAACAGCATCCGCATTTCATCAACATAGTTTCCGCCGAGAATCTCATCGAGGTGAACCAGCATTTCACCGGGGCTGACATCTGCCAGGAATCCCAATCGCCCCCGATTGACGCCCAGCAGCGGCACATCGGTGCCGGCAACCAGTCGAGCGGCGTAGAACATGGTGCCGTCTCCACCAATCGCGACAATCAGAGCGGCTTTTTTGGCAAGCTGCATTTCCGGCAGCCGACGGGCGACACCAGATACCGCCTGCTCATTGATGCTGTCAGCTACCAGAACTTCTATGCCCTTGCCGGAAAGGTAGTCCGCCAGCTGGCGCATGGAGTCCAGCACTTTCGGATCCTGATGATTGCCCATCAGGGCGACTGTTGAGAACTTTATTTTCATTATATCGTTACTTTAACCTGTACATGCTTGACACGTCTTGTGTCGCGTTGCTAGCTTGAGGTTCTTCCAGATTACAGCGATAGCGGTGAATAGCACAATGTCCGGCCCCCATAGTGATCCGCCGAATGATCGAGCAGGGCGTATTCTGCGCGCTTTGATTGTCGACTATATCAAGGGTGGGCAGCCAGTGGGGTCGCGAACACTGTCAAAGCATACGGGTCTGACGCTCAGTTCTGCCACGATCCGGAATGTGATGTCTGATCTGGAGGAGCTGGGATTTATCATTTCGCCGCATACCTCTGCCGGACGGATCCCGACTGCCAAGGGTTATCGGTTTTTTGTCGATACACTGGTGAAGCTGCAACCGCCTGCCGTTGGTGAAATCAGCAGAATTCAACATACGCTTGAGGATGATGTCAGCGGTGATGCCAAGGCGATCGCGGCAGCAGCATCTTCGGCATTGTCATCGCTGACCAATCTCGCCGGCGTGGTCACGATACCGAAACAAACCTGTACGACCTTGCGGCAAATCGAATTCCTGCCATTGTCAGACCGGCAGGTGCTGGCGATCCTGGTGCTCAATGACCGGGAGGTCGAGAACCGGATTCTCCATATGGATCGTGATTATAGTGCTGACGAGTTGCAATGCGCTGCTAATTACCTGAATGCCAGCTTTGCGGGCAAGGACCTCGGCGAGGTACGAGCCCATATTCTTGCGGAACTGGGCAGCACCCGGGAGAGCATGAATCAGCTGATGATCGATGCGGTCAATATTGCCCAGAAAGCATTTGATGCGGATATCTCCACTAATGCATTTGTCATATCCGGTGAGACCCGGTTGATGGGCTTTGACGAATTATCCAATATGGATAAGCTGAAGCAACTGTTCGAGGCATTCAACCAGCAGCGGGATATATTGCATTTGCTGGATCGGAGCATGTCTACTGACGGGGTGCAGATTTTTATTGGCGAGGAGTCGGGCTACGAAATCCTTGACGAATGCAGTGTGGTCGCCGCTCCTTACCGTGTCGATGACAAGACTGTCGGCGTGCTGGGCGTGATTGGTCCCACCCGCATGGCTTATGAGCGCGTGATCCCGATCGTGGATATCACGGCGAAATTGGTCGGTTCAGCCTTGAATTCCAACCAGTAGTCCCCAGATTGATTGACAGCAAGTGTTCCCGAATCAGTCGGGAGCAGGCGCTTTGTTGTGTATGGAGCCGTTAAATGACAGAGAACACCGACAGCCATCCTGATAAGGATGCTCAGCTGGAAGATAGCGCCGGTGAGCCAGCCCATGGGCAGGATGCGGAACTGTCCGGGCAGGAGCTTCCTGACCAGGATACGGAAGCTGATGATGAGGTGCCGTCAGAGACCTTGATCGAAGCACAGGCAAGGGCCGAGGAGCACTGGAACAAGTACCTGCGGGTCACTGCCGAGATGGACAATATCCGCAAGCGCACCACGCGCGATCTTGAGAATGCCCGTAAATACGGTGTCGAGAGATTTGCCCGGGAACTGCTTGCGGTGCTGGACAGCCTGGAAATGGGGTTGGAGACAGACCCGAATGTTTCGACCGAAACCATGCTTGAGGGCAAGAAAGCGACTTTGAAACTGCTGATGTCGGCGATGAAGAAATTCGAGATCGAAGAACTGGATCCGGAAGGCGAAGTATTCGACCCGCAGTTGCATGAAGCGATCAGCACGCTGCCCTCGGATACGGTTGAGCCGGGGTCGGTAGTGACCGTGGTTCAGAAGGGATACCGGATATACGATCGATTGCTGCGACCGGCACGAGTGGTGGTCGCAGCGGATCAGGAATGATCGAGTATTGATTAGACTTGGGCTGACAGATTCAAGGGTTGATTTTTGAGTTTAGTTCCCCATTTACTAATCATATAGAAAATTTTGAATTTACTTTTTTGGAGAATGCAATGGGCAGAGTGATAGGCATTGATCTGGGAACCACCAACTCCTGCGTCGCAGTGATCGACGGGGAAAACCCGAAGGTCATCGAAAACAGCGAAGGTGATCGCACCACGCCGTCGATTGTAGCGTTTACGAAAGATGATGAGGTGCTGGTCGGGCAGGCTGCAAAGCGACAGGCTGTGACCAATCCGGAAAACACAATTTTTGCGGTGAAGCGACTGATTGGCAGGCGCTTTGAAGATGACGTCGTGCAACGTGATATCAACATGGTGCCGTACAAGATTGTCAAGGCAGACAATGGTGATGCCTGGGTAGAGGCTCGTGGAAAGAAACTGGCATCTCCCGAGGTGTCTGCACGCATCCTGATGAAAATGAAAAAAACTGCCGAAGACTATCTTGGCGAAGATGTCACCGAAGCAGTGATCACAGTACCCGCATATTTTAACGACTCACAGCGCCAGGCAACCAAAGATGCCGGCAGGATTGCCGGGCTTGAGGTCAAGCGTATTATTAATGAGCCGACTGCCGCGGCTCTGGCCTATGGCATGGACAAGCAGCGTGGTGACCGAAAGATCGCAGTCTATGACCTTGGCGGCGGAACATTCGATGTGTCGATTATCGAGATTGCTGAAATCGACGGGGAGCACCAGTTCGAGGTGTTGTCGACCAACGGAGATACTTTTCTTGGTGGCGAAGACTTTGACCTGCGCGTCATCGAATATCTCGCTGCCGAATTCGAGAAAGAAAGCGGCATTGATATCACCAAAGATCCGCTGGCGATGCAACGCCTGAAAGAAGCGGGCGAAAAGGCCAAGATAGAGTTGTCCACCACTCAGCAGACCGAAGTCAATCTGCCCTATATCACCGCAGATTCGAGTGGACCAAAGCATCTCAATATCAAGCTGACCCGGGCCAAGCTCGAATCGCTGGTTGAGAAACTGGTGAGCAAAACAATTGACCCCTGCAAGGTTGCCTTGAAGGATGCCGGGCTCAAGGCCAGCGACATCGAGGATGTCATTCTCGTTGGCGGTCAGACGCGCATGCCCAAGGTTCAGGAAGAGGTCAAGAACTTCTTTGGCCAGGAGCCCAGGAAAGACGTTAACCCGGATGAGGCAGTTGCCGTCGGCGCTGCCATTCAGGCCGGCGTGCTGTCGGGTGATGTCAAGGATGTTCTTTTGCTGGATGTCACACCGTTGTCTTTGGGTATCGAAACCCTGGGTGGCGTGATGACACGAGTGATCGATAAAAACACTACTATCCCGACTAATGCCAATCAGGTTTTCTCTACTGCTGATGATAATCAGACTGCGGTGACTATCCATGTCCTGCAGGGTGAGCGTCAACAGGCCCAGGCCAACAAATCGCTGGGCCGATTTGATCTGACCGATATTCCTCCCTCACCCCGAGGCATGCCGCAGATTGAAGTGGCTTTCGACATTGATGCCAATGGCATACTCAATGTGTCTGCCAAGGACAAGGCGACCGGTAAAGAGCAGAAAATCGTGATCAAGGCTTCCAGCGGGTTATCTGATGAAGAGATCCAGGGCATGGTTGCCGATGCCGAAGTACATGCTGAAGAGGATGAGAAATTCCGTGAGCTGGTGGAAACCCGTAACCAGGCAGATGCGCTCCTGCATGGTAGTGGGAAGACCCTTGAGGACCTTGGTGAAAAGGTAGATCCGGAAGAACGATCACGGATCGAAGCTGCGATCTCAGATCTTAAAGAAGCCATGAAGGGCGATGACAAGGATCATATCGAGACCAAAACCAAGATACTGGCAGAAGCATCTGCAGCAGTTGCCCAGAAAGCCTACGAACAGGCACAGCAGGCAGAGAGCGGTGATTCTCAGTCAGGGCAGGCTGGTGATGCCTCCGCAGATGATGTCGTTGATGCAGAATTTGAAGAAGTCAGTGAGGACGACAAGGAACAGTCTGAAACAAAATAGTCCGGACTCACTATTCCGGCAGGACCTTGATAGCTGCCCTGGAGACAGCCTGTTCAGATGGCGAAACGTGATTATTACGAAGTGCTCGGGGTAGACCGGAGTGCCGGCGAGCCTGATATTAAAAAAGCCTATCGGCGGCTGGCAATGAAGCACCACCCGGACAGGAGTCCGGACAGCGAAAAGGCTGACGTCAAGTTCAAGGAAGCCAAGGAAGCGTATGAGGTATTGTCCGATGCGCAGAAACGGGCTGCCTATGATCAGTTCGGGCATGCAGGAGTTGATGCTGCCGCCGGTGGAGCGGGCGGATTTGGTTCCACTGATAATTTCTCCGATATGTTCGGTGATGTATTCGGTGATATTTTCGGCGGCGGGCGGCGGGGCAGGTCGAACGTATTTCGCGGTGCGGATCTCAGGTATTCACTGACACTGGATCTGGAGCAGGCGGTCAGCGGAGAAACCATCAATATCTCGGTTCCGACCCAGGTTGCCTGCACCACCTGTGATGGCTCCGGTGCCAAATCAGGCACCAGCGCCACGACTTGCTCGACCTGTAACGGAGTGGGGCAGGTACGAATGCAACAGGGTTTTTTCTCCGTACAACAGGCATGCCCGGCCTGCCGTGGTACCGGCAGTGTGATAGAAGACCCGTGTCCTGACTGTCACGGTCAGGGGCGCAGCCGCAAAACCAAAACTCTGGCAGTTAATGTGCCGGCTGGTGTGGATACCGGCGACCGTATCCGGTTGTCAGGCGAGGGTGAGGCTGGCCAGAATGGCGGCCCACCCGGAGATCTCTATGTAGAGATTCAGGCTCGTCCCCATCCTATCTTTGAGCGCAGCGACGCAGATTTGTCCTGCGAGGTTCCAATCAGTTTCGCTACGGCGGCGCTGGGCGGTACCGTGAAGGTCCCGACACTCAAGGGTGAGGTCAATCTGACTATCCCGAAAGAAACACAGTCGGGCAAGGTATTCCGTTTGCGGGGCAAGGGTGTCAAACCGGTACGCAGCAGCAGTACGGGTGATTTGTACTGTCGGGTAGATGTCGAAACACCGGTCAAGCTCACCAGCAAGCAAAAAGAGCTGTTGCAGGCATTTAACGAATCGCTGACGAGCAAAGGTGACCAGCACAGGCCACGCACCCAGACGTGGACTGACAGCGTGAAGCGTTTTTTCGATAAAATCAGCTTATAGCAATATACTGCCTGCGAGCAGGGACAGTGAGATTTCAACCTGCCCCTTTTAGCAGGAACTACGATGCAAAAAATCGCAATATTAGGTGCCACCGGTCGCATGGGCCAAACCCTTGTCAAAATGGTGGCCGCCTCACCCGACCATTCCCTGACCGGTGCATCAACGGAGATGGGCCACTCACTGTTGGGCCAGGATGCCGGACGATCAGCCGGTCTTGACTCGATGGGCGTGCCGCTGACCAGTGACGCAGGTAAGGCCGTAACAGATTGCGATGTCGCGATCGACTTTACGCTCCCCGCCGCCACGGCTGACAACATTGCTGCTTGCATTGAGCAAGGGTGTGGGCTGGTAATGGGCACTACAGGTCTTGAAGATCATCATCTGGAGCTGCTGCGCTCCGCCGCAGCTTCGATCCGAATCGTCTCCGCACGCAATATGAGTGTCGGGATCAGTATGCTGACCGGGTTTGCTCGCCAGGCCGCACGCGCCATGGGCTCGGATGCAGATATTGAAATTATCGAAGCACACCATCGGGATAAAATCGACGCACCATCCGGTACTGCGTTGCAACTCGGTGAGGCGATCGCCAATGAACTGGGTACACAGCTCAATGACATCGCTGTTTTTGATCGTCACGGGGCGAATACGGCCCGACAAGCCGGCAGTATCGGGTTTTCCTCGGTCAGGGCGGGTAGCATTGTCGGCGACCACAGTATTTTAATGGCTACAGGCGAAGAAATTCTCGAAATAACACATCGGGCGCTCGATAGAGGCGCATTTGCTCGCGGAGCTTTGCGGGCTGCCAGCTGGTTGGAGGGGCAGCAGGCAGGTTTATACTCAATGAATGACGTATTAGGCCTCTAACTACTTAACACCAGCCCGGTTAGCCCTTACAATAAACCGGTTCTCGCGGGAGGGATCCAGGTTTGGATGTCTCCCGTTTTGTATGTTTGCCATGAGGCTTTGTGGCAGATGCTCACAGGAGTATCTCAGCCGATCAGGTCTTGAGGCGATTTTGGTGTGTCATAGACTTTAAGAGGGGTACCGGGTGACAGAACCTGCGATTCTGGCATTGGAAGATGGAACGATCTTTCACGGTATTTCTGTTGGCGCATCCGGGCGGACAATCGGGGAAGTCGTGTTTAACACGGCGATGACCGGTTATCAGGAAATTCTCACCGACCCGTCCTACAGCCGTCAGATCATTACGCTGACTTACCCGCATGTCGGCAATACGGGCACCAACAGTGATGATCACGAAAGCGGGAGCATCCATGCGGCCGGTCTGGTGATTCGGGATCTGCCCATTGCTGCAAGCAACTGGCGCAATGAGCTGGAGTTTTCCGAATTCCTGAGGCGCGGCGGTATTGTTGCGATTGCCGAAATCGACACGCGCAAGCTGACCAGAATTATTCGTGACAAGGGCGCTTTGTCCGGTTGCATCATGACCGGTAACGAAGACCCGAAAACCGCTGTTGAGCATGCCCGCAAGTTTCCCGGTCTGGCTGGAATGGATCTGGCCAAAATGGTGACCACCAATCATTCGTATCAATGGAATATGGGCGCAGACTGGCCCGAGTCCACAGGCCTGCTTGGTAAACGAGTCACCCGGTTTGAAGTGGTAGTATATGACTTTGGAGTCAAGCGAAATATTCTGCGCTTGCTGGTTGAGCACAATTGCCGGGTAATAGTGGTTCCGGCGCAAACACCCGCTGAAGAAGTGCTGGCGATGTCTCCCGACGGAGTCTTTTTGTCGAATGGCCCCGGCGACCCGGAGCCATGCAGTTATGCGATTGAGGCCATTCGGGCAATCCTCGACAGTGGGACACCGGTTTTCGGTATCTGTCTGGGGCACCAGTTGCTGGCTCTGGCCAGCGAGGCGCGCACTACGAAAATGAAGTTTGGCCATCACGGCGCCAATCATCCGGTCATTGATCTTGATACCGGCAAGGTATTTATCAGCAGCCAGAATCATGGCTTCTCGGTGGATGAGGATTCACTCCCTGATAATCTTCAGGCGACACACCGGTCATTATTTGACAACTCGCTTCAAGGAATAGCCAGAACTGATTGTTTAGCAATGGGTTTTCAGGGTCATCCGGAAGCCAGCCCCGGACCACGGGAACTGCGGGGCATGTTCGGCCGTTTCATTAGCATGATGCAAAACCGGCATGGGGAAACCATGCTGGATATCAGCAACACTGGTTAGTTAGCGAGTCGGCTCCCCATGCCCAAAAGAACAGACATTGAATCCATCCTGATTATCGGTGCCGGCCCGATCGTGATCGGTCAAGCCTGTGAGTTTGATTATTCGGGTGCCCAGGCATGTCGGGCTCTCAAAGAAGAGGGCTACCGGGTCATACTGGTTAACTCAAATCCGGCGACCATCATGACGGATCCGGACACAGCTGATGCCATCTATATCGAACCGGTTTCCTGGGCCACAGTTGCCAGAATTATCGAGAAAGAAAAACCTGATGCGCTGTTGCCGACCATGGGTGGGCAGACCGGGCTGAATTGCGCATTGGATCTCGTGCGGGAAGGTGTGCTCAAGAAATTTGACGTCGAGCTGATCGGCGCATCACGGGAAGCGATCGATACCGCCGAGGATCGGGAACTGTTTCGTCAGGCCATGCATGATATCGGGTTGGAGACTGCGACTGCGCACATCGCTCACAGCATGGAAGAAGCCCAGGAAGCCCAGGCAAAAATTGGCTATCCGGTCATTATTCGTCCGTCATTTACCATGGGCGGCAGCGGCGGCGGAATCGCCTACAACCCCGAAGAGCTGGAAGAGATTGTTACTCGCGGCCTGGATCTTTCTCCAACTACCGAAGTCTTGCTGGAAGAATCCGTGATCGGCTGGAAAGAGTTCGAAATGGAGGTGGTGCGCGATAGCAATGACAATTGCATCATCGTCTGCTCGATTGAAAACGTCGATGCAATGGGTGTTCACACGGGTGACTCTATTACAGTTGCACCGGCTCAAACACTCACCGACAAAGAGTACCAGCGCCTCAGGGATGCATCGATAGCGGTGTTGCGGCGCATCGGCGTCGATACCGGCGGGTCGAATGTACAGTTCGCAATCAATCCGGCTGATGGGCGGGTGTTGATTATCGAAATGAACCCCAGGGTGTCACGGTCTTCCGCGCTGGCATCAAAGGCCACCGGTTTCCCGATTGCCAAGGTTGCTGCCAAGCTGGCGGTCGGATACACGCTCGACGAATTGCGCAATGAAATTACCGGTGGTGCTACACCCGCCTCGTTTGAGCCGACCATTGATTACGTTGTGACCAAGGTGCCACGGTTTACCTTCGAGAAGTTTCCGGGCGGCAATGATCGACTCACCACACAGATGAAATCGGTGGGCGAAGTCATGTCGATCGGGCGAACATTTCAGGAGTCTTTGCAAAAAGCATTGCGGGGTTTGGAAACGGGGATTGATGGCTTTGATTCACGTCTTCCGGATGTACGAACAGAAGACGATTTCGCACTGCTCCGTCAGGAGCTGCTCATGCCGGGTGCCGAGCGGTTATTGTATGTCGGTGATGCATTTCGTGCTGGCCTGGAGATTGAGGAGATAGCCGGTATCTCGGGTATCGATCCGTGGTTCCTTGCTCAAATCGGGGATCTGATCCGTTGTGAGCAGGAGATTGCCGGGCAGGGCGTGACCGCTTTGGAGCCGGGTAATCTGCGCCGACTCAAGCGCAAGGGGTTTGGAGATCGCCGGATCGCAACTTTGATCGGCAGTAACGAACACGTTGTCCGCCAGCATCGTATCAAAGCCGGCATCAGGCCGGTGTTCAAGCGAGTGGATACCTGTGCTGCGGAATTTGCGACGGCTACTGGTTATATGTACTCGACCTACGACGAAGAGTGCGAAGCGGAGCCGACCAATAACAGCAAGATCATGATTCTGGGCGGTGGGCCGAACCGCATCGGGCAGGGTATCGAGTTTGATTACTGCTGTGTCCATGCAGCGATGGCACTACGCGAAGCCGGTTACGAAACCATCATGGTCAACTGTAATCCGGAAACGGTTTCGACCGACTACGATACCTCTGACAGGTTGTATTTCGAATCACTGACATTTGAAGATGTCATGGAAGTGATTGATCTCGAGCAGCCCGAAGGTGTCATCGTGCAGTATGGCGGGCAGACGCCGCTCAAGCTGGCCCGGGCGCTTGAGCAGGCCGGAGCACCGATCATCGGAACCAGTCCTGATTCAATTGATCTGGCTGAAGATCGCGAGCGATTTCAGCAACTGGTGAATCGCCTTGATCTCAAACAACCGCCCAATAGTATTGCCAAGACTGAAGATGAAGCCTGTGAAATGGCTTCTGAAGTGGGCTTTCCGCTGGTAGTCAGGCCGTCGTATGTGCTGGGTGGTCGTGCGATGGAAGTCATTCATAACATTGATGACCTGCGCATCTATATGACCGAGGCAATCAAGGTTTCCAATGACAGCCCGGTATTGCTGGATCGTTTTCTGGACCTGGCGGTCGAGGTTGATGTTGATGCCATTTGTGACGGCAATCGCGTATTGATCGGCGGAATCATGGAGCATATCGAGCAGGCCGGTGTTCATTCGGGTGATTCCGGTTGTTCGCTGCCTCCTGCTACCTTGAGCCAGGAGATCCAGGAACAACTTTCCGAGCAGGTAGTCAGTCTTGCCAAAGCATTGAATGTGGTCGGTTTGATGAATACCCAGTTCGCCATTCAAAATGGTGTGATCTATCTGTTGGAGGTTAATCCCAGGGCTTCACGATCGGTGCCATTCGTGTCAAAAGCGACAGGCGTGCCGCTGGCCAAGATTGCTGCCAAGGCGATGGTTGGCATCAGCCTGGAGGAACAAGGTGTAACCGAGCCGGTCGTGCCATCTTACTACTCGGTGAAGGAATCAGTTTTTCCCTTCGCGAAGTTCCCGGATGCCGATCCGATTCTTGGTCCGGAGATGAAATCGACCGGGGAGGTCATGGGTACGGGCCGTTCTTTTGCCGAAGCCTACGCGAAGGCGCAACTGGGTTCCGGAGTTATATTGCCGCGTAGCGGAACTGCCCTGTTGTCAGTTCGTGACAGGGACAAGCCGGGCGCGATCAAGTTGGCCGGTATTTTGGTGGAGCGCGGTTTTGATATTGTTGCTACCGATGGTACCGCCCTGTCTCTTGCGAAGGAGGGTATTCCCTGCCGGCGTGTCAATAAAGTGGGAGAAGGCAGGCCGCATATCGTGGATATGATCAAGAACAACGAAATCTCGCTGATCGTTAATACCACGGAAGGCAAGCAGGCGATTCGGCAATCACATTCGATCCGTGGTGCGGCTGTTCACAGAAAAGTGACTTACTATACGACTCTGGCTGCCGCCATGGCGACGAGCCTGGCACTTGATCATCTGGATGGTGGCTCGGTTAACCGGCTGCAGGATTTGCACCAGGAGAATATCAACAAGATGAGTGAGGTAGAGGCAGAGGTAGAGGTAGAGGCTCAAGTGGAGATGGCGAAGTGAACAAGGTGCCGATTACATTGAAAGGTGTTGAGAAATTACGTCAGGAACTCAAGCATCTCAAGAGCGAGCGTCGCCCGCAGGTTGTGCAGGCAATTGCGGAGGCGCGTGCCCACGGGGATTTGAAGGAAAATGCTGAATATCATGCGGCCAAAGAAGAACAGGGGTTTATTGAAGGGCGCATCAAGGATATCGATTCCAAGCTATCGAATGCAGAGATCATCGATGTCACCAGTCTGGGTGATGTGGGGCGAATTGTTTTCGGTGCGACACTTGATCTGTACGATGAAGATGAAGAAAAAGAAGTTCATTATCAGATCGTCGGGGAAGATGAAGCAGATGTGAAGGAGAAGAAGATTTCCATCACCTCTCCACTGGCAAGGGCGTTAATCGGAAAACAGGAAGGTGATGTGGTCGAGTTTGCTGCGCCCGGTGGGCGCAAGACCTTCGAAGTGATCAGTATCAAATACGTTTAGTCTTTTTTTGAGGTGCTGCCGGAATTTACGGCAAAGTAATAGCAGGATCTTCACGTCGCGGACGATACAAGGTAGCAACATTGCCAATGCGAGTGACGAGTGTGGCATTGGTTTTATCCGCGAGCTGTTGGATCACGGCATCTCGCATTGCCCGATCGCCGGTTCTTACTTTGATCTTCACCAGTTCGTGGTACTCCAGAGTTCCGTGCAGCTCCTTGAGCAGGCCGGCAGTAACACCGGCCGACCCGACCTGAATCGCCGGTTTGAGCGGGTGCGCGAGGCCGCGTAAGTGTTTTTTCTGTTTTTCAGTCAGTTCCATTGCCGCAGTATATCGGTTATTTGTGATCAATCGTGAGCAAGAAGACATCAAGTAGCGCGTGGAAACAGCGTCAGGCGAGCGATCCCTATGTGCTGAGGGCGCAGGCTGAGGGGTGGCGCTCGCGGGCTGTATTCAAGCTGATGGAGATCCAGGAGCGCGAGCGCCTGATCAAGCCGGGCAATATTGTTGTGGATCTGGGAGCCGCTCCGGGCGGCTGGAGCCAGTACGCGGCCAGAATTGTTGGGGAACGCGGCCGGGTAATCGCGCTGGATCGACTGGAAATGGCTCCAATCGCCGAAGTTGAGAGCATATGCGGGGATTTCTCCGAAGATAAGCCGCTGAAGGTGCTTCGCAATCTGTTGAGTGATTCGCAGGTTAACCTTGTGATGTCGGATATGGCCCCCAATATATCGGGTACACGCTCAGTTGATCAGCCCAAATCGATGTATCTGGCGGAGCTGGCCAGAGATTTTGCTTTTGAGTTTTTGCCCCCTGGTGGAAGTTTGGTCGTGAAACTCTTCCATGGCGAGGGGTTTGATGAGTATGTAAGGGAAATACGACAGCATTTTGAGTTGATCAAGGTTCGAAAACCGCAGGCATCACGGACTAAAAGCCGTGAGACTTATCTCGTAGCGAGAAACTATCGGTTATAGTAGTGTCTAAACATATGTGCCTGTCGAAACAGGCGCGCTCCCCCCCTATTTTCACGCAGGATATTTCATTGAACGAACTGGCTAAAAACGTCATCCTCTGGATCGTCATCGCTGTTGTACTGTTGACAGTTTTTCAGAGCTTCGGCACCGGTGCTCGTCAGGCACCGCCGGAGGACTATTCAACATTTCTTGACATGGTAAATGCCGGCCAGGTCGTATCGGTCGAATTCGACGGCAATAAAATCACCGGTGAAAAATCTTCCGGTGAGACATTCGTGACTTTCAGCCCTGAGACCGACAACACAGCATTGATCGGTCAACTCAACGAGCGTCGGGTTAAATTCACGGCTGCTCAGCCGCAGGGTCAAAGTATTCTTTTCAGTCTGTTCCTCAACTCTTTCCCGGTACTGCTGCTTATTGGCGTATGGATTTATTTCATGCGGCAAATGCAGGGCGGTGGCGGTGGCCGTGGTGCGATGTCCTTTGGTAAAAGCAAGGCGCGTCTGCTTGGCGAGGATCAGATCAAGCTGACGTTTGCTGATGTGGCAGGCGTTGAAGAAGCCAAGGAAGAAGTGCTTGAGATTGTCGAGTTTTTAAAAGACCCGGCAAAGTTTCAGCGACTGGGAGGCAAGATACCCAAGGGCGTATTGATGGTGGGCTCTCCGGGTACGGGTAAAACGCTGCTCGCAAGAGCGATCGCCGGCGAAGCCAAGGTACCTTTCTATACTATTTCCGGTTCTGATTTTGTTGAGATGTTCGTGGGTGTCGGCGCATCGCGTGTACGTGACATGTTCGAGCAGGCCAAGAAGAATGCACCCTGCATTATTTTCATCGACGAGATTGATGCCGTCGGCAGGCATCGAGGCGCTGGTCTTGGCGGCGGTCACGACGAGCGTGAACAAACACTCAACCAGTTGCTGGTTGAAATGGATGGCTTCGAAGGCAATGAAGGCGTCATTGTCATCGCTGCTACCAACCGCCCGGATGTACTTGATCCCGCACTGCTCAGGCCGGGCCGTTTTGATCGGCAGGTTGTTGTTCCTCTCCCGGATGTACGCGGGCGTGAACAGATTCTTAAAGTACATATGCGTAAAGTGCCACTCGGTGATGACGTCAAGCCATCCATCATCGCCCGTGGTACGCCAGGATTTTCCGGCGCTGATCTTGCCAACCTGGTCAATGAAGCGGCGCTGTTTGCGGCTCGCGCCAATCGACGCACAGTGAGCATGGATGAATTTGAAAAAGCCAAAGACAAAATCATGATGGGTGCAGAACGGCGCTCGATGGTGATGAGTGAGGATGAGCGCAAGTTGACGGCCTATCACGAGGCCGGGCATGCAATTGTCGGGCTTTCGGTACCGGATCACGATCCTGTCTACAAGGTGACGATTATTCCCCGTGGCCGGGCACTGGGTGTGACGATGTTTCTGCCGGAAGAGGATCGATACAGCTACAGCAAGCGCCGGCTGCTCAGCCAGATTGCCAGCCTGTTTGGTGGCCGAATCGCCGAAGAACAGGTTTTTGGTGCGGATGCCGTGACTACCGGCGCATCAAATGACATTGAGCGGGCTACTGGTCTTGCTCGCAACATGGTGACCAAGTGGGGACTATCAGATCGACTCGGGCCATTAACCTATGTTGAAGAAGACAGCGAAATTTTCCTCGGGCGTTCCGTGACTCAGCATAAACAGGTATCAGATCTGACTGCGCATACAATTGATGAGGAAGTCCGCCGTATTATTGATGAGACATACAAATTGGCTGCAGAGATTCTGGCCAGGAAGATTGACTGTCTGCACGCAATGTCGGCAGCATTGTTGAAGTACGAGACAATTGATGAGAATCAGATCAAGGAGATTATGGCCGGTCGCGAGCCCAGCCCGCCAAAGGACTGGGATGATTCGGATCCATCGGAACCAAAAGCCGGTTCCAGCAAATCAGACAAGCCCGACGATGCCGGAATTGGCGAGCCGGCTGAACAACACTAAGGCGGCTACGATAAGTACGGGGTAAATGGGGCCTGTACTTCTTGGCAGGATCATCAAGCTTTGTCTATCTCACCCGATTGTCAGGTAATGGGCGTACTCAACGTCACCCCGGATTCCTTCTTCGATGGTGGTCGTTATCTTGCAATCGATGCCGCGATTCAACGGGCGGAAAAAATGGTGGAAGAGGGCGCCGATATAATTGATATCGGTGGAGAATCTACCCGACCCGGTGCCCGCAAAGTTTCAGCAAAGGAGGAAATCGCACGGGTCGTGCCGGTCATCGAATGTCTGCGGAAAAAATTCGACCTTCCTGTTTCAATTGACACCAGCAAGCCCGAAGTGATGCGATCGGCCGTTGCTGCGGGTGCCACTATGATTAACGATGTCCATGCGCTGCAGTTACCCGGTGCACTGAAAGCTGCAGCAGAGCTTCAGGTTCCGGTCTGCCTGATGCATATGCAGGGAGAGCCGGACAGCATGCAGCTTGATCCGCAATATACTGATGTTGTTCAGGAAGTATTGGTATTTCTGGCCAGCAGGATCAACGCCTGTGAAGCAGCAGGGATCCCAAGGGAGTTACTGATTGTTGATCCGGGGTTCGGTTTTGGCAAGAAGCTGGATCATAACCTCGACCTGCTTCGTTCTTTGGATCAGTTCAGGGAGTTTGGGTTACCTGTGCTGGTTGGATGTTCGCGCAAGTCCATGCTCGGACAGATTCTGGATCGGGCAGATGGTAAAGTGCTCATGGGAAGTGTGGTGCTGGCAATGATTGCACGCCAGCGAGGTGCGAGTATCATCCGGGTACATGATGTCGCCGAAACGATCGAAGCGTTAACTGTTCTGGATACGGTAGAAAAATATGTCTAGAGAGTTTTTTGGTACGGACGGGATTCGTGGGCCTGTAGGTGTTCATCCGATGACCGCAGAGTTTGCGCTGCGATTGGCCAGCGCGGTTGCCCGGGTTCTGGCACCGGATGGTGGCACCGTCGCCATTGGCAAGGACACCAGGCTTTCCGGGTATATGTTTGAATCAGCACTGGAAGCCGGATTTGTGGCAGCGGGCATGGATGCTCTGTTACTCGGTCCAATCCCTACACCTGGCATTGCCTATCTGACCAGGGAGCTGAATGCAGATCTTGGCGTGGTCATCAGCGCGTCACACAATCCCTATCATGACAATGGCATCAAATTTTTCGACAAAAATGGCGGAAAATTGTCCGACGATCTCGAATCAGAGATTGAAGCGAAGCTCGTGGATGCTGCTATCACCAGAGACTCCCGCAACCTCGGTAGAGCCACACGCGTGGATACCGCGGGCGAGCGGTACAAGGCATTTTGTATTTCGACCATTCCCTCAAGCCTGAATCTGGAAGGTCTGAAAATAGTCGTAGATTGTTCACATGGCGCCGGCTACAAGGTTGGTCCCAGAACGCTGTCGGAATTGGGCGCAGAGATCATTCCCATCGGTTGTTCGCCGAATGGACGAAACATCAATGATGGCTGTGGTTCGAATCACCCTGAACTGTTGAAGTTGACCGTACAAGGAGTCGGCGCTGATGTCGGCATTGCATTTGATGGTGACGGCGATCGGCTGATCATGGTGGATGAAAATGGCGGGGTCGTGGACGGTGACCAGATTTTGTATGTCCTTGCCAGAGCGCGACAGGCCAGCAACACACTCACTGGACCGGTTGTGGGTACCTTGATGAGCAATCTGGGGCTCGAACAAGCGCTGGGCAGCCTCGGTATTGGTTTCGAGCGCGCGAAAGTCGGGGATCGCTATGTCCTCGAACTGCTCCGGAAAACCGGCGGCCAGCTAGGAGGTGAGGCATCCGGTCATATCATTTGCCTGGATAAAACCACCACCGGGGATGCGTTGATCTGCGCACTGGAGATGTTGTGTGTCATGAAAGAGTCCGGTCAATCGCTGGCAGAACTTACCAGGGGATTTGAGCGCTATCCGCAGATTTTGATCAACGTCAATACTGCTTCAAGAGTCGATCTGGATGGCTCCAAAGAGATCCAGAATGCCCTGACAGATATCGAGAACCGGCTTGGCGAACGAGGCCGGGTAGTACTCCGTGCATCAGGAACAGAGCCTGTGGTGCGGGTTATGGTAGAGGGCAATGATCACAACGAAGTCGTTGCCCTGGCCGAGGAGCTGGCCGAGGTGGTTCGGCAAACTGCCTGATGAAATGAGCCGGATGTACCCCGTGGTGATCCACGATTGATTTCCGGCATCTACAGGGCTAATCTTCGCCGACTTTTTTATCCTTGTACAAGTAAACAGGCACCCGAAAATGAGACGACCACTGGTCGCAGGAAACTGGAAACTGAATGGCAGCCGGGCTGAAAATACCCGATTGCTTACTGGCGTGATGGCTGGGCTCGAAAATGAGCCTGCCTGTGATGTTGTGGTTTGCCCTCCTTTTGTTTACCTGGATCAGGTAGGCGGGATGCTGGCCGACAGCTGCATTGCATTAGGTGCGCAAAACCTCTCAGCAGAGGCTTCAGGAGCCTATACCGGGGAAGTCTCGGCAGCCATGCTATCGGACAGCGGTTGTCGCTATGTCATTGTCGGACATTCCGAGCGCCGGGCTTTGTACGGGGAAGCTGATGAGGTGGTTGCCCGGAAATTCCTGGCAGCACAGGGTGCTGGTCTGTCGCCGATTCTGTGTGTTGGAGAATCGTTGCAGGAACGCCAGGACGGGATTACCAATGAGGTTATTTCACGGCAGATCAACGCAGTCATGGATCTAATTGATATCCGGATGCTGGCATCGGGGCTGGTGGCCTATGAGCCGATCTGGGCAATCGGTACCGGGCAGACGGCTTCGGTGGAACAGGCTCAGGAAGTTCATGCACATATTCGTTCAATAGTATCGGCACACGATGCTAAGATAGCGGCTGAATTGAGGATTCTCTATGGTGGCAGTGTGAAGGGGTCAAATGCTGGCGATCTGTTCGCCATGGAAGATATTGATGGTGGACTGATCGGCGGAGCTTCGCTGGATCCGGTCGACTTTGCTGCGATATGCAGTTCGACCCTTTCGTAGTTGCTCATCATTGACAGGAATTAAGCGGCCTATTACGGAATTGAGTTTATGACAACTTTTCAAACATTACTTTTGATCGGGCACACGATCATTGCCTTGCTGATCATCGGACTGGTAATGATTCAGCGCGGGAAAGGTGCTGATGCCGGAGCCGGCTTCGGATCCGGGGCATCCGGTACGGTCTTTGGTGCAAAAGGTTCGGCGAATTTTTTATCCCGGTCTACGGCAGCTCTGGCGACAGCGTTCTTCGCCAGCAGCATGACACTTGCTTATCTTGGTGGTCAGCAGAAGCCGGTTGACAGCTTGCTGGAAAGCGTTATCGATGCTGGTTCAGAGCAGGTTTTGATTGCGCCAACACCAGGCGATCAGGTAGATCTCCCGGTAGATCTTGATGGGCTGCCAGGGCTGGATGCTCCGGCATCTGATGCAGGACAGTCACAAATTAATCCGGAAGGTACTGGTTTGGAGGGTAGGGAACAGTAGGCTACTGGTTCCACGGAGCTATTGGGTAAACACTGCGCCGATGTGGTGGAATTGGTAGACACGCTGTCTTGAGGGGGCAGTGGCGAAAGCCGTGCCGGTTCGAGTCCGGCCATCGGCACCAGACAACAGATGATTTAGAGTTAAATATTAAGTCAGGATCACGAATTGCTACATAATTATCTTCCAGTATTGGTGTTTATCAGTGTCGCTGTGATTATTTCGCTGGTTCTTCTGGCTCTTGGTCTGGCTTCGGACTTTCTGTTTCCCCGGAAAAAGAATGATCCCGAGAAACTATCCCCTTACGAATGTGGCTTTGAACCGTTTGAAGATGCTCGAATGAAATTCGACGTCCGCTATTATCTGGTTGCCATCCTGTTTATTATTTTCGATCTGGAAATTGCTTTCCTGTTTCCCTGGGCGGTGTCACTGGAAAACATCGGATTGTTCGGGCTGCTGTCAATGGGTGTTTTCCTGGCGGTGCTGGTTGTCGGCTTCATTTATGAATGGAAGAAGGGAGCATTGGAGTGGGATTAGGCGAACTGACTGCGCAGAATCTCGGGTTGCCCGATAACGAGCCTGCTGCCGATGGTAGCGATATTCTCCAGAAGCGTGGTTTCGTTGTGACCGGTATCGATAATGTCATCAACTGGGCACGAACCGGTTCGCTTTGGCCAATGTCTTTTGGTCTCGCCTGTTGCGCGATTGAAATGATGCATACCGGTGCATCACGTTACGACCTGGACAGGTTCGGCATTCTTTTTCGACCCAGCCCCAGACAGTCTGATGTGATGATTGTGGCCGGCACGTTGACCAACAAAATGGCTCCCGCCTTGCGCAAGGTCTATGACCAGATGGCAGAGCCAAAATGGGTTGTATCAATGGGTTCCTGCGCCAACGGCGGGGGCTACTATCATTATTCTTATTCTGTTGTGCGGGGTTGTGACCGAATTGTCCCCGTCGACATCTATATTCCGGGCTGCCCTCCAACGGCTGAAGCACTCCTGTACGGGTTGCTCCAGCTTCAGGAGAAAATCCGGCGCACCAACACTATTGCCCGCTAAGATCGAATTGTCACAATGAACAAGCGTTATCAGGCACTCGCAGCCAGGGTTTTATCGCGATTTGGTGATCAATTGACCCGGGTTGAATCTACCTGCGGGGAGCTGACCTATGAACTCGCCAGGGAAGACCTGGTGGCGACCGCGCAGGCACTGCGCAACGAAGACGGGTTGCAGTTCGATACACTGATTGATTTGTGCGGCATCGACTACCTTACCTGGGGGCAGGCCGAATGGCAGACCAAAGATGCTACCGGCACCGGGTTCAGTCGAGCAGCTCAGCGAGAGACGGTGCTGCCGGAAATTTCTGACACCTTCGAACCGCGTCGTTTCGCAGTGGTGTATCACCTGACGTCAGTGAGCCGGAACCATCGAATACGATTGCGCGTATTTACAGGCCCGGACAATCCGCCAATTGTTCCTTCTATTGTGGAAGTGTGGAATTCTGCGAACTGGTATGAGCGTGAAGCGTTCGATCTTTTTGGCATTCTTTTCGAAGGTCACCCGGACCTTCGCCGCATTCTTACCGACTACGGGTTTATTGGTTATCCGTTCAGGAAGGATTTCCCCCTGATCGGGAACGTGGAAGTGAAATATGATTTGACCGAAGGGCGCGTTGTTTACCAGCCTGTCAGTATTGAGCCAAGAACACTGGTACCGCGAATCATCCGGGATGACAGTCGCTACGCATCAGGCCAGGCGGATGAGGCTGCCGATGGCTGAGTTCCAGAACTACACAATGAATTTCGGGCCGCAACATCCGGCAGCTCACGGCGTCCTGCGCCTGGTGCTGGAGATGAATGGCGAGGTCATTCAGGATGCCGACCCGCACATTGGTCTGCTGCATCGAGGCACTGAAAAGCTGGCAGAAAACAAACCGTACAATCACAGTATCGGCTACATGGATCGGCTGGATTATGTGTCGATGATGTGCAATGAGCATAGCTATGTGCTCGCCATCGAAAAGTTACTGGGTGTCCGGCCGCCAATACGTGCTCAATACATACGGGTCATGTTCGATGAGATCACCCGTATTCTGAACCATCTTCTGTGGCTGGCGACCCACGGTCTGGATATCGGTGCGATGGCACTGTTTCTGTTTTGCTTCCGCGAACGTGAAGATCTTGTCGATTGTTATGAGGCGGTATCCGGAACAAGAATGCATGCCACTTACTATCGTCCGGGTGGTGTATACAGAGACCTCCCTGATCGCATGCCCCGGCATCAGAATGCCGGTAACCGATCCGATAAGGATATCAAACGACTGAATGAAGACCGGCAGGGATCATTACTGGATTTCCTGGAAGCATTTACCAATCGTTTTCCTGGTCACGTCGATGAATACGAAACCCTGCTGACCGACAACAGGATCTGGAAGCAGCGTACCGTCAATATTGGTGTTGTCTCTCCGGAGCGGGCAAAACAGCTTGGATTTACCGGTCCGATGTTGCGTGGTTCCGGAGTTGAGTGGGATCTGCGCAAAAAACAGCCCTATGAAGTGTATGCCAATCTTGATTTTGATATTCCTGTCGGGGTAAATGGTGATTGTTACGATCGCTATCTGGTGCGCATCGAAGAAATGCGGCAGTCAAACAACATCATCAAACAGTGCATCACATGGCTGCGCGATAATCCCGGCCCTGTGATGCTCGATGACCATAAATTTACGCCGCCGAGCCGGGTTGAGATGAAAGACGATATGGAGTCGTTAATCCATCACTTCAAGCTGTTTACCGAAGGCTATTGTATTCCCGCAGGTGAAGCTTACGCTGCGGTGGAGCACCCCAAGGGTGAGTTCGGCATTTACATGGTGTCAGATGGCGCTAACAAACCCTACCGGGTCAAGATTCGTTCGCCCGGCTTTGCTCATATTTCTGCAATGAAAGAAATGGTTGTCGGACACATGCTTGCCGATGTTGTCGCTGTCATTGGGACAGTAGATATCGTTTTTGGTGATATTGACCGCTAAATAATGACTACTGAAAAAGCACAATTATCTGATCATCTTCGGTCTGAAATTGATCAGTGGGTGGCGAAGTTTCCGAGCGGCAAGCAGCGATCTGCCGTGATTGCGGCACTTCATGCGACACAGCATGAGAATAAAGGTTTCCTGACGCGTGAGCTCATGTCCGCAGTCGCAGACTATCTGGATATGACCCCGGTGCAGGTCTACGAAATTGCGGAATTCTATGCCATGTTCGAAACCAGCCCGGTCGGACGCCATAGCATTTCAGTATGTACCAATATCTCCTGCATGTTGCGCGGCAGTGATGAAATTGTGTCGCATATCGAGCGCAAGCTGCAAATCAAAACCGGCGAAAGCACGGCAGATGGCAAGTTTTACCTCAAGCAGGAAGAAGAGTGCCTGGCAGCCTGTTGTGGGGCACCGATGATGATGGTGGATCACAAGTATTACGAGAATCTTACGCCAGAGAAAATAGACAAGATACTCGATGGTATCGGAGAGGATGACCGCTGATGCCCGGTTATGAGCAAAACCTGGTATGTCTGCAAACCTTGGGGATGGATCGTTCCTGGAGTCTCGATGCTTATTTGTCCAAAGGCGGCTACGAATCGTGGAAGAAGGTCCTGGCGGGCGAGCTCTCAGCAGAGGATGTCGTGGGTACGGTCAAGGCATCCGGCTTGCGCGGTCGCGGTGGTGCCGGTTTTCCGACCGGGGTGAAATGGACATTCATGCCGAAGGATCCGGCAACCCAGAAATATCTTGTTTGTAACTCTGACGAAAGTGAGCCGGGTACCTGCCATGATCGCGATATCCTGCGCTACAACCCCCATGCGCTGGTGGAAGGTATGGCTCTGGCCGGTTTTGCGATGGATGCGACGGTCGGGTACAACTATATCCGCGGCGAATTCATGGGCGAACCGGTGCCCCGTTTCGAAGCAGCAGTGCGAGAAGCGTATGAAGCAGGTTTGCTGGGCTCAAATCTCCAGGGGTCAGGCGTTACCTTCGATCTGAAGACTTTCGTCGGCGCCGGTGCGTATATCTGCGGCGAGGAAACCGCCTTGCTGGAATCACTGGAAGGAAAGCCGGGGCGACCCCGGTTCAAACC
The DNA here is from genome assembly GCA_024277915.1 of Gammaproteobacteria bacterium. Taxonomy (GTDB): domain Bacteria; phylum Pseudomonadota; class Gammaproteobacteria; order Steroidobacterales; genus JAJRUG01. Next base: position 38,452 of record JAJRUG010000050.1, read on the forward strand.
ACCATTCCCTGCAGGGTTTGGGTTATACGGTGCTCCCACCACGATCAATAACACACAAAGCCTTGCCAGTGTTCCGGCGATTCTTCGCGGCGGTGCCGACTGGTTTGCCGGACTGGGACCGGAAAACTCCGGCGGCACGATGGTGTTTTCGGTATCCGGCCACGTCAACAGGCCGGGTAATTTTGAATTGCCATTGGGTATTTCCTTCACCGACCTCCTTGAGATAGCCGGTGGTGTTTTGCACGGCCGACAGTTAAAAGCAGTGATTCCGGGCGGGTCATCGGTTCCGGTGCTGACTGCCGAGGGGATCATGGGGCTGAATATGGACTACACCTCGTTGCAGGAGGGGGGTTCGGCGCTTGGCACGGGTGCTGTGATTGTAATGGATGAAACCACATGCATGGTGAAAGCATTGCATCGTTTGTCGCGGTTTTATTATGCAGAATCCTGCGGTCAGTGCACGCCATGCCGGGAAGGAACCGGCTGGGTTTACCGCATGCTGAGCATGATTGTCGCAGGCAAGGGTGTGCTATCGGACCTTGATCTGCTGATGCAGGTCGCCAACAAGATTGAAGGGCATACGATCTGTGCGCTGGGTGATGCTGCTGCCTGGCCGGTGCAGAGTTTCCTCAATCGTTTCCGGTCTGAGTTTGAATACATGATTGAAAACAAGGGTCACTCCATTGTTGATGCGCAGTCACGGGCTGCATGACCAGAACGAATATGAGCCAGGATAAATTCACAATTGAAGTCAACGGCGTTGAGCTGGAAGCGAAGCCGGGGCAAATGCTGATCGAGGTAACAGATGCCGCCGGGATATACATTCCGCGCTTTTGTTACCACAAGAAGTTATCCGTAGCGGCCAATTGCCGGATGTGTCTGGTGGAAGTAGAGAAGGCGCCAAAGCCCTTGCCGGCTTGTGCAACCCCGGTAATGGACGGCATGAAGGTATCGACCAAGTCCGCCAACGCTCTGGAAGCTCAAAAATCGGTTATGGAGTTTTTGCTGATCAATCATCCGCTGGATTGCCCGATTTGCGATCAGGGTGGTGAATGTGAGCTGCAGGATCTGGCGATGGGTTATGGCCGTGATATTTCACGCTATGCAGAGCGGAAGCGGGTAGTCAGAGACAAGGACATCGGCCCGTTGATTTCAACGGATATGACACGCTGCATACATTGCACCCGCTGCATACGCTTTGGTGAGGAAATTGCCGGATTGCAGGAGCTCGGTGCAATGGGGCGCGGTGATCGAATGAAAATCGGCACGTTTATCGAGCAAAGTGTCGATCATGAGTTATCGGGCAATGTGATTGACCTGTGTCCGGTCGGTGCTTTGAACAGCAAGCCTTATCGTTTTAGTGCTCGTGCCTGGGAGATGATTCAGCATGCGACCATCGCACCGCATGACTGCTTCGGATCGAATCTTTATGCTCATGTGCTGAACGGGCGGGTGAAGCGCATGGTGCCCCGATCCAATGAAGCAGTGAACGAGACCTGGATTTCTGACCGGGACCGGTTCAGTTATGAGGGCATCTACGCAGAAGACCGTTTGCAAAGTCCTATGTTGAAAACAAACGGTCAGTGGCAGGAGTGCTCGTGGCCTGATGCTCTGGAGAAAGCAGCTTCAGGGATGAAGGCCCTGGTTGATGCGCATGGTGGTAATGCTTTGGGTGCGCTGGTTTCGCCGAGTGCGACCACCGAGGAGGCCTATCTGGCGGCCCGGGTCATGCGTCATCTTGGCTCCGGCAATATTGATCACCGGCTGCGGCAGCAGGATTTCCGTGGTCAGCAACAGGATGGCTTGTTCCCATGGCTGGGAATGAGCATTGAAGAGGTTTCCGGACTTGATGCGGCGTTGCTGGTCGGGTCAAATCTGCGCCACGAAGTACCGATGATGGCACACCGGATTCGGAAGGCCGCACTTGATGGTGCCGCGATCAGCTTGCTGAATCCTGAACAGTTCGAGTATCTGTTCCCGATCCATGAGTCGCTGGTAGCTGAACAGCTGGCTGATGAGCTGGCCAGCCTGGTGAAGGCAGCTGGTGCGGGCGCCGGTTTTTCAGAGGGAGTCAGTTCGTTACTTGCCGGAACCCCGGAACCGGGTGAATCGCACCAGCGACTGGTGGCATCACTGAGTGATGCCGGCAATTCAGCGATTTTCCTGGGGTTGATCAGTGTACGACATGCTGATTATGCGACTATCCGCATGTTAGCTGCAGAGTTGGCGAAGCTGACGAATGCCAATTTGGGCTATATTTCCGAAGGCGCTAACTCGGGAGGAGCATCAATAGCTGGCGCATTGCCGCATCGCGGGCCAAGTGGCGAGCAATTATCGTCATCGGGTGCCAACGCAGCGGAGATGGCCGGAGGTTCATGCCGCGGGATGTTGCTGCTTGGTGTCGAGCCAGGCTCTGATTGTGCCGGTAATATGCTTCAGGCTGTTGAAGCAGCAGAGCTTGTTGTGGCGCTGACGCCATTTTTCAGCGAGCAGATCAAGGCTCATGCCGATGTGGTGCTGCCTGTTGGTACCTTCGCCGAGACTTCCGGAACGTTTGTAAATGCTGAAGGCCGCTGGCAGAGTTTTTCCGGTGTCGCAAGTCCGGTAGGTGATAGCCGACCCGGCTGGAAAGTATTGCGTGTGCTCGGGAATCTTCTGGACATGCCGGATTGCGACTATCAGTCATCCGAGTCTGTTCGCGATGAGCTCAAGACCGCTCTGGGCCCGGTCGAACCGGGTAACTCTCTGGATACCGCTGTCAAGCTGGCGGACACGCTTGGTGAGCGGACAACAAGCTCACCAGCAGATTGCGCGTTGTGTATCCCTGTTTATCAGGTCGATGCACTTGTTCGCCGCGCGAAGTCATTGCAGATGACACGCGATGCACGCGGGCATGGAGAACCTGAAATGCGAAGGAGCGCCTGACCGAATGGCTGGATGGTTTGAAACAACCTTTCCCTTCGCCGTCAACCTCTGGGGGATGCTTCCGCCACTGTTGCAGGAGCTGATTATTATTCTCCTGCAGGTTCTTCCGCTGGTGATCGTCGTTATTTTGTGCGTGGCCTTTCTGACCTATTTCGAACGCAAGGTCATCGGCTATATGCATGTAAGGATTGGTCCCAACCGGGTGGGGCCGAAGGGTCTTGGTCAGCCATTTGCCGATGTGATCAAACTGCTGATCAAAGAAATTATTATTCCGGCGAACTCGAACAAATTTCTTTTTCTGATTGCACCGATACTGGCTCTGGTTCCCGCATTGGCAACCTGGGCGGTAATACCTGTTTTCCCCGGTTTCGCGATTGCAGATATCAATGCAGGGCTGCTCTATGTGCTGGCACTCACGTCGCTGGGCGTTTACGGCATCATTCTTGCCGGTTGGGCGACCAATTCAAAATATGCACTTTTAGGAGCGATGCGCTCGGCAGCCCAGATTGTCGCCTATGAAATCGCCATGGGTTTTGCACTGGTTGGTGTATTGATGGCAGGTGGAAGTCTCAATCTCGGGGACATTGTCGAGGCGCAGAGTGGTGGTGTGACCAGCTGGTTCTGGTTGCCGTTGTTTCCTTTGTTCCTGGTTTATTTTATCTCGGGCGTGGCAGAGACCAATCGTGCACCCTTCGATGTGGCAGAAGGTGAGTCGGAAATTGTTGCCGGTTTCCATGTTGAATATTCAGGCGCGGCCTTCGCGATGTTTTTCCTGGGCGAGTATGCGAATATTATTCTGATCGCAGCACTGACGACAGTAATGTTTGTTGGCGGCTGGCACTCTGCATTTTCAGGGCCTGCATTTTCATTCATGGATGATACAGTCCTCGCTTTTCTTCGTGAGCCGGGGCTTTTCTGGCTGGCATTGAAAATGTCATTCTTTCTTTACTTGTTTCTATGGTTCAGGGCGACTTTCCCGCGCTATCGTTATGACCAGATTATGCGCTTGGGGTGGAAAGTGTTCATTCCAATTACCATCATCTGGATTGCAGTCGAGGGCGTGATGGTCTATGCGAAGATAGGCCCGTGGAGCGCTTGATATGAGTAATTTCTCCAGCATCATCAAGACATTCACGCTTTGGGAGCTGCTCAAGGGGATGCGGGTAACGCTCAGGTACTTCTTTAGCAAGAAAATCACTGTTCTGTATCCGGAAGAGAAAACCCCGCAATCACCCCGGTTTCGCGGTCTTCATGCACTGCGTCGTTACCCCAATGGTGAGGAACGATGTATTGCCTGCAAGCTGTGTCAGGCGGTATGTCCTGCAGCTGCGATTACTATCGAGTCGACAGTGGCAGAGGATGGCACCAGGAGAACCAGCAGCTATGACATTGATTTGTTCAAGTGCATTTACTGCGGTTTTTGTGAAGAGGCCTGCCCGGTCGATGCGATTGTTGAAACCCGGGTTTTCGAATACCACATGGAAAAACGTGGTCAGCACATCATGACCAAAGAGAAGCTGCTGGCAGTCGGCGACAAGTATGAGGCCATCATTGCAGCAGATCGAGCAACGGACGCGAAGTATCGGTGATATGTTAATTCTTGCCTATTTTTATATGCTGGCTTTTGTGCTGCTTGTTTCGGCAATCGGTGTCGTCACGGCGCGCAACCCTGTCTATGCTGCACTTTTCCTGATCCTGGCGTTCGTGACCAGTGCCATTCTCTGGCTGTTGCTGGAAGCGGAGTTCCTGGCGATGGTGCTGGTGCTGGTATACGTTGGTGCTGTAATGGTTCTGTTCCTGTTCGTCGTCATGATGCTGGACATTAACGTCGAGAAGGATCGCAAGAGTTTTACTCGTTACGCACCTTTTGGTGGGCTCATCGCATTGATCATGTTTCTGGAAATTGCGTTTGTGGTTGGATGGCGGAGTCTCGGGTTGCCTGATGTTGCGATGCCGGTACCGCACGATGCGGATTACAGCAATACCAAAGAGCTGGGTTCGGTTCTTTATACTGAACATGTCTACGCATTCGAGCTGGCAGCTTTCATTCTTTTGCTGGCTATTGTTGCCGCTATCGTATTGACCATGCGCCGGCGACCCGGATTGAAGAAGCAAGTCATATCCGAGCAGGTAAGCGCCAGACCGGAAGACAGGATACGTATAGTCAAGATGGAGGCGGAGAAAGACTGATGATCACGCTGACCCATTACCTGTCCCTTTCGGCCTTGCTGTTTTCCATAGCCATGGCAGGCATTTTCATCAACCGCAAGAATCTTATTGTTCTGCTGATGTGCGTCGAGTTGTTATTGCTGGCCGTCAACTTCAATTTTATCGCTTTTTCACGGTACCTCGATGACCTCTCCGGGCAGGTATTCGTTTTCTTTATCCTGACGGTAGCCGCTGCCGAGGCAGCGATCGGTCTTGCCATCCTGGTGGTGCTGTTCCGCACCAAGACCAGCATCAATGTGCAGGAACTCGATGAGATGAAAGGGTAGATCATGGAAAATATCTATCTGGCCATTGTTCTCAGTCCGCTGGTTGCAGCGATTGCTGCCGGGTTTTTCGGTCGTCAGATCGGGCGCTCCGGTGCTCACTGGGTAACCATCATCGGCGTTGGTATTTCATTTGTTTTATCGTTGATTGTTTTCAAGGATCAGTTCATTGATGGCAGCCCGGTATTCAACGGTTCTGTCTATACGTGGATGGTGATCGATGGTGTCACGATGGAAATCGGTTTTCTGATCGATCGATTGTCGATACTGATGATGAATGTTGTGACCTTCGTTTCATTGATGGTGCACATCTACACAGTGGGCTACATGCGCGAGGATCCGGGTTACCAGCGGTTCTTCAGCTATATCTCCCTGTTTACCTTCTCCATGCTGGTGCTGGTCATGTCCAATAACTTCCTGCAGCTGTCTTTCGGCTCGGAAGCGGTTGGCGTCGTGTCCTATCTGCTGATCGGTTTCTGGTACACGAAACCAACAGCCATTGTTGCCAATCTCAAGGCTTTTCTGGTGAACAGGGTAGGGGACTTCGGCTTTCTGCTGGGCATCGCGACCCTGCTTTATTTCGCCGGCACCCTCGACTATGTCGATGTGTTCTCTCAGGCAGAAGCCATTCAGGGCGAAACGATCACTATTTTCGGAGGCGCCGGGTGGTCGGCGCTGACTGTGGCATGTATTCTGCTTTTCATCGGTGCGATGGGCAAGTCAGCACAGGTGCCTTTGCATGTCTGGCTGCCGGATTCCATGGAAGGCCCAACGCCTATTTCAGCCCTGATTCATGCTGCGACGATGGTCACGGCGGGTGTGTTCATGGTTGCCCGGATGTCGCCGTTATTCGAGTTCTCGGAAGCCGCATTGAGTTTCGTGCTGGTGATCGGCGCGATTACGGCATTGTTTACCGGTTTTCTGGGTATTGTGCAGAACGATATCAAGCGGGTCGTTGCCTATTCGACGCTGTCACAACTGGGTTACATGGTTGTAGCCCTTGGCGCATCGGCTTACGCAGCGGGTATTTTTCACCTGATGACCCATGCATTTTTCAAGGCATTGCTGTTCCTGGCGGCGGGCTCAGTCATCATTGCCCTGCACCATGAGCAGGATATTCGCCGGATGGGTGGCTTGAAAAAGTATTTGCCGATTACCTACTGGACCAGTCTGATCGGTTCATTGGCATTGATTGGCTTCCCGGGATTTGCAGGTTTCTTTTCCAAGGATGCCCTGATTGTTGCTGTCGGGCATTCATCAATTCCCGGTTCCGGTTTTGCCTACTTTAGTGTGATGGCAGGAGTGTTCGTCACGGCTCTTTACTCATTCCGGATGTTTTTTCTTGTGTTTCATGGTCCCGAGCGAATTGATGAAGATGCGCGGGCTCATTTGCACGAATCAGGGTGGGTAGTCTGGGTACCGCTGGTGTTGCTGGCGATTCCTTCCTTGTTAATTGGCTGGCCCACTATTGGTCCTCTTTTGTTCGGCGATTATTTTGGTAGTGCGATATTCGTACTCGATGCCCACAATGGCCTGGCAAAAATGGG
>JAJRUG010000051.1 GCA_024277915.1 Gammaproteobacteria bacterium
AAGGAGTGCTGTGTAGTTGTTCTACACAAGCGACTGACAACGCCGCAGGGCGGAAAAAGCGGCCCAGCCCTGCGGGTTGCGTCTGAAAAAGCGCCACTCGGCGTTGCTCGTCGTTTATTTGGAGTCACCAAACTTCTCTCCTCGCGCCTTGATTGGCGCTTTTTCAGGCGCAACAGTGATGAAAATAGAGCGTCAACAGACCCTAGTGTCATGTCACGGCATTTTTATGATCATTGCCGGGCCAAATTAAACCCGTGTCCGGACTTTCAGCCCGTAAAATTAACCCACCAGCTTTGGTGGGTGGTTGTTGGGTCATATTTATCCGCTGGCTGGGTAAAGAGTCTTTCCATTTCAAGCATGTGATGCTTTCCCGGCCTTTGGTCTAGGCCGGGGGGCCACCGCTTTTATCCTCCGAACGAAGGAGGAGGGCTAATGAGGCGCAATGGCCTGGGATTGAGCGATTATTCTAATTTTACGACTGTTCCCTTCAGTGCGGAGCCCGCTATTATGGCGCCGGCGCCGCATTCAAATTCAGTGTCGCTCTTGAACTCAACGTTTTTGTAGTTGCTGAAAATATTGATGACCGCGTTGCCTCCTTCTCTAACAGCCCGTTGCTGCAGGTTTTTTCATTTATCATTTCTTCCTGTATTTTTCGAGGCCTAGTCATATATTACCAGCGTTTGAAAATCAATGAGGTGTTGATGCCGCCAAAAGCGAAGTTATTACTCATTACATGTTCACAATGTAATTCACGGCCGTTACCGATGATGTAATCCAGGTCGCCGCATTGCTCATCGGGTGTATCAAGATTTAGGGTTGGTGCAAGCCAGTTTTCATTCATCATATGGATGCTTGCCAAGGCCTCGATGGCGCCGCAGGCACCCAGGGTATGACCCAGATTGCCTTTGAGGGTGCTAAAGGGAGTGTTGCTGCCGAAAAGACGGTAGGTGGCCAGAGATTCGGCGATGTCTCCCCGATCCGTAGCGGTGCCATGGGCGTTGACGTAATCAATGGCCTCTTTATCCAGTGAGGCATCTTGCAGAGCCAGTTGCATCGCTCTGCGCATGTTTTCTGTTTCCGGCTGGGTGACGTGACCGCCATCAGAATTGGTGCCGAAGCCAACGATTTCAGCCAGGATTCTTGCGCCACGGCCGAGGGCGTGATCCAGTTCTTCTAAAATCAACGTGCCGGCCCCTTCCCCGATAACCAGGCCGTCTCGCTGTTGGTCGAATGGACTGGGCGTCTGGCGGGGAGTACTGTTTTTGGTGCTGGTCGCATACAAGCTGTCGAAGACTACGGCTTCCGAGACGCATAACTCTTCAGCACCGCCAGCCACCATCAGTCTTTGTTTGCCGTATTTGATGGCTTCATAGGCATAGCCGATACCTTGGCTGCCAGAGGTGCAGGCACTGGAGGTAGTGATGATGCGTCCTTTAATGCCGAAAAAGACACCGACATTGACCGGTGCCGTGTGTCCCATCATGCGGATATAGCTGGTGGCCGTGACGCCTGCCACGTCATGGTGGGTCACCATGTTGACGAACTCCCGGATGGCATCGACACCTCCTGTGGATGAACCATAGGATATACCCATGTCGCCACTACTGAGTACCGGGTCGCCAAGCAGACCGCTCTCTTCCAGGGCCAGCTCTGTTGCCCGGGTCGACAGTAGGGAAACCCGGCTCATGGAGCGGGTTTTTTTTCGTGTGTAATGGGAAGGCTTTTCAAAGTCGGTCACGGGTCCGGCTAAACGAGTATTAAGATCCGAAAAAGCATCCCATCCGGGCATGTAGCAAATGCCACTGATCTTGTTTTTCAGATTGGTGCTGAGCTGTGTCCAGCTATTGCCCAGCGAGCAGATAACGCCGGTTCCTGTGACGACAACCCGCTTGGTCATTAGAACATGCCACCGTTGATTGAGATGACCTGGCGGGTAATGTAGGCCGCGTCATCGGAACAGAGATAACTGACCAGACCTGCGACTTCTTCGGCTTTTCCCATCCTGCGCAGGGGGATTATTTTTAATGTTTCCTCCAGTTGGATCTGCTCTACCATCTCGGTTTCAATAAGTCCGGGTGCGACACAGTTGACGGTGATTTTCCGCTTAGCCAGCTCGATGGCCAGGGCCTTGGAGGCACCGATAATGCCGGCTTTGGCGGCGCTGTAGTTGACTTGTCCGCGGTTGCCCATGAGCCCGGAAACAGAGGAGAGGGTGACGATGCGCCCCGGGCTTCGGCGACGCACCATGGGCATGACTATTGGGCGTAGCACGTTGTAAAAGCCATCCAGGTTGGTGTGGATGACTTCGTCCCAGTCTGCCTCTGTCAGTGCCGGAAAGGCGGCATCCCGAGCTAGTCCGGCGTTGCAGACAACGCCGTAGTAAGCTTCGTTGGCTTCAATATCCTGTTGCAATACCTGGGCTGCTTGCTTTCGGTTAGCGATATCAAACTGGAGAATACGGCCATCACCTCCCTGATCACGGATCTCAGCAAGGGCTTGCTCAGCTGCCTCGCGATTTTCGCGGCAGTGAAGAATAACGTGGTAGCCATCTTTTGCCAGACGCAGGGCGATGGCCTTGCCGATTCCGCGGCCGGAGCCGGTGACTAATACAGATTCCATAAGACTTAGCGGCTTTTGATGATGTCTTCGATGTTATTCGGCTGTATGGCTTTGATCTGAGCCTCGGCTATGAGTCTATCTGAATGAATTGTGCAATCAAAGGCGCCGAGATGGTTTTCGTCTATAAAAATTTGTTCAACGTGGATGATGAGCTTCTCATTGCGCTGGAAACTTGCCACCCGGGAAGTATATTTTCGCGTACCCAGCAGGAGACCGATACGCACGGGCTGGCCTTTTTGCAGTGCGTGAATTCCCGCCAGTGCAGATATCGCCTGAGCCATGTATTCGATGCCTACCCATGCAGGCACATTGCCATCCGGGTCGCTGAACAGGTTGTCGTCACGGTGTAGCACTGCTGCTTTCAGATAGTCTTCACCCCATGATTCGATACGATCCAGCAGAATCATTTTGCCACGATGGGGCAGCAGATCGGAAATGGAATTGAACAGTTTTGAGGTTGCCAAGAAATGCCCCCGGTATCAAGGACGATCCAGCTCGCTGGATCGTATGTTCAGGCGGTAATCAGAGATTCTACTGACATAGTCAAAATCACCGCTCCAGACTGATGTTGAGCGTCGATGGATTTCCGCTACCCGCTGTTGTTGATAGTACACGTAGCGGATATTTTTTTGTTCTGAAAAATGCCAGTCCTGGTTCCATTCGTTAGCGTTCAGTACCGCCAGAGGCCAGAATATCATTTGCAGCTCCCCGAGTAGTTTTTCGATTGATGAGTCGAAGGGGAGGGGGCCGCCACGTTCGACCATTAGTTGCTGATCATTGAAGCGCAGGGTTGCCAGGCGTTGGCCCAGGGGCCCCAGGATGATCAGGTCGATCCGGTCTGCGTCCACGTTTAACACGGCCTCCCAGTGATGACGGATATCGCCCTGGTGACTGTCAAGTTTCAGCAAGACAGTAGTTGATTGTTCGAGGGTATCCGGTGGCAATGGCTGGAAATCCCGCTGGACTGCGCCAAATGGCACTGCACAACCTGCCAGTAGCATAAGCCCGCCCAGAATGGCGCAGAGCCAGGGAACGCGACTGTAACAAGGTCGTGACTGGAGCACTTCAGAGTCCTCCCGTGCTTTGTTTATGCAAACGGTGTTGCGGCGGAAGGCGGGCGACGGCGGGGGCCAGGATCAGATTAAGAAGGCTGCCGATGAATATTGTGGCACCGAAGAATTGCACCATGGGTGTGCTGCTCAGTGCCAGCAGGCCGAATGACAGGCAACTGGTGATGGCGGAGAACAATATCGCTGCATGGCTGGCCGTTTCTGC
>JAJRUG010000052.1 GCA_024277915.1 Gammaproteobacteria bacterium
GGGCGTTGTTGAGTAAAAAAACCACTTACTAGGCGCAGCTTCATGCTTTATGAAGGTGACAATAGTTGTGCGAAGGGATTGCCACTTTTTCGCCACACTGGCAGAAAGTGGCGAGCTAAACGGCGAGTGCGGAAAAGCCAGTGTGGCGAAAAAGCGGCGGCAAAAAAACCACTGGAATATCTTGAGTGAGTAAACAGTACAGGAACACTTGAAAAACAGGAGAACAGCAACGAGTTGCGTGGATAAAGTTCAGATGATGGCATGAAAGGTAGCACCTGCATTCCCGAAAGCCTGCTGGGGTCTCGGGCCCATCGAGAGGCCGAAGACCTGATGAGGCAGGGGATGTGCGGATTCCATCAGGGCCAGAGGCAGCAAAATCACCTCATCCCAAAGGCCGGATATATGGATGCAATAGTCTTCTTGTCACAAACGAACTTTTCCTTGCATCGCGGGGCGAACCATATATGGCCCCATTGGTACATCATCTATTCAGCAGGATGGAAACACCACGAATTCTGGGCTATCATCATTCCTGATCCAGCAGCCGACAGTATTGTACTATGCGCACAGAACACAGCCACATACATCAGTTGATCGACAAACTCGAAAACCTGCCACCGGAGCGCATACAGGAAATAGAGGACTTCATTGACTTCATCAGGCAACGCGATCAGGATCGACAATTGACCCACGCCGCAATGAAGATCGCCGAACCGGGTTTGAACGAGATCTGGAACAACCCGGATGACGCCATTTATGACACTCTTTGAGTTTGGCGACATCATCTTGGTACCATTTCCATTTACCGACCAATCCGCCACAAAAAAACGCCCCGCAGTCGTCATCAGTTCCGCTATTTACAATACCGAGCGACCTGATTTGATCATCATGGCCGTCACTTCGCAAACCAAATAAATTACCCAAGTTGCCGGCGAATCATCGATCCGGAATTGGCAAGCAGCCGGCCTGCTCAAACCATCTGCCATCAAACCAGTCATCACAACCATCGAAAAGCGGTTGGTCGTCAGAAAACTGGGGCATTTGCAGGAAAATGACAAAAAAACGCTGAAAGAAGGCCTGAGCCATATCCTGGTGTAACGCCCGCCTATATACGTTCCCACGCGGAAGCATGGAAACCAGGGGAAAAGCCCTTCCGTCATTCTGGCGTATGCCAGAATCCATCTGTGGCGCGGTTTGTTGAGGTTTCTGGATCCCGGCATGCGCCGGAATGACCGCATAAATCAAAGACCTGGCCCCATCATCCTGTGGCTCCATCATCCTTTCTGTGTTCTGGGCATGGAGCCGGATTCGTCATTCCTGCGGAAGCAGGAATCCAGAACACCCGCTCATTCAATACATGGAGCCTTGTTCTCCCCGGAACCAGGAATTAAGTATCATGTCCCCGGAACTCGTGCCCGGAACTCGAGAAGTATCATGTCCCCGGAACTCGTCCCCGGAACTCGCGGAACTCGGAACTCATTGCATTCCATCCTGACCAGTTGCTAGAATTCGCGTTCATTCTTGAAGGTTCCTGCTCATGAGCTACAAAAGCCGTATCACAGTCGAACCCGGTAAGCGCGGAGGCAAACCTTGTATCAGAGGGCTGCGGATCACGGTCTATGACATCCTGGAACAATTGGCCGCAGGCAACAGCATCGACGTGATCCTTGATGATTTTCCCGAACTACAGCCAGAAGACATTCTGGCTGCATTGGACTTTGCCGCAGACCGCGAACGGCAGATCGGAGAACTTCACGCCTCATGAAGTTGCTGTTGGACGAGAATCTTTCCCGCCGCATCGTCCCTTTTCTTCAAGACGCCTTCCCCGGAAGCACACAGATTGCGCTCATTGGCATGGAAACCGCCAGCGACAGGGAAGTCTGGGAATATGCCAGACACCACGAATTTGTCATCGTAACCAAAGACTCGGACTTTTATGACTTAAGCCTGCTTCACGAATCTCCGCCCCGTGTCATCTGGATAAAAACCGGAAATGTCACAAAAAGCGCCATCACCAGCCTGTTGCTGGATAACCGGGAAAAACTGGAAGCATTGCTGACAACCGATCAGTTGGCTTGTGTCGAACTTTATTGATTACCTTCAAACAGGCTCAATGCTTGTTTCCACGCACAAGCAGGAACAAGATGCATGAGCGCGTAACATCAATCAGGCGCCATCACCCCCGAATGACAGAACTGACTCCTTTGATAAATCCAAAATCAAATACCTGACCCCGTCGTTTCGCAAAATCAAAGACCAGACCCCATTGGTGCAATATTCTTCTTGTCACAAACGAACTTTTCCTTGCATCGTGGGGCGAACCATTATGACCCCATCGTTATTTTCGTAATAAGAAATAAAGGGTACTGACCCCTTTTTCCGCTTTTTCCGAGTAATCTATTTAATCGTGGTCTGTCCCCTATTCTACCTTATTCTACCTTGTCCCCTATTCTACCTATTCTATTGGCTTCGTCCCATTGCTCCACGGGGTTGCCGGCAAGATCATAGCGGGTGCGGTGGCTGAGGGTGGTTGCCGGGGCGTCGGGGCCGGTCTGGGCGGGCAGGTGTTTTTCGATCAGGGTGCGGCGGTTTCTTAAGTCGTAGCCGTAGGTTTCGCGGTAAGTGGGGTATTGGGTCTGGTTGCGCAGGCCGGGGTAGGTGGCGGCGCCGCTGATGCCGTTGTCCCAGGTGATGGCGTTGCCGGCGGCGTCGGTGCTGCCGGCGAGGTTGCCTTCGCTGTCGTAGTACAGGGTCTGGATGAGCCGGTTACGTTTCAGCGACGATGAATCACAAATCAAAGACCTGATTCCCTCCTGCGTGACCCCGCCCTGTTCGTCCTGTTTCTTCTAAGCCATGCGCCAGCCACAAAACCCACGTACAACATACCAGCCATTCCAATCTCAATCGGCCCAGCAATCATAATTACCCAATGA
>JAJRUG010000053.1 GCA_024277915.1 Gammaproteobacteria bacterium
AACCAGCATGCTCCGAATCAGTATATTCAAATCCATGTTTCCATCACAGCCAAGGTAGCCCATCGAACCGGTATAGTACCCCCTTCCCTCGCCTTCCAGTTCGGCAATGATTTCCATACACCTTACTTTTGGACAACCGGTGATCGTGCCACCCGGAAAGACTGCCCTGACGGCATCGATCGGGCTGGCATCAGGAAGCAACTCCCCCCGCACGTTCGAGACGATGTGGTGAACGTGCGCGAAGGATTCCACCACCATCAACTCGTTGACTTCCACTGTGCCGGGTTTACACACCCGTCCCAGGTCATTTCTTTCCAGATCAATCAGCATGATGTGCTCTGCCCGTTCCTTGAGATTGCTGATTAATTCATCTGACAACGCCTGATCCTTACCGCTGTTGTCTCCCCGGGGACGGGTAGACGCTTTTCAGGATGAGCGAAATGCAGCCTATGCGCATCTGAACCAGCCGTTCGGGAGATGAACTCAGCATCATGCAGTCCCGCCATCGCAACAAGCCAGCAAAGGGCGCCGGATTAAAATGACGCAGCGAACGGTAGAGAGCCATCGGATCGGCATCGGTTTCGAACGCACCGGTCCAGGCGCGGGAAATATTGACCTGGAAAATATCTCCTGCCAAAAGGTACTCGTGAATCTGTGCTACCGAGGCCTTGTAGTGTTCCGGATCTTCTTCGTCAAGGTGGCTCAGTTCCCCCGCTTCGGCAGTACCGGGCTGAACCTGCCCGCGAGCAAGGTATGAAAGAATTTCGGCAAGCACGGTATCCGACTCGGCCACAGCTACCGACCGATCGCGAGCAGCGGTCCGGGGATGATGAAAAATAATAATGGCCCCGTGGCAGCGATGAGCGATGGCATCGGGCAGCCCGGTACGGTTGGGTGGAAGACTCAGAGTCGGCTCAACCTCCGTGGCCATTTCATAGCCGAGATAGACGAACCAGCCGCCGATAAACGGGATAGGCGCATTGCCCACTTTGTCTGTTTCCGAAAAAGACGATCGCTCCTTGCGGTACCAGGACTCAAAGCGCTCAAAAAACGTGCTCCCCGTGCCTGGACCGGTCAGACCGGTATCCCCATCAAGTACCAGTGCTTCGTCTGCGGCGAACAGCAACAGACTATGCGAGCCCAGCGTACTCCGGGTAGAACTTTCAAGCAGATAGGGAAATTGCTCTGGAAAAGCTTCACAAAGCCCCGGCAGATCCGGTGGGTGGTCAAGCCACTGGGAAAAAGCGTGCTTCAATTCTGGAACTGTTTAAAGACCAGTGTGCCGTTTGTGCCCCCGAAGCCGAAAGAATTGGACATGGCAACCCGGATGGGCATCTCCCTGGCGGTATTGGGTACATAGTCGAGATCACAGCCTTCACCCGGGTGATCGAGATTGATGGTGGGAGGTGCAATGCCGTCACGTATGGCAAGCAGGCTGAAAATCGCTTCGGCGCCACCGGCAGCGCCCAGCAAATGGCCGGTCATCGACTTGGTGGAACTGATCGCCAGGTGCCTGGCATGCTCGCCAAATGAAGTCTTGATCGCATCGGACTCGGCCCGGTCTCCCAATGGCGTTGATGTTCCGTGGGCATTGATGTAATCAATCTCCTGCGGATTGATGCCCGCATCGCGCAGCGCGATATTCATACAACGACTCGCGCCTTCTCCGTCTTGCGGCGGAGCAGTCATGTGATGGGCATCAGCACTCATGCCAAATCCGGCAATCTCGGCATGAATAACGGCGCCGCGCTGCTTTGCGTGCTCAAGCTCCTCAACCACGATTACGCCGGCTCCGTTGGAAAGAACAAATCCATCCCGGTCCCGGTCCCAAGGGCGACAGGCTGCCGCAGGATCATCATTGCGGGTGGACATGGCCTTGGCTGTTACAAAGCCTGCCATTGCCGTGGGTGTGGTCGCGTATTCCGCTCCGCCCGCCACCATAACGTCAGCATCGCCGTAGCGAATCATGCGTGCTGCCAGTCCGATATTGTGCGTAGCGGTTGAGCAGGCGCTGACCACCGCAACATTCGGACCCTTGTAGCCATAACGAATGGACAGGGCACCGCCAATCATGTTGACAATTGAACCGGGAATATAAAACGGGGAGACCCTGCGTGCACCCCGATCCCGGTAGGTCAGCATCGTGTTCTCAATGGTGGATATCCCGCCAATACCGGCCGCAAGAGCGAATCCAACCCGTTCGGGATCGATTCCGTTGTCGTCGGCGAGAAGACCGGACTCTGACATGGCTTCCTGTGAAGCAGCCAGACCGTAATGCATGAATTTGTCGTAGCGCCGTGCATCCTTGCCGGGGATAAAATCCGTTACTTCGAAATTCCGGATTTCACCTGCAATTTTAGTGGCCAGTTGTGACACATCAAATTCAGTAACCAGGTCAATACCACTGCGACCGTTACAAATGGCATTCCAGGACTCAGTCACTGTATTACCGACCGGCGACAAAAGTCCCAGGCCAGTTATAACGATTCGACGCTGCGACACGATAGGTACCTCACGGGGTCAGTACTCCTTTCAATTCCCGATCAGGGCATAAAATAAATAACGGCCGGCGAAAGGCCGGCCGCCCTGAACCATGCGGAATGGAAATCTTCAGACGTTAGCTGATACGTAATCAATGGCCTGTTGAACGCTGGTGATTTTCTCAGCTTCCTCATCTGGAATTTCACACTCAAATTCTTCTTCAAGCGCCATGACGAGTTCAACGGTGTCCAGGGAGTCTGCGCCAAGATCATCGACAAAAGACGCGCCGAGTGTGACTTCGTCTTCTTTGACTCCGAGTTGTTCAATTACGATTTTTTTGACGCGTTCTTCAATACTGCTCATT
This sequence comes from Gammaproteobacteria bacterium, assembly GCA_024277915.1. Classification (GTDB taxonomy): domain Bacteria; phylum Pseudomonadota; class Gammaproteobacteria; order Steroidobacterales; genus JAJRUG01. The sequence continues at coordinate 2,846 of JAJRUG010000053.1, forward strand.
TTAGGTAGATTCCTCTATCGGGGTTGCAGGGCCGCAATTTTAATGAATCTGCGGCTCCGATACCAGCTTTTTACTGTTCGTGACTGTATGGTACTCCATCACGTTAAAAAAACATTAAATATCTATATTCAATATGTTACAGACCATGCTTAAAATGGTATCTGAATCTAAGCCATATACATGCCACCATTGACATGTAAAGTCTGACCCGTGATATAAGCAGCCTGCTGCGATGCAAGAAACACAACAGCGGCGGCGATATCCCCGGGTTTACCCAGTCGCTGCAGGGGAATATCGCTCAGCAGGCTCTCTTTTTGCGACTCATCGAGGCCCCGGGTCATGTCGGTATCAATAAAACCCGGTGCAACCACATTGACCGTGATACCGCGCGATCCGATTTCCCGAGCCAGTGATTTGCTAAACCCGACCATCCCGGCTTTTGCCGCAGCATAATTTGATTGCCCGGCATTGCCGATGGAACCGATTACCGAAGCGATACTGATGATCCGCCCCGAACGGGCCTTCATCATTCCACGCAAACAGGCTTTGCTCAGGCGAAAAACAGAACGCAGGTTAGTTTCAATAACCGCATCCCAGTCGTCTTCCTTCATTCTCATCAGCAGTTGATCGCGGGTGATACCGGCGTTGTTGACCAGGATGCCCGGTGTGCCGAGTGTGGCGCTTACCCGCGAAACCAGGCCACGCGCGCCATCTGTGTCGTTGACGTCGAGTACTTCTCCGCTGCAACCGTCTGCAATCCCGCCAAGCCGGTCAGCAATGGCCGCAGCGCCCTGTTCCGTGGTCGCCGTGCCGGCAACTTTCACGCCTGCTGCAGCCAGAGCATCAGCAATACCCGCTCCGATACCCCGGCTGGCGCCCGTAACGATCGCTATTTGCCCCTCAAGGCCCAGTTTCATAACCGACTCCATTTTCAGTACTTGATCAGTGCTGAACCCCAGGTGAAACCACCACCGAAGGCTTCCAGCAGCAGCATATCGCCGCGTTTGATTCTACCATCACGAATCGCCGTATCCAGCGCCAACGGGACGGATGCTGATGAGGTATTACCGTGGACATCAACCGTGATGACAACCTGTGCCATGTCCATCTCGAGTTTACGTGCAGTTGCAGCAATGATGCGCAGATTGGCCTGGTGGGGAATCAGCCAGTCCAGATCAGATTTCTTCATGTTATTGGCTGCAAGTGTCTCATCAACGATGCGGCCAAGGGTTCGCACGGCAACTTTGAAAACTTCGTTACCCTTCATCTGGAGTTCGGCTTTGCCGTCGTTTTCTGCAAGTCTTTCAAAGCCGCGTGACACACCCACCGCCGTGTTCAAAAGATCTGCGTGATGACCATTGGCATGAATATGGGTAGACAGAATGCCGGGCTCTTCAGATGCCTCCAGTACCAGCGCACCCGCGCCGTCACCAAACAACACAGCCGTTTCCCGTTTGTTCCAGTTGATCAGGTCACTCAGGGTTTCGGCACCGCAAACCAGGACTTTTTTGGCATCACCACAACGGATGTACTTGTCTGCAATGCTGAGTGCATACATGAAACCCGAACAGGCCGCGTTGACATCCATGGCGCCACAATCCGGCAAGCCGAGTTTTTTCTGGATGAGACAGGCGGAACTGGGGAAGATGAGGTCTGGCGTCGTTGTGCCCATGACCAGCAGATCAATCTCACCCGGATCAGTATCCGCAGCTTCAAGTGCATTGCGACAGGCATGTTCAGCCAGCACTGTGGT
>JAJRUG010000054.1 GCA_024277915.1 Gammaproteobacteria bacterium
CAGGGTCACCGTGGTCCGGGTCTGTGTGCTCATGGTCCTGCGGATCGTCTCCCAGCTGTCATCGATTCCCTGTGCCTTGAGCTTGTGCCGCAGTTGGTGTACCAGGTTATAGGGGCCAGCAAGGTGATCCAGGTTTGCCCGTGATAGTGCGCCAGCATGGTCCAAAACCGCCACAATGCCGTTGAAGAGGTGCGCACTCCCCACCCCATTGGGGGAAGTCCCGTTCCAGTAGCGCCTGGATAAACTCCTTTCTCCAGGCCATGCTGTCCGTTTCCGTCGCCGCCAAATAGGACAGTGGAAAACCACCTCTCAACCAGTGTTGCCCCATGGACTCGTAGCCCAATTTACCCAGACTGAAACCGCTGAGTGTCAGTGTCTCCATGCTCCCGGCCAGTGTTTCCGATGACTGGCGTAGCAGATCACCGGATGCGCTGCCTAGAATAAGAAACCGGCCCTCATAAACCTTGCGACCACCAGTACCCTGAGCATGGGAAATAAATCCGGCCGCCGCTGCACCTCGTCAATCACTACCAGACCCTGCAACGTAGCGAGCGCCGTCATCGGTTCGTCCAGCCGCGACAAGCTGATTGGATCTTCGAGGTCGAAATAGTTGACCGAGTCCTCCGGCAGAAACTCGCGCGTCAGCGTCATCTTGCCACATTGCCGCGGGCCGATCATCGTCACAATCCGGCTACGCCCGAGTGCCGTACAGATGTTGTTTAACCATGAGTGTCGTTGAATCATGAGGCTAGATTACCATGAATATCGTTCATAGAAAGCCCATTTTTCATGGTCGTCAATTGGCTCGTTGTTTCCCTCTTGTGAGCCTTGTCATGTTGACACTCCACATCATCGTATTGTAGCAATGCAAGACCTGATAATCCTCTAGCCAGCCTCCTCGCAGTCAGCGGTTAAACTGACTGCTCACAAAAAGATGAGGAGACTGACATGTCACATTACTGTGGAATTGATTTACATTCAAATAACCATGTGGTGGTAATAATAGACGATGAGGACAAACGGGTGTTTGATAAACGTCTGAGTAATGATTTATCGGCAACACTTGAAGTGCTGTCGCCGTACCGGGATACGTTGCAAGGCGTGGCCGTGGAATCCACTTTCAACTGGTACTGGCTGGTTGATGGGTTACAAGATCATGGTTTCAGCATGCAACTGGTCAACACAGCTGCAGTCAAACAATACGATGGTTTGAAGTACATTGGGGATCATCAGGATGCCTTCCATCTCGCCCATTTGATGCGGCTTGGTATTCTGCCAACGGGCTATATCTATCCTAAAGAACAAAGAGCAATAAGGGACTTGTTACGGCGACGACTGTCACTGGTCAGATCAGCAAGCACTCAGCTTATCAGCGTACAAAGTCAGATATGGCGTTCAACAGGCATCCGGATAAAGATCCGGGGATCTGCGTAAGCCTGAATTTTCGCCGCCAATGATGGATAGCTATACAGTGCAGGCAATTCATGCGGGATTAGCGGTTTATCAGGCTATTCAACAGCAAATTAATATGCTGGAACAATCGGCTTACCAGGCAGTGAAGTTCACCGGTGACTTTAAGCTACTGCAGACGATCACAGGTATTGGAAAAATACTCGGACTTACTATCATGTTGGAAACCGGTGATATCGGTCGCTTTGCCGCTGCCGGTAACTTTGCATCCTATTGTCGCTGTGTTGATGCCACGCGCACCAGCAATGGTAAAAAGAAAGGTACTGGCAATGCCAAAGCTGGCAACAAGTACCTTTCCTGGGCTTACTCCGAAGCGGCGCATTTTGCGGTTCACTTCGAGCCGTTGGCGCAACGATTTTATGAACGAAAGAAAGCCAAAACAAATGGCATTATCGCCATCCGGGCGGTCGCCCGGAAGCTGGCAAGAGCCACCTGGATGATGCTCAAGCATCAGGTGCCTTATGATGCCAGGCTGATGTTTCCCAATTAGGTTTGGGCAACCGGGATGAACCAGGTTGGGGTCTGGTATAACCATTTACTCTGATTGGACATCCTGGTTGACCATCGTTTTTACGTTTCGCCCAAACCGTGAGCTTTATCGGGTCTGGACAGTCAAGGCTGAGCTATAGATTCTGTGACAACATTTTGGACGCGGTTTGGCACCGAAGATTGTGTGGGGTACCGACGTACCAAGGGCTTGAACGCAAAGGAAGCTTCTTGCCTTAATCCAGATGGGTGACTGGTGCGGAGCGCTTTGACTCCGACACCAAAGACTATGACATAACGGGTGCGATGTTCGTAATAACGATGGCAATGATTTATTCAATGCTGTTTTTGCGGTAGGGTTTAGTTTTGGTTATTGACACGGGTTGGCTAATGGGTGACCCCATTTATTCAGTACCGTATTCAAAACAATATTCATCTTGATTTCGTAAGCAGACTACTCCAATAATGACGGCTCTCAACGTGTAGCATGAATGCTGATGTCAACCCTGCAAAATACCGGAGTACACAAATGATAAGTGGCAGTATTGTCGCCCTCACAACCCCCATGTTTGATGATGGCGCAGTCGATTGGGATAGCCTGGATGCGCTGCTGGACATGCACCTGCGTGAAGGCACCGGCGCTGTCGTGTCCGTGGGTACGACCGGTGAATCTTCTACCTTGTCAGTGGCAGAACATTGTGCCGTGATCAGTCACACGGTAAACAGGATTGCCGGTGCGATTCCCGTTATTGCCGGAACAGGCGCCAACTCTACTGCTGAGGCGATTGAATTAACTGCAGCGGCACAAAGTGATGGCGCCGATGCCTGCTTGCTGGTGACGCCTTACTACAACAAGCCGACACAGGAAGGCTTGTATCAGCACCACAAGCGGATTGCCGAGGCCGTGTCGATTCCACAGTTGTTGTACAACGTGCCGGGGCGTACCGGTGTCGATATGTTACCCGCGACAGTTGCCCGTCTGGCTGAGATTGAAAATATTGTCGGCATCAAAGAGGCAACGGGAGATTTGCTCCGTGGTCGGGAGGTGCTGGACATATGCGCCGGCAAGATGGCGGTTTATTCCGGTGATGATGCGACTGCCGCCGAACTCATGTTTATGGGCGCGCGGGGTAACATCTCCGTGACCGCCAACGTCGCTCCTGCGCTAATGGCACACCTATGTGGGCTGGCTATGGCGGACAAGGAAATCGAGGCGCGGGCTCTTGATGCCCGGTTGCAGCCCTTGCACCAGGCGCTGTTCCTGGAGCCGAATCCGATACCCGTCAAGTGGGCGCTGGCCCGCCAGGGTCGTATCGGAGATCATTTGAGGCTGCCATTGACAGAACTTTCGTCTGTTTATCATGAGCCATTGACCGAAGCGCTGAACGCCCTGAATTTGCTGTGACAAGCGCCCAGGTCGCCAGAAAATACAATTTTGAAACCGGCGTATATCGCCCGCCCAGCGAGGGAGGAAGCGATTCCCTGTTAATCCGTGTCACGCGCAACTGTCCCTGGAACCACTGCACGTTCTGCAGCATGTACAAACAGGAAGAGTTCTCTTTGCGCTCGCCGCAGGAAGTCATCCACGATATCGATTCCATGGCGGAAATCTGTGATGGGCTCAAAGACTTTTCCGTGAAACTGGGTTATGGCGGCGAGATAAACAGGGAAGCTGCCTTTGCCATGATCAACAGGAATCCGGAACTCAATACCAGCCCGGGATTCCTGATGGTTTATCACTGGGTGCTTTCAGGTGGCAAAACGGCTTTTTTGCAGGATGCCGACAGCCTGAACATGAAGACTGAGCAGTTCCTGGAAATCCTCAGCCACCTGAGAAAAACGTTTCCTTCATTAAATCGAGTCACCTGCTATGCCCGCTCCGGAACCATTGCGAAAAAATCGGCAGAGGAACTCAAAACAATCCGTGCGTCCGGGCTGGATCGCTTGCATGTCGGCCTGGAGACCGGAGACAAGGTGCTGCTGAACAAGATCAAGAAGGGGATCACGGCCGAAGGGCACATCAAGGCCGGGAAAAC
>JAJRUG010000055.1 GCA_024277915.1 Gammaproteobacteria bacterium
GTAAATCCGAGCACTTGTCTATCGAAGGGCCGATGGGCAGTGGCTTGAAAGAGGTATTGAGCCGGATGAAGTCCTGGTTTCAGGGAAATTTTTAATTGTTTGTTGTTTTTATTTGTTGTTGCTGAGGAGACGAGTCGATGTTTGAACTCATGGATGCATATAGCCAAAATGCTGTAATCAAGGTACTTGGAGTAGGCGGAGGCGGTGGGAACGCTGTTCGCCATATGGTGAAAAGCGGTATTGAAGGGGTGGATTTTATCTGCGCCAATACTGATTCGCAGGCACTGCGGAGTGCAAAAGTACGCACTGCCCTGCAGATCGGGTGCAATATCACCAAGGGACTGGGAGCGGGCGCTAATCCCGAAACCGGCCGCCAGGCTGCGATGGAAGATCGTGACCGGATTCAGGAGGTTATCGAGGGAACCGATATGCTGTTTATTACCGCCGGACTCGGTGGTGGTACAGGTACCGGCGCTGCTCCGGTGGTCGCCCAGGTTGCGAGAGAGCTGGGTATTCTTACTGTCGCTGTCGTGACCAAACCCTTCTCCATGGAAGGAAACAAGCGAATGAGTATCGCGGATCAGGGCGTTGCCGACCTTGCCAAGTATGTTGATTCGCTGATTACGATTCCCAATGAAAAACTGCACACGGTGCTGGGAGCTGATACCACGCTACTGGATGCCTTTGGTGCTGCGAATGATGTGCTCCAGGGAGCGGTGCAGGGAATCGCTGAGCTGATCACCCGACCGGGGTTGATCAATGTTGATTTTGCTGACGTGCGTACCGTGATGGCTGAAATGGGTATGGCCATGATGGGATCAGGTACCGCCAGTGGTGATGATCGGGCACGGGAGGCTGCCGAGTCAGCGATCTCAAGCCCGTTGCTTGATGATGTCGATCTTTCCGGTGCACGTGGCATCCTTGTCAATGTGACAGCAGGCAAGGATTTGTCGATTGGCGAATTTCAGGAAGTCGGTGAGATTGTCAAAGAGTTTGCCTCTGATGATGCAACCGTCGTCGTTGGTACGGTGATTGATGATGATATGACCGATACGATCAGGGTAACGGTTGTTGCGACTGGTCTTGGACAGGCCGCAGCAGTTGCGGAGCAGCCACCGATACGGGTAGTTACCCCCGTCAAGGCAACTGTCAAACGTGGTTCTGAACAGCCGGACTATGGAGCCTTTGAGCAGCCGACCACACAACGCCGGGAGCCAACAGCAGATGTTGCGGCGCCGGCAGCACAGCCTTCCTTCGATATGCTGGATGTTCCTGCATTTCTGCGGCGGCAGGCTGATTGAGTCGGCCTGAACAGGAGAGATTTGCCTTGATTTGCGGGTCTGTGATACGTTTCGCGACTGAGTGAGCCTGTTTTTGGTGCACGCTCTATTGAAAACGTAATACATTCAATAGTTTAGTTCATATTATTATGATCAGGGGACTGCTGCGGCCGAGGATATCGGGCGCGGATTGACCGTATGCAACAGCGAACACTCAAAAATTCGATCCGGGCTACCGGAGTTGGGCTTCACAGCGGCGACAAGGTTTATATGATCCTGCGTCCGGCTGCTGAAAATACCGGTATCGTATTCCGGCGCATTGATCTTGAGCGGCCGGTAGACATTATTGCCGATGCCTTCAAAGTTGGTGAGACCATGCTCGGTACCACCCTGATCGAGGATGGCGTCAAGGTTGCCACCATTGAGCACCTGATGGCCGCATTCGCAGGGCTTGGTATCGACAATGCCTATGTAGACTTGAGTGCGGCGGAAGTGCCCATCATGGATGGCAGTGCGGCACCATTCGTTTTTCTGCTGCAATCCGCCGGCCTCGCGGAACAAAAAGCAGCCAAGAAGTTTGTCCGGATCAAGCGGCGGGTTCGGGTTGAAGAGGGCGATAAATGGGCTGAGTTTCGACCCTATTCCGGTTTCAGGGTGAACTTCAGCATTGAGTTTGATCACCCGGTATTCAAAAAGCACACTCAGACCGCCTGTGTTGATTTTTCCACGACAGCATTTCTCAGAGTGGTCAGCCGGGCACGAACATTCGGGTTTTTACGGGACATTGAAGCGTTACGAGCCATGAACCTCACGCTGGGCGGCAGCATGGACAATGCGATCGTCCTTGATGACTTCCGGGTACTGAACGAAGACGGCCTGCGTTACGAAGATGAGTTCGTCAAGCACAAGATCCTTGATGCCATCGGGGATTTATACCTGCTGGGTCACGGCCTGATCGGTGAGTTTACCGGCCACAAATCAGGCCACGCGCTGAATAATCAGTTGCTTCGCAAATTGCGTGCCGATGAAAGCGCCTGGGAAGAAGTGAGCTTCACCAGCCACTCCGACACACCCGTCGCCTATCCAAACCTGGCCGCTGCTGTCTGATTTTTTAATAGTCGGATCTCATGTACCGGCTGTGATCATCGAGATTTAATCTCGTATCAGTGTCCGATCGCATCGTCATCCCCCCGATACACAAACCTCGCGGTAAACCCCGGCATCGCCTGTCCGATCTCTTTTTGAAGGAAATAAAGCGGACCGCAGGGAGCCATTCCGTCAAAAAGAGATCGGACAGGCGATGCCGGGCCATTGGCACGGTATTCAGCATCTGGCCTCTGACATCAACGGCAAATATCAGGTTTCCGGGGAGTATTGTCGGATACTGATTGCGAGATGCAAGTCTGGACTGTTGCAGCTAGACCCGCACCCTAACCTTGACCCGAGCAGCCCCCGGGTGTTGCTTGCGGCACCGTGACAACATCGCATCACTCTCGAATCTCAATCGCGCCGCCCATTCCGGCGTGCTGGCCAGGACCACCAGGGTTCCATCATCGTGCAGATTGCAGGATTCCAGATGCAGGCTCATGGGCTCGGGAAGCCCGGCGCGAATCACCTCAGTGAGGTCGATGCGACTATGGGCCTCTTCTATCAGACGCCTGATCGGTGAGTCAGTCTCACTCATGAGCTCAGACAATGACTTGGGGCCGCTTTTTGACATAATAGATTAAGTCTGGAGTTCAAAATGTGAACCCCATTCCTTGTCTTAGCAAGAGCGATTATGCATAGTTCGCGCAGCAAGAACGGGGCTCAGGGCAGAGTACATGGATCTTATACTGTTATCGCGGCACAATCGTGCCGCTCGGCAGCTGAACCTACCGGTGGTGTTCATAGCCACTGCGATGTTCCTTTTATTAGCGCTCGCTATCGGCGCTTTTATCGGTTATTCGGTAGCACCCTCCGCCCAGACCGCAGTGTCTGATTCCCAGCTCAGGGAACTTCGGGAGCAAATCAAAGGCCAGCAGTTCCAGATCCAGGAAGCCCGGGTAGCGGCTGATGACCAGATTGGTGCCATGGCACTGAAAATAGGACAGCTGAACGCCAATGTAATCCGTCTGAATGCATTGGGGCAACGCCTGACCGGCATGGCCAAACTGGACGATGGCGAGTTCGACTTCGATAGTCAGCCGGCTGTTGGTGGCCCTGAAGAGCTGATTACTGACCCCGCTAATCAACACTCGACGGTCAGCCTGATTGCCGATATTGATTCTCTGGATAACCTGCTCTATCAGCAGGAGCAGCAGCTCACCATTCTTGAAGAACTGATGCTGAATCGCAAGCTTCAGGATCGTGTCATGCCAACCGGGCGACCCGTCAAATCCGGCTGGATGTCCAGTTTTTTCGGCAAGCGTACTGATCCGTTTACCGGCAAGGTTGCCAATCATCGTGGTGTTGATTTTGCCGGTAAAACAGGCGCTGATGTGATCGCAGTTGCCGCTGGTGTCGTGATCTGGTCCGGTGATCGCTATGGTTACGGCCAGATGGTAGAGGTCAAGCACGCCAACGGCTATGTGACCCGCTACGCCCACAACGACAAGAATCTGGTCACAGTGGGCGACAATGTGCAGCAAGGTCAGGTGATCGCGGAGATGGGCGCCACAGGCAGGGCGACAGGCCCCAACCTGCATTTCGAGGTCTGGCATAACGGCAGACCGGTCAATCCGGTTAAATACATCAAACAGACGACCTGATTACTCGCCACCGTCCTCCCAAACCCCTTACAATAGTCGACTTTGCCCGGAGCCAGGTCGCCTGCGGCATGGTGTGGGATAAAGAGAGGAAATAGCTTGGAAAATTTCTTTACAAGGTTGTTCGGTAGTCGCAATCAAAGGCTGCTTGGCACCTACGATAAATTGATTGCCCGTACCAATGAGCTGGAGCCGGAGTTGGAGAAGCTGTCCGATTCGGAGCTCCGGGGAAAAACCGACCAACTCAAGAAGCGGCAGCAAGACGGTGAAACCCTGGATGATCTGTTACCCGAGGCTTTTGCAGTGGTCAGGGAGGCTTCCCGCCGAACCCTGGGTTTACGACCGTTTGACGAGCAATTATCAGGTGGTATTGCGCTTCACCAGGGGAAAATTGCAGAAATGCGAACGGGCGAAGGCAAGACACTGGTCGCAACTTTGCCGGCGTATTTGCATGCGCTGGATGGCGGTAGCGTTCATGTGGTCACCGTCAATGAATACCTCGCAGGACGTGATGCACAATGGATGGGGCCGGTATTCGAGTTTCTTGGCGTCACTGTCGGTGTCATCAGGAGCGGCCAGACCCCTGCCGAAAAGCGTGCTGCCTATGAGTGCGGTGTGACCTATGGCACCAACAACGAATTTGGTTTTGATTACCTCCGCGACAATCTGGCTTTCAGTGCTGAGGATCAGATGCAGCGCGGGCAGGACTTCGGCATCATCGATGAAGTTGATTCTATTCTGATCGATGAAGCCAGAACGCCGTTGATTATTTCCGGGCCAACGGAAGGCAGTACGGACCTTTATCTGGGGATCAGCAAAATCATTCCCAAGCTTAAACGCCAGCAAGAGGAAAGAGGCGCTCGCAACGAGGATATCGAGGCCACTAAAGTGGTGGTGATCAATCAGGATGGCGAGAAACTGGATACCATGCCAATCGGTGAGGCCAGATCACTGGCCTATGAGGCGGGCTGTGATCTGGTTGTGACCGATAAGTCGGCAAAAATCCCGGTCTGCCGCATTCTCAAACCGGGCGATTATACTGTTGACGAGAAGAGCAAACAGGCCTTCCTGACCGAGATGGGCCATGATCGCGTCGAAGAATTGCTGCTGGAAAACGGGATGCTGACGCAGGGTGAAAGCCTTTATGACGCAGGCAATATCCGGCTGATGCATCATGTGACAGCAGCGCTGAGGGCACAGGCCGTATTCAAGCGGGATGTTGAGTATGTAGTGACGAATGGTGAGATCGTCATCGTTGACGAATTTACCGGGCGTACCATGCCTGGAAGACGGTGGTCAGATGGCCTGCATCAGGCTGTTGAAGCGAAAGAAGGCGTGGTCATCAAAGAAGAGAATCAGACTGTCGCGTCAATTACTTTTCAGAACTACTTTCGCATGTATAAAACCCTGTCTGGCATGACCGGCACGGCTGACACCGAGGCCTTTGAGTTTCAGCAAATTTACGGCCTGGAGGTCGTGGTGATTCCCACTCACCGGCCCATGATTCGCGATGACCAGCCGGATCTCGTCTACCTGACCACCAAGGACAAGTATGTAGCCATTATCGAGAATATAAAGGACTGCCGGGAACGCCAGCAACCGGTGCTGGTCGGCACTACGTCTATTGAGACCTCTGAATATCTTTCCGGCCTGCTGAAAAAAGAGGGTTTCAAGCACCAGGTTTTGAACGCCAAACAGCATGAACGGGAGGCACAGATTATCGTTGATGCAGGGCGCCCCGGGTCGGTGACCATTGCCACCAACATGGCGGGTCGAGGAACGGATATTGTGCTGGGTGGCAACGTCGAGGCTGAAATCAAGCAGAAGGGAGACGAGTTATCCGACGAAGCCAGAGAGAAGTACCGCTCCGAGTGGCAGGATCGTCATGAGCAGGTTCTGCAAGCCGGCGGATTGCATATTATCGGTACCGAGCGGCATGAATCCCGGCGGATAGACAACCAGCTGCGAGGACGTTCCGGCCGCCAGGGAGACGCGGGTTCCAGCCGGTTCTATCTTTCCATGGAAGATAGCCTGATGCGTATATTCGGTGATCCGGATCGTACCAAGACAATGTTGTCGCGGGTCGGAATGCGCGAGGGAGAAGCGATCGAAAGCAAGCTTCTGTCCCGACAGATCGAACGGGCGCAGCGGAAGGTTGAAGCCCATAACTTCGATGCACGAAAACAGCTGCTTGAATACGATGACGTATCAAATGATCAGCGCCATGTTGTCTACGCTCAGCGCAACATGTTGATGGAAGCAGATGATATCGAAGCGGTGATTGAGGGAATCGGCGCCGAGGTTCTGGGTGATGTTTTCGATGCCCATGTTCCACCCCAGAGCATGGAGGATCAGTGGGATACCCAGTCATTGGAGAACGCACTGGAAAGTGAGTTCGGTGCCAAGCTGCCCGTAGGCGCCTGGCTGAGGGACGACCAGTCACCAAGTGTCGAGGAAGTCAGGGCTCGTGTGATTGAGGAGGTTCGTGACCTCTACGAGAAAAAAGCAGGGATCATCGGTGTGCCTATTTTGCGGCAGTTCGAAAAAGCGGTCATGCTGCAGCAGCTTGATATGCATTGGAAAGAGCACCTGGCTGCAATGGATTATCTGCGGCAGGGGATTGGCCTGCGCAGCTACGCGCAGAAAAACCCCAAGCAGGAATACAAGCGGGAAGCGTTTGAAATGTTCAGTACCATGCTGGATGAATACAAGCACAATGTCATCAGTATTCTTTCCAGGGCGCAGCTGAAGTCTGCTGACGATGTAGATGCTGTCGATGAGCAACGACGCTCATCAGACAAAATGCAATTTCAGCACGCCACTGCACAGTCGCCCGTGGGTCAGCCGGAAGCAGCACCGCAACAACCCGAAGCCGCCACACCTTTTGTTCGTGAGGTGCGCAAGGTGGGGCGCAACGAGCCCTGCCCCTGCGGTTCCGGCAAGAAGTTCAAGCGTTGCCACGGAAAAATAAGCTGACCCAGAATAAGCTGATAAGAGTCGCCGCAGGCGTACTTGAGGATGCTGCAGGGAACATCCTCATCGCTCAACGGCCTGCCGGCTCCCACTCTGCGGGATGGTGGGAGTTTCCCGGTGGCAAGATCGAGCCGGGCGAACAGCCGCTAGAGGCACTGATCCGCGAACTGGGCGAGGAACTGGGGATCACCGTTACCGACGCCTGCTTCCTGACGGATTTTCAATACAGCTACCCTGATCGGACTGTCGAGCTGCACATTTGGCGTGTGCAACGCTACGATGGCAAACCTGTCGGGTGTGAGGGGCAGTGTCTTCGATGGGTTAAAAAATCGACGTTGAGTGAGGTTGGATTGTTGCCGGCAGACCTGCCGGTTATTGAACTGCTCAATATCCCTTCCTGGAAATCTAAAACTGACCATTGATGTCAGAGGACAGGGTCTGTTAACCCTTGCGGCGAAATAAAGCGGACCGCAGGGAGCCATTCGCCTGCAAGGGTTAACAGACCCTGTCCTCGGGGCTTACCGCCAATCTTAGAGCTTTTGTGCCTCGTTGTGTTTGAATGCTCGTGCCAATCGGACAGGCAACGCCTGAGTCTGTTTCGAGCTTCAGCGGGGGAGGTGAATGGTGATGTGTTCGAGCCTTGATGCAAGATCAAAACTAGCAGATAGTCAGTGTGAATCCGATATTTTTGTTGATTTGTACCGCCCGGTTCCGGACATCGGGCCAGTGCATGAAACGCACGGTAAAACGATGATGGCTGCCACTGATTTCCGGGTAAAGTTGTACGCCGGGGGGCAGGGTGACGCGCAACAATGCAGCAGTCGAGTCGCGATCAAAGGTGTGCAGGTAGACGCCGTTGCTGGCGACCTGTTCGCTGGGCTGACCGCTTTCCCTGAGTAACCAGAGCAATTCTGATGCGCTGTTACAAAGCGGACGCAGTGTGGTCATCCAGTGTTCGATGTCACTGATGCGTTGCTCGTGGGGTTTTCGACACCAGTGACTGTAATCAGGCAGATCGAATTCACAGGTACCACCGGGAATGGCGCTGCGATGTTTGATGGCGCTGAGGAATTCGCAATCCCGCAGGGGTTGCAGGTACTTCGGACCCACGGCAATCAGCTCGTGCCGGAGGCTTTGGAGCCTGGCCAGGACTTTTTGCAGGCGTTGTTTGTTGACACCGGGCTGGTCCTGATAGCGATCAAACATGTAGAGCTGCCGCTCCAGCTCCTTGAGGATATCGCTGCGTACATCTCCGCGGTTGAGAATGGCAATAATATCCAGAATTGTGGTGATGGCGACACGGCTGGAGTGCTGCGCCGGCAGATCAGCCTGAAACAGGAATTGCTGATACAGATATTCCAGCCGCAGCAGGGTTCGCATTCGCTCGCTTAGCGGCTGCTCATACAGTACCGGCGCTGCCGATAGTTGCGATTCAGTCAGGATTTCTGCAGTCTGGATCATGTTTTAGTCAGTTGTCGTCCTCAGCGTATTCTGCGCTACGATGACCAGCTAGTGCAAGGTAGCGATTATGGAGTGCCAGCACCTGCGCTAATGTAGCATCCGGCTCGCCATCATTGCGAATGACATCATCGGCAGCTGCCAGTCGGGTTTTTCGGTCGATTTGCGTGGCCATGATCCGGGTGGCCTGATTTTGGCTCTCTCCGTCCCGTAGCATCAGCCGCTCTCGCTGAGCGCTCTCCGGACAGTCCACAACCAGCACACGGTCTACCAGCTCCCGGAAGCCGGTTTCAATTAACAGGGGGACTACGAGTATCTGGTATGTGCCACCCGCACTGGCTGCGATCTGCAGGGTTTTCTCCTGGATGCGGGGGTGGAGGATGGCCTCAAGCTTTTGTCTCAGGGCCGTATCCCGAAAAATCAGGCGCCTGAGTCGGCTGCGGTCCAGTGCCCCGTCCACGCCGATGATATCCGGACCAAAACTGTCGACAATCTGCCCCAGGGCGGCGGTGCCGGGTTCAACGACCTCTCTGGCAATACGGTCGGTGTCGATTACAGGAATACCCAGCCCCGCAAACTGGTCGGCGACAGTGGATTTTCCGCTTGCGATGCCGCCAGTCAGGCCGATACGCAATGCAGGTGTCACAAGCCGCTGGCTCCCAGGTACAAAGACATCAGCTGTGGCCCCCAGAACAGGGCGACCACCCCGGCAGCGGCCAGGTAGGGGCCGAACGGGATCGGGACCTGCCGCTGGTGGCCGCCGAACAGAATCATCGCAAGACCGCTGACAGCACCAACTGCCGCAGACATGACAATGATGACCGGCAGCATTTGCCAGCCCATCCAGGCACCGAGCGCAGCAAGCAGTTTGAAATCGCCGTAACCCATGCCTTCCTTGCCGGTGATCAGCCGGAACAGATGATAAATGGACCAGAGACTCAGGTATCCGGCCGCTCCCCCAATAATACTGGAGCGTGGATCCGGAAACAGCTCAGTACCCGCAACCGGGGCGCTGAACAGGCTGAATATCAAACCCGCCCAGAGTAATGGCAGGGTGATGGAATCGGGCAGCAACTGGTGGTCCAGATCAATGACAGCCAGTGCCAGCAGAGACCAGCAAAGAATCAGGGCAGCGACACACTCAATGCTGTAGCCGAATCGCCAGGCCACCGCCATTGACAGCACACCACAGAGCATTTCAACCAACGGATAACGGAGCGGGATGGGGTAAGCACAGGAACCGCACCGTCCTTTGAGTACAGCGTAGCTAATGATGGGGATATTCTGCCAGGCAGAGATCGGGGCTTCACAAGCAGGACAACAGGATCCGGGTGTGAGCAGGTTATAGGGGGGAGGCTGGTCTTGTTCTGCAGCTTCTCCGTCACCGTTGAGAATATCCTGAGCCTGACGTTGCCATTCGCGCTGCATCATGATCGGCAGGCGATGGATGACGACATTCAGGAAACTGCCGATGAGCAGCCCCAGTACACCAATGACCCCAAGATAGAACAGGGGGTGGAGAGAGACGATTTCCGCAATAATCAGATGACCGCACCCATCTTGAAGATAGGCAGATACATGGCGATCACCAGACCGCCGACCAGGACACCCAGAATCGCCATAATCAATGGTTCCAGCAGGCTGCTCATGCCATCAACGGCGTTATCCACGTCATCTTCATAGAAATCGGCTACCTTGGACGACATCTCGTCCAGAGAACCGGATTCTTCACCGACGGCGATCATCTGGATCACCATATTCGGGAACAGGTCAGTGTTGTCCATCGCCCTTTGCAATCGCTGACCCGTGGCAACTTCATCGCGTATCTGCAGGACTGCGTTTTCGTACACGATATTGCCGGTTGCTCCGGCCACTGACTCGAGTGCCTCAACCAAAGGGACACCTGCACTGAACATCGTGGAGAGCGTTCGTGCAAATCTTGCAACGGAAGCCTTTTCAAGGATAGGCCCGATGATCGGCATTTTGAGGGACATTCTGTCCAGGATTTCGCGCAGCTTCCTGGAGCGTTTCTTGACATACATGAAGCCGGAAAAAGCACCAGCAATGCCAATCGCCAGGAACCAGCCCTTGTCACGAACAAACTCGGACAAGTCAATCACAGCACGGGTAAATGCAGGAAGGTCAGCGCCGAAACCCTGAAACAATGATTCGAACTCGGGAATTACGAAAATCAGCAGAATGGTCGTCACAATCAGGGCTACGACCATCACTGCAGTCGGGTAGAACAAAGCCTTCTTGATTTTCTTCTTGATGGCCTCGGTTTTTTCCTTGTAGGTGGCGATTTTGTCCAGCAGTGTTTCCAGCGCACCCGCCTGTTCGCCGGCGGATACCAGGTTGACAAACAGGTCATCAAAATACAGCGGTTGTTTGGCGAGCGCTTCAGCGAGTGTGGTGCCCCCTTCAACCTCGGTTTTGATTGCGAAAATCAGTTTTCGCATGGCCTCGTTGTCATTACCGGCACCGACAATATCAAAGGCCTGGACCAGTGGAATACCCGCAGTCAGCATCGTGGCAAGCTGCCTGCTGAAAATGGCAATGTCAGCTGTGGTGACCCTGCCGGCCGACTTGAACAGTGTGGATTGTTTTTTGATCCGTACCGGTACTACACCCTGACGGCGTAGTTCTGCACGCACTGCATTCTCGCTGGCTGCAGTGGTTTTACCCTTGACACGGTTGCCTCGGGTGTCGGTACCCTCCCAGGTAAACGGAGTGTCTTTGGCTGCGATGCTATTTGCCATATGTCTTTACTTCCTGATCCTGATGCCCGTGTCCAGACCCTGAAATCTGAACAGAATCATTCAATTGTAACCCGGTTGATCTCCTCAAGGCTGGTAATCCCGTCCTTGACTTTTTGCAAAGCCGACCGTCGCAAATCCCAGTGTCCTTCTTTTTCCACCTGATCGGCAATCTGTACGGCATTGCCGCCTTCCAGGATGATCCGGGTGGTGGCATCTGAAATGGGGATCACCTGATAGATACCCACCCGGCCCTTGTAGCCGTTGTTACAGGCCTTGCATCCTGTCGGGCCGAAGATTTTCAGCCCGCCGTCAATCTCTTCCTGGCTAAACCCTTCCTGGCGCAGCGCTTCACTGGGAATGTCACGGATTTCCCGGCAGCTTACACACAATCGGCGTGCCAGCCGCTGGGCGATAATCAGACTGACCGAGGTTGCAATCGCGTAGGGTTTGACGCCCATATCGACCAGGCGTGTCAGTGTTCGCGGCGCATCGTTGGTATGCAATGTGGACAACACCAGGTGACCGGTTTGAGCGGCCTTGATCGCTATTTCTGCTGTTTCGAGATCCCGAATCTCGCCAACCATGATGATGTCCGGGTCCTGGCGCAGGAAGGCTTTCAGCGCCGCGGCAAAATTCAGTCCGATTTTCGGATTGACGTTGACCTGGTTAATACCGGGCAGATTGATTTCAACCGGATCCTCCGCAGTCGATATGTTTCGATCCTCGGTATTAAGAATATTCAGGCCGGTATACAAAGATACGGTTTTGCCGCTGCCGGTGGGGCCGGTTACCAGGATCATGCCATGCGGCTTGGCAAGGCAATCCATGTACAGCTGTTTCTGTTTCTCCTCATAGCCGAGCGCATCAATACCCAGCTTGGCACTGCTGGGGTCGAGGATACGCATGACAATTTTTTCGCCATACAGGGTAGGGCAGCTGTTCACCCGAAAATCAATCGCCCGGTTTTTTGACAGGCGCATTTTGATGCGGCCATCCTGTGGCACCCGGCGCTCGGCAATATCCAGGCGGGCCATTACCTTCAGTCGGGCGCACACTTTATTGGCCAGTGCGATCGGTGGTGAGGCGACCTGATTTAGGACGCCATCAAGCCGGGTTCTGACCCGAAACATTTTCTCGTAGGGCTCGAAATGAATATCTGACGCACCTCGCTTGATCGCATCCAGCATGATTTTGTTGACAAATCGCACCACCGGGGCGTCATCAACATCATCCCGGGTGACATCATCGGTGCTGACTTCATCACCACCGGAAATTTCCAGACCCTCCAGATCGAAATCATCTTCATCGAAACTGGACATCGAGGTATCAATCGCCTCGAGCGCCTGGGTGACCTGTTCATCCAGCTTGTCCTGCTCAACGACCACCGGGTCGACGCGGAATCCGGTCTGAAACCTGATTTCATCTATAGCGGCGAGATTGGTGGGATCTGATACCCCGAGAAACAGTCGTTTGCCCCGCAGCATCATTGGCAATACCCGATGCTTGGTCAACAGGTTTTGATCAACTGCCTTGACTGCATCCAGATCCGGTTGCAGGGCATCGAGATCCATCAGCGGCACACCGAACTCGTGGGAAGCCGCAAGCGCTACCATTCGGGATTCAGCGAGATTTTTGGAAATAATATGGGCAACCAGACTCGTTTTTGCCTTACGAGCATCCTCGATGGCCTGCAGGATGGCATCTTCCGGGATGATGCCATCCTGGACAAGCCGGCGGGGCAGGCCTGATAGAGGCGAACTTGGTGCGGATACGGCCATCAACCCCCCATGCTGAATGGATTGCTTCACAGTGACAAAGTCAAGCGGGTAGTGTTACTGAAATGAGGCACTTAACGCAAGCGAGTGAAGCCCGGAATAGCGCCTGAAAACCTGTCCGGAGCCCGGATGTTACCCCCGGATCTGGTATCTGCCGGTCTGAGCGCGGCTGGCTGACTAAAGTCTGCAGGTTGACGGGAGATACTTTTCATCAACTGTGGTATCTGCCCATACAGTCGCAACGCCTCCGCCTGCCGTCCCCATGGGGCTCAGGTCACCATTGATATCCTGTGGGATGCTGGCTTTGCCGCATCGCCAGACTACGGCACCTTCTATGGTTTCATAGGGTGTCAGCGTCAGCAGGAGGCCGGTAATGGTTTGGTTGGCCTTGCCACCGAACGTGACATCAAGGCGGCCATTCACGACCTCAACGGATTGCACATAGCTGCCTGTGGTGTCTGTGGCTGCTGCTGTCATGCCGGCTAAAAGCCGGTTGGCCGGAGCTTCGCCATTCATCATAAAAGCATCGGTGATCGGTGTTTTGGCATTACTCGCCAGGCTGATGGCCTCAGTGACTTGGGCGCGGATCGTATAAGTTTGATAGGAGCTGATGGCAATCGAGGAGAGGATGCCGATGATTGCGACAACAATCATAAGCTCAATCAATGTGAAACCCTGGTTGCGATGCATTAATTCTCTCCTCAGAAATGCTACCCAATAATTCTGTGAGTCAATCTGCCGAAAATCAGTCTGATAATGTTAACTCAGGTGCGCTATCGCCGGCCAAACAAAGGGGGGCACAAAGCCCCCCTTTGAAATAGTCTACCGAGGTATGCTTACGGTCGGCAAGCAGACGGTGTGTACTTGGCATCGACTGACGTTACGCCCGCAACTGCTACGTTACCACCATTAGCGGCACCGGAAGTACCCATCAGGGACAGAGCGACATTACCCAGGCCCACCGGCACACCAGCAGTACCACAGTGCCAAACGACACTCAGATCAGCTGACTCATAGGGGGTCAGGCCCAGTGTCTCAGTATTGATCTGTTGGTTGGAATCGTTACCAAAGGTAATCGTGATGCCACCGTTAGCTACTTCCACACCGGTGACATACTTGCCTGATGTATCTGTTGCCAGATTAGACATGCCGGCATTAATGCGAGCGACAGGTGCTGCACCGGTATTGAGGAAGCTTTCCGCAACAGCTGTTTTGGCAGCGGCAGCCAGACTCAGGCCTTCAGAAACCTGGGCACGGATGGTGTAATCCTGATAAGCCGGGATCGCAATCGCGGCGAGGATGCCGATAATCGCTACAACGATCATCAGTTCGATCAGCGTAAAGCCTTGTTGAATCTTCTTCATGTAATCTCTCCTGAGAGTGTTAACGGTCAAATTAGACATCGGCTTTACGCCGGTGAGTGAACTAGTGCAAACACCATGCCAACTTGCAGTGCAATATGTTTAATAGATTGAAAACGATAGGAAAATCCCTTAATTATTCCTGATATCGCAAATTTGATGAAACATAAGACTGTCGGCGGGTGATCGCATGTTGCCGCTCAGCGTCACAAAGTGACAATTTTTGTCATTTGCGGCGAATCAATCGATTCCGAGCTTCTGCATTCTGTATCGTAATGCCCGCAGCGTCAGGCCCAGTGACCGGGCTGCGGCAGTCTTGTTATACCGTTGTTGTTCCAGCGCCTGGATGATGGCGTCTCGCTCCACGGACTCCAGCTGGTCACCGAGTTGTTCACCCGACTGTAAGAGCCCTGCGGTCGCACCCTGATTAGCACCGGTCTGCAAATGGATATCATCTGCCTGAATGACTTCATCACCGGATAATGCGATGGCGCGTTCCAGTATATTCTCCAGCTCACGGACATTGCCGGGGAAATGGTAGGTCTTGAGCTTGGCTACTGCTTCAGGGGTGATTTCAGGTATGCCGGTATCCAGGTTGCCCGCCAGACGTTCAAGAATCTGGTTCACCAGGGGCATGAGATCCGGTATGCGTTCCCGCAGTGGCGGTACTTTGAGCGCAATGACGTTGACACGATAGTACAGATCTTCGCGAAATAGCCCGGCTGCAACCTGTTCGCCCAGATCCCTGTGGGTGGCACTGAGAATTCTTACATCGACCGGAACTTCCTCAGCCTGTCCTACCGGCCTGAGTTTTTTCTCCTGAATCACCCGCAATAGTTTGACCTGCATGGGCAGCGGCAGGTCTGCGACTTCGTCCAGAAACAAGGTGCCACCCTCCGCAGTTTGAAACAGCCCCTGTTTGTCGCTGACAGCACCGGTGAATGAGCCCCTGCGGTGACCAAAAAATTCGCTCTCCATCAGCTCCCCCGGGATCGCGCCACAGTTGACCGGGACAAACTGCCCGTCGGCACGCGGTCCCTGCTCATGGATCATGCGGGCGACCAGTTCCTTGCCGGTACCTGATTCGCCAGTGATATGTACAGGAGCCTGGCTGCGGGCAACTTTCCCGATCAGCTGACGTAATTCCAGCATTTTTGGTGAGTCGCCCAGAAGTTGCGCCTTGCCGCCGGGTGTTTCTGTTGCAGGCAGGCGCAGCGCACTGGTAATCAGTTTACGCAGTGCATTCAGATCCAGTGGCTTGGAGATGAAATCAAACGCACCGGATTTCAGTGCCCTGACAGCAGTTTCTACATTGCCATGGGCAGTGATCACAGCAACCGGAGTAGTGAGTTTTTGTGCCTGTATCCATTCAACCAGTTCCAGTCCATCGCCATCGGGCAGGCGCATATCTGTCAGGCAAAGCTGGAACTCCTGCCGGCTTAATTGTTCTTTCGCCGTGGCAACATCAAAACAGGTGCGCGTCTGAATATTCATGCGCTCCAGGGTGATGGCCAACAGCTCACAAATATCCGGTTCGTCATCTACCACCAGGGCAAGCGGCTTAGTCATGACTGCTGTTAATCTCCATGATCATTATCCCGGCCGGCGATCTGCCCAGCGTGCCGGGTCGGCAAATACTATTCGGAATATACTGCCGCCTTCCGGGTTGGGCTCAAATACCAGTGCAGCACCATTACATTCACATAGTTCCCGGGAGATGAACAGACCCAGGCCAGTGCCACCCGAACGTCCAGTGGCGAAAGGCTCGAACACCTGGTAGCGAAAACTCTCGGCGATACCCGGACCTCTATCGATGATCTCAAGGTAAGGCCGCCGATTACTGGATATTCGTCCGTAGCGCAGCTCCACAGCAATTCCTCCGGCTGCTTCACTGGCATATTTTACTGCGTTGTCGCACAGGTTCCAGACTACCTGGTGCAACTGGCCGGGATCCATCCGTACTTTGACGTCTTCCGCGAATGAAATCATGATCTGGCCTTCAAAGAGTTCCAGGGTTGAACTGAACTCCTGGACGAACTCCTGTGTCCAGGTCCTGAGTTGCAACGACTGAGGGTTGGTCACTTCCCGTCTGGATAGCTGCAATACACTCTCGATGATATCGCTGATTCGCCTGGAGTTATTGCGGATGATGTCGAGGAAGCGTTTCTCCTGTTCACCAATGGAAGGCGATTCCTCCAGCAGCTGGCCGGCATGGCTCATCGCACCCACAGGATTGCGGATTTCATGGGCAATACTGGCACTCAGTCTGCCCAGTGCCGCCAGTTTGGATTGCTGTACCTGCTCGGCAATTCTGCCGGCATCCTCCAGAAACAGAAGTACGGGCCCTTGTTCCTGTTGCCCCAATGGCGCGATATAGGTATTGATTTGCATACTGCCGTCGGCCGCGACGAAGGCAGGTGGTGAAGAACGCCCCTTGCCTTTATTTTCACGCCATACCAGCAGAATGTTGTATAGCTGCGGGGAAACCTGTGCCAGTTCCTGCCCCGGATCCCTGTTGGGTGCGCCCAGATGCTCTGCGGCTGACTGGTTGATGAGTCGAATCCGGTTGGATTCATCGACTACGACAATACTCTCGCGCAGGTTCTGGATAATGTAGTCATTAAGCTGTGCAAGGTTGGCCAGATCGATACCCCGTTGCTGTGCAAGAGCTTCACTTTCCTCGATCCTTCTGGCAAGCGGGTGGGCGGCAGACGCAATCACGAAAATAATCGCACCCAGGACACCTGCAGCGATAAATTCTTCCGCAGCTGTAGCACCCTGCGTGTAGGACAGCAGTTGCTGGGCCAGGATTGCCAGTGCGGCAATCGCAGCGGCGAAAAAAGCTTCACGACCTTTTAGTCTCAGGCTGGCTGCCCCGACAAAAACCACCAGCAAAGCGCCGATACCGCCGTTAACGCCGGTTCCGGCATACATCAGCGTGACCACAGCCAGGATATCGCCTGCTACCTGGAGTGGCACCAGCCGTGAGAGTGTGACGGAGGCACGGCTCAGTGCGTACAGGATCAGGCCGGCCATCATGGAATAGGCTGCAGCGACGGATAGGAACAGGGTGGGGAAGCGACTGCCCAGCAGCGGTGGATCCTGATAGATTGCCGCCACAGCCAGCAGGCTCATACCAACCAGCAAACGAAATACCCCGACCAGACGAAGTACCCGCCGCGAGGTATCTGCGGAAATCGGGCGACTGGCTTCATTCGGCGATGCCTTGACATCACCAGGGAGTATTTTTTCGGCCGCCATGATCTTGTGGGCACCAATAGGGGGTTCTGGCGTATTATGTCTGATCAGCCACCTTCGTGTGTGAAGAGTGTCCCAAAAAAAGGCTCGTCCATGCTTTTGATTCTGCCCGCTTTGTCTCACAATACCTGCCGGGCGAGGCCGGTGGTTCGGGCTGGCAATATTCGGGTAAGGAAAAAGGAATAATGAATCTTCACGAATATCAGGCAAAACAGCTATTTGCTCAATTTGGTATCCCCGTTCCCTCAGGGCAAGTCGCGGCAACACCGGATCAGGCAATCGCTGCCGCCGAGCAGCTCGGCGGCGATCTGTGGGTGGTGAAAGCCCAGGTCCATGCGGGCGGTCGCGGCAAGGCGGGGGGCGTCGATCTGGCGCGGAATACCACCGAGGTCGGGGCAGCGGCACAGAAAATGCTGGGTACACAGCTGGTGACGAAACAAACCGGCGCGGAAGGTCTGCCCGTCAACCAGGTATTCGTCGAAGCCGGCAGCACGATTCAACGCGAGTTGTATCTGAGCATGCTGGTTGACCGGAGTTGTGAGCGGATTGCATTCATGGCCTCAGCAGATGGAGGCATGGACATTGAAGAGGTTGCTGCAAAAACCCCGGAGCGAATATTCACCATTGCGGTTAACCCTGCTGCCGGGTTACTGCCGTATCAGGCACGTCAGCTGGGTTACGGGATGGGTCTGGACAAGCAGCAGATGGGTCCGTTCATCAAGCTGGCGCAAAACCTCTATCGGTTATTCTGCGAGAGCGATGCCAGTCTGCTCGAAATTAACCCCCTGATTGTCAATGGTGAGGGCGATCTGGTTGCGCTGGATGGCAAGATCAACATTGAGGACAATGCTCTTTTTCGGCAGCAAAAGCTTGCCGAGATGCGCGATGCCAGCCAGGAAGACGAGGCAGAAAATCGTGCTGCTGAACATGGGCTGAGCTATGTATCACTCGATGGCAATATTGCCTGCATGGTCAACGGCGCTGGTCTGGCGATGGCCACCATGGATCTGATCAAGTTGCAGGGCGGAGACCCGGCAAATTTCCTGGATGTCGGCGGTGGTGCGACGGCAGAGAGGGTAGCGGCTGCTTTCAAACTGATTTTATCCAACCCGGCAGTCAAGGCAATTCTGGTCAATATTTTTGGCGGCATCGTGCGCTGTGATGTCATCGCGCAAGGCATTATTCAGGCTGTCACAGAAATTAATGTCAACGTGCCGGTGGTTGTACGTCTGGAGGGCACCAACGTTGAACAGGGACGAGCCCTGTTGGCGGATAGTCATCTTGATATCACGACCGCGGACAATTTGACCGATGCAGCCAACAAAGTGGTCACGGCAGCAGCAATCTGATCAGCAACGCTACAAGAATGGAATATACGCAATAATGAGCATACTCGTTAACAAGGACTCAAAGATCATCTGCCAGGGGCTCACCGGGAGGCAGGGTACATTTCACGCCGAGCAGTGTATTGAATACGGCACGCAGATTGTCGCGGGCGTTACACCGGGTCGCGGTGGAGAAACGCATCTGGGCTTGCCGGTGTTCGACACCATGACCGACGCGGTCAGCGAAACGGGTGCTGATGTCAGCCTGATATTCGTACCGGCACCATTTGCTGCTGATGCAGTGCTGGCGGCTGCGGATTCCGGCGTTGATTTGATCATCTGTATTACAGAGGGTCTGCCGGTGCTCGACATGGTCAAGGTCAAGGCAGCGATGCAAGATTATGACTGTCGCTTGATTGGTCCAAACTGTCCGGGGATCATCACGCCGGGGGAGTGCAAAATCGGCATCATGCCGGGCTTTATTCACAAGCCGGGAAAAATTGGCGTTATTTCCCGTTCCGGGACCCTGACCTATGAGGCGGTTTATCAGACCACTTGCAATGGATTGGGTCAGACGACCTGTATCGGGATCGGCGGGGATCCGGTTCGCGGCATGAATTTTATTGACTGTCTCGAATTGTTTGAAAAAGATGACGCGACCGAAGGGGTGGTCATGGTCGGAGAGATTGGCGGAACCGATGAAGAAGCTGCCGCGCGCTATATTAGTGATCATATGAGCAAACCAGTGGTTGCCTATATTGCCGGGGTGACTGCTCCTCCTGGAAAACGAATGGGACATGCCGGTGCGATTATCTCGGGCGGCGAGGGTACTGCGACCGCCAAATACGCAGCACTGGAAGAGGCGGGTGTCGCCACCGTCCGATCGCCCGCTGAATTAGGCAGTGCAATGCTGGAGCAACTGAACGGGTAGTGTATTTTGGCGCATCAACTCAGAATTGCACTGGCCCAGATCAATGCTTTTGTTGGTGACATAGCAGGTAACACTGATCGGATCATCGATGCACTCAGGCTTGCCCGGCAACGTGGCCAGGTAGACCTCGTGGTATTTCCTGAACTCGCCCTGAGTGGCTATCCGCCTGAAGATCTGCTGTTTCATGCGGGCTTCCGGCGCCGGCTGGATATCGCACTGGATAAAATCAGCGCCGAGACTACTGATATTGCTGCAATAGTCGGTTTCCCGGAATATGAACAGGCGTCCATTTATAATGCCGCTGCCATATTTTCCAATGGCAAAAAAATAGCAAACTACAGAAAACAGTGCCTGCCCAATTACAGTGTATTTGACGAGCAGCGTTATTTCACTGCGGGGCAATCACCTGTTGTGGTATCTATCGGTGATGTGCCGGTCGGTATTACGATCTGTGAGGATATCTGGGAACAGGCACCCTGCAGGCAGGCTGCCGAAGCCGGTGCCCGGCTGATTGTGGCAATCAATGGTTCACCGTTTGAAGTGGGCCGTCAACAACAGCGCGAACAGGTGCTCAAAGACCGGGCCAGTGAAACCGGTGTGCCGGTCATTTACCAGAATCTCGTCGGTGGACAGGATGAGCTGGTATTCGACGGTGGTTCCTGCGTGGTAGATAGCTCGGGTGAAATAGTGATGCGCGCTCCTGCATTTACCGAGGGACTGTTCGATTGCCGCATGACTATTGACGGCGAGGATGTCGTGCCTGAGCCAGGAGACATTTGCCCGCTCTCATCTGATGAGGCGAGCATTTACGATGCACTTGTTGTTGGCGTGCGCGACTATGTTCAGAAAAACGGCTTTCCGGGTGTCGTGCTGGGCCTGTCCGGCGGGCTGGATTCGGCGCTGACTCTGGCGATAGCAGTTGATGCACTGGGTGCCGATCAGGTTGAAGCAATCATGATGCCCTATCGGTATACATCGCAAATGAGTATTGAGGATTCAGAGCGACAAGCGTTAGCTCAGGAAGTCAGCTACCAGATCATCCCGATCGAAAAACCGGTTGCAGCAATCAACGATACACTGGCCGAGCGGTTCGCAGGACTCCCGGAAGATACCACCGAGGAAAATATCCAGGCACGATGCCGCGGCCTGCTGTTAATGGCTATTTCGAACAAAACCGGACGCATGGTGTTGACCACGGGTAACAAGAGTGAAATGGCTGTTGGATATGCCACCTTGTACGGGGATATGGTTGGTGGTTTTGCACCACTGAAAGATTGCACCAAGACGCGGGTTTTCCAGCTTGCACGCTATCGGAATTCCATCAGTCAGGTGATACCGGATCGGGTGATCGAACGACCACCCTCTGCCGAGCTTCGCCCGGACCAGAAAGACTCGGACAGTTTGCCGGACTATGCAATTCTCGATGCAATTCTCGATGCACTGATGATCGATGATTGCTCGGTTGAAGAGATCGCCGCGCGCGGTTACGACAAACAGGTGGTTGGCAGGATTCTGGGTATGGTGCGCAACAATGAATACAAGCGACGCCAGGCCCCTCCGGGGGTGCGGGTGAGTGGCAGGGCATTTGGACGTGACTGGCGATACCCGATCACCTCCGGGCATCGGCATCCTGAGAAGTGGAACAGGCCCGGTTAAAAGCTGCTGGCAAGAACCCGTCTTGATTATTGCAACTACCAGAACTTGTACCAGCTTTTCTTTTTCCGTTCGGTCAGCTCGGGATCCGAGTCCGGAAAGCTTGCCAGCAAAACTCGCCGGGCATCTTCTGCCATATCCTGCATACCCAGCTTCCGGTAGGCGGTGACCATGATTTGCAGGGACTCCTCCGTTGCCGGCGCACCGTCAAAAGACAGTACGCTGAATTTGGCCCGGTTCAGCGCTGCAATATAGGCAGACCGTTTGAGGTATTCCCTGGCGATTACGTTCTGGTGCTTTGCCAGTTGATTGCGCAGGAAAACCATGCGTTGCCGGGCATCGGCGGCATAGATGCTTTCGGGGTATCGCTGAACAAGGCGGGAGAATACGGAGAAGGATTGGCGGGCATCCAGTTGTGGACGCGATGCGGGGTCGACATTGAACCAGCGCTGAAAGGTAGTTTGCTGCCCTTTGAACAGGGCGAGGCCACGCATATAGATGGCGTAGTCGACTCTTGAGTGGATCGGGTTTTCTCGCTCAAACTGGGTTGCCGAGTCGATCGCAGATTCCATCTGGCCGCTGCTGTAGTAGCAGTAAATCAGGTCGAGTTGCCCCTGTTTCGCCTGATTGCTGAATGGGTAACGGGCTTCCAACGCTTCGTAGAAACGAATTGCGCCATTGAAATCGGAACCGATCATGTTCTCGTGCGCTTTCTCGTAGAGGATGACAGCGCCTGACAGGTTGTCGCGTTCCTCGCCTCCGCAGGCGGTCAGCAGCAGCGTGACCGCCACCACAGACAGTGCGTATCGGGTAAAATTGAGTGATGTGAATCGGGGCATTTGAGATGGCATCAGGATACAAAGCGCAAAAGTATAACGTACACTGCATCTGAATTTGCATGAGTAGAGTGTTTTGGGCACATCGAACCAGCACAGCGTAACAATCCCACCAGAGCTTGACGGTCGGCGCCTTGATCAGGTGCTTGCCGAGCTGTTCCCGGATTTTTCCCGCTCCCGGCACAAACAATGGATACAGGAGGGTTGCGTAGTGCTTGATGGCGTCCAGCCGCGGCCTCGCACCCGGGTTTCTGCAGGGCAGCAGGTAGAGCTTGTGACCACTGTTGAGGAAACTCCGCTGACGCAGGCCGAGCCGATTCCTCTGGAGATCATGTTTGAGGATGATGATCTGCTGGTGATTAACAAACCTGCCGGTCTGGTGGTTCATCCCGGTGCCGGGAATTCAGGGGGTACGCTCGAAAATGGCTTGCTGCATTATGCTCCCGGGCTTGCAGCGATACCGCGCAGTGGTCTGTTGCACCGGCTGGACAAGGATACCAGCGGCCTGTTGATTGTCGTGAAAACCTTGCCCGCCCACACCCGGATGGTTCAGGATTTGCAGGCACGAAAAATCACCCGGGAATACCGGGCAATATGTGTGGGCCGCCTGACGGCTGGTGGCAGTGTGGATGCCGCAATTGGCCGGCATCTTACCCAAAGAACACGAATGGCTGTAAACCCGCGGGGTCGTGAGGCGGTGACCCATTATCGTGTTCTGGCTCGTTTCCCGCATCATGGGTTCCTGGCGGTGCGCCTGGAGACCGGGCGCACGCACCAGATCAGGGTACATATGGCGCATATCCACCATCCGCTGGTGGGTGACCCGGTATACGGTGGCCGGTTGAAAATCCCTGCCCAGGCCAGCGAAGCGTTGTCGGAGGGGCTTCGGACTTTCCGCCGGCAGGCGTTGCATGCATACCGTTTGTCTTTTGAGCATCCGCTGAGCAGAGCAACCGTCGAACTCACAGCGCCTGTACCTGATGATATGAATCAGTTATTACATGCGCTCGCTGATGAACATCTGTCCGGCGAAAAACGGGCACCGGTAGATTTCGAGAAAATGCGATGGCCGGAAAAGAATCGCGACTCCGGCTGATCCGGCCGGACTGGCCGGCGCCACCGGGAGTTACTGCGGTGTCGACAACCCGGCAGGGCGGGTTCAGCAGCGGGCCGTATACCAGCCTGAACCTCGGCGATCATGTGCAGGATGATCCGGAGAAAGTTGAGCGAAGCCGTGGTCAGTTAAGCAGGGTGGCGGG
Source organism: Gammaproteobacteria bacterium (assembly GCA_024277915.1). GTDB lineage: Bacteria > Pseudomonadota > Gammaproteobacteria > Steroidobacterales > JAJRUG01. Next base: position 23,616 of record JAJRUG010000055.1, read on the forward strand.
TTTACCCCGGCTACCGCATTGGTTGACCCAGGTACATGGCACGGTGGTTGCCGATCTCGCCGTCGCTGCGACGGCTGTGCAGGCGGACGCGGCGATCAGCTTCGAGGCCGACCGGGTGTGCGCAGTATTGACCGCAGATTGTCTGCCGGTATTAATATGCAGTGATGACGGCAACAGTGTGGCGGCCATCCATGCGGGTTGGCGTGGTTTGGTAGCAGGTATTATCGACAGGGCTGTGCAGGTATTTGAAGAGCATGGGGTAGCAGCGGAGCGTTTGATGGCATGGCTTGGCCCCGCGATCAGTGCAGCAGCCTATGAAGTCGGGGCCGAAGTCCGGGATCGGTTTCTGGGTGCCGATAAGGCTTTTGCCAATGCTTTTACGGATAACGGACAGGGCGGGTGGCAACTTGATCTGTACAGCATTGCGCGACAGCAGCTGGTGAAATCGGGCATCGCCAGGGTTTTTGGCGGCGGGTACTGTACTTTCAATGACTGCGAGAATGGTGTGTCGATCTTCTATTCTCACCGTCGTGCGGCAGGTCACGAGGGAGTCTGTGGACGTCAGGCTACCTTGATCTGGCGAAGATAAACGCTTGAAATAAAGCTCAAAGACCCCACTTACCTATTAGATTCAATCAGATTTCAAAGGCCTGACCCATGCGAATGGACAAGTTGACAAGCAAGCTGCAAATGGCAATCGCTGACGCGCAATCGTTAGCGGTCGGCCGGGATCACCAGTTCATCGAGCCGGTTCATCTGTTGGCGGCCATGCTCGATCAGCAGGGTGGCACTGTTCGTCACCTGCTGACCAAGGCGGGTGGCAATATCAACCTGCTGAGATCACGACTGGGCGAGGCGATGGATCACCTGGCCACGGTTGAAGGTACTGCCGGCGATGTTCATTTATCGCAGGATCTCGGGAAGTTGCTGAATGTTACCGACAAGCTCGCCCAGGACCGGGGCGACAAGTTTCTGACCAGCGAGCTGGTGGTACTGGCTGCCACTATGGATACTGGTAACCTGGGTAGTTTGCTGGCCGAGGCCGGCATCGTTCGTGGTGTGGTTGAAAAAGCGATTGAGGATCTGCGTGGTGGGCAGCAGGTTGATGATCCCAACGCAGAAGATACCCGGCAAGCGCTGGAAAAATACACCATTGACCTGACCGAGCGTGCCGAGCAGGGCAAGCTGGATCCCATTATCGGTCGCGACGATGAAATCCGGCGAACCATTCAGATCCTGCAGCGCCGTACCAAGAACAACCCCGTGCTGATCGGTGAGCCTGGCGTAGGAAAAACCGCCATTGTTGAAGGATTGGCGCAGCGTATTGTCAATGGTGAAGTGCCTGAAGGCATTCGCGGTAAAAGAATACTGTCGCTGGATCTGGCCGCCCTGGTTGCCGGTGCAAAATTTCGCGGTGAATTTGAAGAACGATTAAAGGCTGTTTTAAGCGATCTTGCCAAGCAGGAAGGCCAGGTGATCCTGTTCATTGATGAATTACACCAGATGGTGGGTGCGGGCAAGGCGGAAGGTTCCATGGATGCGGGCAACATGCTCAAGCCGGCTCTGGCCCGTGGTGAATTGCATTGCGTCGGTGCCACGACCCTGGATGAATACCGCCAGTACATCGAAAAAGATGCCGCACTTGAGCGGCGTTTCCAGAAAGTGGTGATTGATGAGCCGACCGTAGAAGACACCATCGCCATTTTGCGTGGGCTGAAGGAACGCTATGAAGTTCATCATGGTGTCGAGATTACCGACCCGGCGATTGTAGCCGCCGCGACGCTTTCACACCGATATATTTCAGATCGGCAGTTGCCGGACAAGGCGATTGACCTGATCGATGAAGCAGGATCACGGATTCGAATGGAAATAGATTCGAAACCGGAAGCGATGGATCGGCTTGATCGAAAAATCATTCAGTTGAAGATTGAGCGGGAAGCCCTGAAGAAAGAATCAGATGATGCTTCGAAAAAGCGGTTGTCTGATCTGGAGGCACAGCTCGCCACGCTTGAAAAAGAGTACTCGAACTTCGAAGAGATCTGGAAGGCCGAAAAGGCGGCAATGGCTGGTGCTACCCATATCAAAGAAGAGTTGGAACGAGCCCGGATAGCACTGGAAACAGCACATCGGGCACAGGATCTCGCGCGCGCTTCTGAAATCCAGTACGGTCAGATTCCCCGGCTTGAGCAACAGCTTGCTGAAGCTGCGGAGCTGGAACAAAAGGATAATCAACTATTGCGTAATCGGGTGACCGAGGAGGAAGTTGCCGAGGTCGTATCGAAGTGGGTCGGTATCCCGGTCAGCAAAATGCTGGAAGGTGAAAAAGAAAAGCTGTTGACCATGGAGGCAGCGATTCACGAGCGGCTGGTGGGTCAGTCCGAGGCTGTTACAGCGGTGGCCGATGCCATCCGGCGGTCGCGTGCGGGCTTGTCGGATCCAAACCGGCCCAACGGCTCGTTTCTTTTTCTCGGGCCCACTGGCGTGGGCAAGACCGAATTGACCAAGGCGCTGGCGGGTTTTCTGTTTGACAGTGATGAGGCAATGGTGCGCATCGATATGTCGGAGTTCATGGAGAAGCATTCGGTGGCCCGTTTGATTGGGGCGCCTCCGGGGTATATCGGCTATGAAGAGGGCGGCTACCTGACCGAGGCAGTACGCCGCAAACCCTATTCGGTCATCCTGCTCGATGAAATCGAGAAGGCGCACCCCGATGTATTCAACATTCTTCTGCAAGTGCTCGATGACGGGCGTTTGACGGACGGCCATGGCCGAACGGTTGATTTTCGCAATACCGTGATCATTATGACCTCCAACCTCGGATCACAGCAGATTCAGGCTATGGCAGGTGACAAGTCGAGTGATGATCACTATGAGGCGATGAAAGTGGCTGTAATGGAAGTGGTCAGCGAGCATTTCAGGCCGGAGTTCATTAATCGTGTCGATGACATTGTTGTTTTCCACGCGCTGGAGCCCGCACAGATCCGCGAAATTGTGGTGATTCAGCTGCGGTTTCTCGAACAGCGCCTGGCAGAGCGAGACATGGGAGTGGAAATTTCCGACGCAGCGCTGGACAGGCTGGCGGAGGCCGGCTTCGACCCGGTCTATGGTGCCCGCCCGTTGAAGCGGGCGATCCAGCAGACTATCGAGAGTCCGCTGGCCCAGGAAATCATCAAGGGATCATTTGGTCCGGGCGACAGGGTGAACATTGATCTCGACAATGGCAAAATCGCCTTCCGCCGGGAAACAATCGCCGCAGCCTGACGGTCTGCTGAATCAATCTTTGGAGTATTGAATGCCTATTTACGGATATGCATGTGAAGCCTGTGGTCACAGCTTCGATGCACTACAGAAAATTTCCGACAACCGGTTAACGGTCTGTCCGCAATGCGACCAGCCGAAGTTGAAAAAACAGCTTTCGGCGCCCAATTTTCGCCTCAAGGGCAGCGGTTGGTATGAAACGGATTTCAAGACTGATAATCGTCGCAATCTCGCTGACAGTGGCAACACGGAATCCGGCAAAAAAGATTCTGACCCGGGAAAGGGCAACGGAAAAGACAGCGGGAAAACCGTGAAAAAGACCAATGGCAAGGACAGCGCCGGCAGTAAAACCGTAAAACCCGAAACCAAAAGCAAGCCTGCTGCATCGAAAAGCAGCTAATCATCGCCAGCCCTGCTAAATTAGCGACATGAAAAAACTTCGTACCTATATCGTTGCCGGGTTGCTGATCTGGATACCTATCGGCGTCACGCTTTTCGTCCTTAAAGTGCTGGTGGATATTCTCGACCAGACCCTGCTGTTGTTGCCGCTGGCCTACCGGCCGGAAACACTGCTGGGTTTCAGGATTCCCGGTCTGGGCATTCTTCTCGCGCTGATTATCCTGGTGGTGACCGGTGTTCTGGCGGCCAATTTTCTCGGCCGGCGGCTGGTTGGCTTTTGGGAATCAGTACTGCAAAGAATTCCATTGGTCCGGTCGATTTATTCGGCAGCCAAGAATTTTGCCGAAGTTGTATTTAACGATAGTAACCGGTCATTCAACAAGGTATTGCTGATTGAATACCCGCGCAAAGGCTTATACAGCCTGTGTTTCCAGACCTCCACCAACCTGGGGGAAATCCAGGCCCGGATCGGAGGGGATGTGATATGCGTCTTTGTGCCAACGACACCCAACCCGACTTCCGGGCTGATTCTGATGGTACCCGTTGCAGACGTCATAGAGCTGGACATGGATGTAGAGTCGGCACTGAAAATGGTCGTATCCCTTGGTGTCGTGGTGCCGGTGTGGAAAAAGCGGGATGGTCAGTTGGAACTGACACAGTCTGATATCTCCTCTGAACCATCAAAGTCGTCTGAATAAAGCAGGATAAATATGCGTAGCCAGTATTGTGGAGAAGTCACTGCCGGAATGATCGGTGAAGAAGTATCAGTTGCCGGGTGGGTGCATCGGCGGCGCGATCATGGTGGTGTTATTTTTATTGATCTGAGGGATCGGGAAGGATTGCTGCAAATTGTTTTTGATCCCGATTCGCCGGAGATATTCGCCGCAGCCGAGCGAATCAGAAGCGAATATGTGCTGGCGGTTAAAGGCAAGGTGCGTGCAAGACCCGAGGGTACGGTCAACGAGAAGCTGGCCACCGGAGAAGTTGAGGTGCTGGTTGAGCAACTGACGGTATTAAATGAGTCGGAAACACCACCATTTCATCATGATGAAAATGCCAACGAGGATATTCGTCTTCGGTACCGTTATCTGGATCTGCGCCGCGAAGAAATGAGCACCAATCTGCGCCTGCGGCACCGCGTGACCCGGACAATGCGGGCTTATATGGATGAGCACGGCTTTATCGATATCGAAACCCCGATGCTGACGCGTGCGACTCCGGAGGGCGCACGTGACTACATCGTTCCCAGTCGCACCCACCCGGGAGAGTTTTTCGCACTGCCGCAGTCACCGCAGCTATTCAAGCAACTACTGATGATGTCCGGCTTTGACCGCTACTATCAAATTGTGCGGTGTTTCCGGGATGAGGACCTGCGCGCAGATCGCCAGCCCGAATTTACCCAGCTTGATGTTGAAACCTCGTTCATGGACGAAAACAGCATCATGGAACTCATGGAAGACATGATCCGGGAGTTATTCGATAGGGTGCAGGGCGTGAAGCTGCCATCGCCGTTCCCGCGAATGAGCTACCAGGAGGCCATGGATCGTTTCGGCACGGATCGCCCCGACCTGAGGGTTGCGCTGGAGCTTGTCGAGGTTTCCGACCTGATGAGGGATGTTGAATTCAAGGTGTTTGCCGGGCCGGCCAATGACAAGAATGGCCGCGTGGCGGCACTGAAAATCCCGGCCGGAGCAAGCCTGACCCGACGGGAAATTGATGTCTATACCGAGTATGTGAGTCGTTACGGCGCCCGGGGGCTGGCCTATATCAAAGTGAACGATGTTGCTGCCGGCCGTGGCGGGTTGCAGTCGCCGATATTGAAGTTTTTGCCCGATGCAACGGTAGAAGGTCTGGTTGATCGCCTCGAACTGGCCACCGGAGACCTGGTGTTTTTTGGCGCCGACAAGGCATCGGTAGTGAACGATGCGCTTGGCGCACTACGGGTGAAAGTGGCGCAAGACAGAGACCTGGTCGCGGACGGATGGCGACCGCTTTGGGTCGTGGATTTCCCGATGTTCGACTGGGATGCAACCGCAAAGCGCTGGTCAGCATTACACCACCCCTTCACCGCACCATCAGTCGATGATGCCGGGGCGTTGGCATCAGCGCCGGGAGAGGCATTATCGCGTGCTTATGACATGGTACTGAACGGCTCCGAAATCGGGGGTGGTTCAATAAGAATTCACAACGAGAATATTCAGTCTACGGTATTCGATATTCTGGGAATCTCCGAAGAAGAGGCACAGGAAAAATTCGGATTCCTGCTTGAAGCACTGCGCTATGGCTGTCCACCGCATGGTGGTATTGCCTTTGGCCTGGACCGGATCGTCATGTTGATGGCCGGTGCCAGTAGTATTCGTGATGTGATCGCGTTTCCCAAGACACAAACGGCGAGTTGTTTGCTGACCCGGGCACCAGGACCGGTTTCACAACGCCAGTTAAAGGAAGCCGGGATACGGCTTCGATCCAGCGAAAAGAAACCCGCTTGAGTGATGCCTGTTTGAATGCAGTCGGCCTGTAAAGAAACAGTCGTCGTTATTCCCGGGTTATGGATGAACGGGATTGAGTGCACACTATTTCGACATCGATTGGTTAACGATCACGGATTCAATACCTGCCAGTATGCTTATCGCACTGTGCATGAAGGCATCACAGAAAATGTCGAGAAGCTGAGCGCCTATCTGAAAACGATCCGGTCTGAATCCATTCATCTTGTTGGCCATAGTCTGGGCGGTGTTCTGGCACTCAAATATCTGATGGCGGAGGCCGCGGAGCACCCTGTCGATTTCCGTATTGGCAGGGTTGTTTGTCTCGGGTCACCTTTAACAGGCAGCCGGGCAGCCCGTGGATTTCTGCGTTTGCCGTGGGGAGCCGAGTTTCTGGGGCAAATGATTCGCGAGAATGTCCTGGAGAACGCCATGACGGAATACACCGGGCAATATGATGTTGGCGTGATCGCCGGTTCGCTAGGCTGCGGGCTTGGCCAGCTATTTGGCAGCCTGGACAGACCACATGATGGCACTGTATCCGTGTCCGAAACTCGCCTGCCGGGTATCACAGACCATATGGAGGTCAATCTGACTCATGCAGGCTTGCTGTTGTCCCGCTATGTTGTAGGTCAAACCACATGGTTCCTCAGACATGGGAAATTCAGCAGCGACTGACTTGCATTTATTGGCCCGCTCTGTTTGGCTATGCATTCTTGTGTAGCGTATGGCGACGAATGATGCGTGTGATACGGGATTTAGCAATTGGCTTTTCAGCCGCTTGTCTCTTACCAGGGTCGGCAAGTTTTTCTGCCGAACCGATCCCTGTTGAGGCTTTTGCTGCCCTTCCAGAATTTGATGGTCTGATGTTATCACCTGATGGCCGATATCTTGCGGTTAGAGCCTATCAAGGCGACTACTACAAGCTCGTTATCTACGACCTGGATAATATCAAAACAAAAAAACCGATGATTGTGGGAACAGATGCCTGGTCGGCGACGGATCTGAAATGGGCTAACAATGATCGTGTCCTTGTAACTGTCCTGCATGCAACCCGGAGGAATTTCCTGGATTTGTATGTCAATCAGTTAACAGCATTCGATGCTGATGGTGGCAATCCATTGGTATTTACTTCATCGAAAACCAAAGCGGGCAGTCGGCGCGAGTGGTTGCTTGGTGACGATATCATCAGTATTTTGCCGGATGATCCCGAGCATGTGTTGATTAGCTGGAATCCGGATAATTTCAAGGAGCCAAGGCTCTATAAGATGAATGTGTACACAAGCAAGCTGACTCTTGTGCAAAGAGGAAAGCGTGGTGTTCAATCGTGGCTTGTCGACCAGGAGGGTCAGCCAAGAGTTGGCGGCGGTATTGAAGGACAAGTCTTCAAAGCATTTTATCGTCCCGTTGGCAAGAAAAACTGGCAACAATTATTCCAAAAAAACCTGCGGGAACGAACTGCATTCTATGCTGTTCTGATCGATCCGGCGGATCCGGATATTGCCTATGTCATGTCTGATTTTAAAGCAGATACGATCGGCTTGTATAAGTACAGGTTGAGTACTGCTTCCTTTATTGAGGAGGTTTTCCGGCATCCTGATGTTGATATAGCTGGACCGGTTTTTGACAGAAATCGCACCGAGTTGCACGGCGTGGTTTTTGTCAGCGGTGATTTCGAGGTTCATTGGTTGAGCAGGATAGAACCGGAAATACTTCGAAAAATACAAGACCGCTTGCCTGAGTTTGGACTATCCATCGCGAGCAAATCGCAGGACTACAAACGCCTTGTTGTCCGCGCATCAGCCGCAGATCGACCTGATCGCTATTACCTGTATGAGCCCGACAAGGATAAGCTGCAGTTTTTTGCTCACACATTCCCGCTGCTGGATGGCAAGCCGCTGTCTTCAGTTCAGACGATGAGTTACAAGGCCAGGGATGGCCTCGAGATCGAGGCATTTGTGAGTCTGCCTGCAGGTATCAGCTATCCACCCGCCGATCCATTGCCCACAGTGATCATGCCCCATGGAGGACCTGCTGCCAGGGATTTTGCCGCCTTCGATCCAATGATTCAGTTGCTGACCAGTCGGGGCTACGCGGTCCTGCAAATGAATTTTCGTGGTTCAGCCGGTTATGGCCGGGCATTCAGAATGGCCGGAGAACGCCAGTGGGGGCAGGCGATGCAGGATGATGTCACCGATGGGACACATTGGCTGATTGATCAGGGCGTAGCGGATCCTGAACGGATTTGTATTATTGGTGGATCTTACGGCGGATACACCGCACTTATGGGTGTAGTCAAAACGCCGAAATTGTATCAGTGCGCTGTGAGTTTCAATGGCGTAAGCGACTTGAAGGATTTGATGAAGCATAACCGCAAATTTATTTTCGGGCGGGAAGCCAACAGTTTTATTGCAGGATGGGGTGATGGTGCCATGCTGGATGAGAACTCTCCTTTGAAACGCGTGGGGGAAATCAAAGTGCCGGTTTTGTTGGCGCATAGTACGAAAGACTCCATCGTAAGCTTCAAGCAATCTAAAAAAATGGCTAAAGCGCTGGAAAAAGCCGGGAAAGACTATCAGTTTATTCCCTTGGAAAACGGCAACCATACTATGACGATTGGTAACGTTCGTCCGGTGTTTTTCAATGCTCTGGTAGAATTCCTCGACGAACAGCTACATTGAAATCACCCGTAGGAGCGGGTTGCAAACAGTGTAAACGCTGCGGTTTGTTCGCTGATAAAATGCACCGGCGCCCCGCCACTCGGGGCACCGGTTGTCCGGGTGTCATAAGCTCTCTACGAAGAAGCCTTGCGTCGTCGGGCTACGCCGATCAGGCCGAGCAGCGCTGATCCGAACATCCATACCGCCGCTGGTATCGGTACGACCGATACGCTCAAGCGGAAAGTGTCCGTCGTGCCGTTCAGGTCCTGCAGGATCGTCGTATCCCAGAAAAGCCCGCCCGACAGTGTCGGCAGATTCAGGGTACTGAAAGCACCATTGATGAATACTGCGGTAAACAGATCGAAACTGTCCCCCGCAAGCACGTTGTATAGCGGATCGAGGGCGACATTCAGTGTGCCGCCGAGGCTCATGTTGCCGAAAACATCGATCGCATCATACTCGCTGCCACGCAGCAGGCCGGTGAGTTCCATTACGGTAGTACTGCCCAGCCCGAGCACGACGTCGCCGCCCATCGTTACCAGCGCCGGGCTATTGCCGGGCGCGAGGTCGCCTTCGAAGAAAAGCGTGCCGGTGCCGGTGAAGTTGCCGGCACCCGAGACTGCACCGAAGAACACCGCACTGCTGCCTGCGCTGACCTGCGTCGTGCCGTTGTTAATGTAGTCATCGAAGAAGGTGGCATTACCGTTGCCGGAGACCACGACGGTGCCGGTGTTATTCACATCGCCGAAGACATCACTGATGCCGAACGACAAACCCATGCTGCCATTGTTTGTGAGTCCGCTACCAAAGCGCAACGTGGCTGCACGGCCCACGATGCTGCCGGTACCAGCCTGGTTGGTCAGGCCCTGGTCGAACTCGATCTCGCCGGCGATCACCTCGAAGCGCCCGGCGCTGGTATTGCCGGAAGCCGTCAGGCGCATGGATTCGCCGCTGCCCACCCGTACCTCTCCGCCGTTCTGGTTCGTCAGTGTGGCGTTGATCCGGCCGCCGCCGTCGATGACCCCGGTGTTGGTCAGGGTCGTGGCGGTCAGGTCGACGCTGCTGATACGTCCCTGGTTGCTGACGACCCCGTTGATGACACCGCTACCGGTGAGTACCCCGGTAGCGGCGACGGTCACGCCGTTGGTGGCGGTCAGGGTATCGTTGTTCATCAGATAGGTGGCCGTGCCGGTGCCGCCGCCGATCGTGAGGCTGTTGACGCTTCGGTTATTGTTGGACCCGCTCACCGTGAGGCTCACGGCGGGATCGATGAATACGTCGTGGACCACGCCCGGCGCAATCCCCAGCGTCCAGCGGTCGGTGCTATTCCAGCTGCCGCCGAAGCTCCGCCGCCAGTGCAGGTCGGGCGTGAAGACGAAGGTGCCTGACCGGCCATCGGCCAGAGTCGCCTGGTAGGCCACCTGGCCGAAATCGTTGAGACCGTTACTCTCGTCGGAACCCGAATCATCAAACAAGATAAAGGTCACCGTACTGCCGGCCAGTGCATCGCCTTCGCGCACTGCCTGGAGGGTCTCCTCACCGTCGCCGAGATAGAGTCCCGAGTTATCCGCGGCACCCCCGCTGGTGCCGGTCAGGTTGGCTGTAAAGGCCGCCTGCCCGCCGGCGTTCAGGACGGGGTTGCCGAAGTTTGAGTAGCTGCCGTTGGCATCCGGGGCGGCCTGACCCGTGCGGGCGATCTGGGTGACGATCCCGCCGGCGTCGCGGAAGATCCCTCTGTCATCCGTGGACCCGCCGCTGGTGCCGGTCAGGAAGGCAAAAAAGGCCACCTGCCCACCGGCGTTCAGGGCGGGGCCGTTGAAGCCCGAGTAGCTGCCGTTGGCGTCCGGGGCAGCCTGACCCTCGCGGGCGATCTGGGTGACGATCCCGCCGGCGCCGCGGAAGATCCCGCTGTCATCCGTGAACCCGCCGCTGGTGCCGGTCAGGAAGCTTCTAAAGGCCACCTGCCCGCCGGCATTCAGGGTGGGGAAGGGGAAGCCTAAGTAGCTGCCGTTGGCATCCGGGGCGGCCTGACCTGCGCGGGCGATCTGGGTGACGGTCCCGCCGGCGCCGCGGAAGATCCCGCTGTTGTCCGTGAACCCGCCGCTGGTGCCGGTCAGGAGGCCTGAAAAGGCCGCCTGCCCGCCGGCGTTCAGAACGGGGTTGAGGAAGCCCGAGTAGCTGCCGTTGGCATCCGGGGCGGCCTGACCCTCGCGGGCGATCTGGGTGACGATTCCGCCGGCGCCGCGAAAGATCCCGCTGTCATCCGTGGACCCGCCGCTGGTGCCGGTCAGA
>JAJRUG010000056.1 GCA_024277915.1 Gammaproteobacteria bacterium
AGGTGGCCGGTAATAACTCGCGGTAGCAATCGATTCATCTGACAGCGGAATTTCGAGTCGTCGCGCCGATTCAATCCGCTCCTCTCGACTGAGGTTCTTTTTCTGGTGTACGGCATTCGACCCCTCGTAGCCCTGCATGCCAAAACCCTTAATCGTTTTGACCAGGATGACCGTGGGCCCGTCAGTGGTATTCACCGCTCGTTCAAATGCAGCGAAGACCTTGCGCCGGTCATGGCCGCCCCTGCGGATACAGCGGATTTCTTCCTCCGAAAGTACCTGCATGATTTCCGTAAGCTTCCGGCTGCCACCTACCCAGTGTTCGCGCACTTCTTTGCCGCTGGATACCGAGTACATCTGGTAGTCGCCATCCACCACTTCTTCCATTCGTGCCTGCATGACACCTTCATGGTCAATGGCGAACAGCTTGTCCCACTCACCACTCCAGATTACCTTGATGACATTCCATTGTGCGCCACGAAAACTGCGCTCAAGTTCCTGAATGATCTTGCCGTTGCCGCGAACCGGTCCATCCAGCCGCTGCAAATTGCAATTCACCACGACGATCAGGTTATCGAGGTTTTCACGTGCAGCAATATTGATCGTACCCAATACTTCCGGTTCATCTGATTCGCCGTCACCGATAAACGCCCAGACCTTGCCGCCGTTGTCCGGTTTCAGCCCCCGGTTTTCGAGGTATTTCGCGAACCGCGCCTGGTAGATCGAGCTCGGAATCGATAACCCCATGGATGCGGAGGGGCATTGCCAGAAGTCAGGCATGTTGCGTGGGTGCGGATACGATGACAGCCCGCCTGCCGGCTGCAGCTCTCGCCGAAAGTTATCCAGCTGTTCTGCAGAAAGCCTGCCCTCGACAAATGCCCTGGCATAGATGCCTGGTGCTGCATGTGCCTGGATGCTCACCAGGTCGCCACCATAGTCCTTGCTTTTCATGCGAAAGAAATGGTTCAACGCCACTTCCAGCGAGGTTGCTGCTGATGCATAGGTGCCGATATGGCCGCCCACACCGGTACCGGAATCATAGGCCCGCAATACCATTGCCATCGCATTCCAGCGCAGGATATTTTCCAGCCGTTCCTCCAGCTCGATTTCCCCGGGGTATGCCGGTTGTTGGCCCAGCGGGATAGTATTTCGATAGGGTGTATTGAGCGTGGCATCTTCGACAATGACGTCTTCACTGGCGAGGTAATCGCGTACTGCCCTGAAAACCTGTTTGGCTCGCTCTGGACCCCCGGTTTCCAGCAGAGACTCCATGGCTTCCAGCCATTCCTGCAGCTCAATGTCTTTTTCAGGGCCGGTATTCATTGTTCAGTATTCGCCTTATCTTGTGACTCAGGGCACAAGGATAGTATCCACCGCCTGATCATCAGGCAAAGTATCCGGATAGTCTTTGTTGAAATGTAATCCGCGGCTCTCTTTTCTTGACATGGCACTGTTAATGGTCAGCTCAGCTACCTGAACCAGGTTACGCAACTCAATGAGGTCATTGGTAATCTTGAAATTCCCGTAGTACTCCGCAATTTCCTCGCGCAGCAGTTCAACCCGGTGCCGGGCGCGTTCCAGTCGCTTGTTAGTTCTTACAATGCCGACGTAATCCCACATGAATCTTCTGAGTTCATCCCAGTTGTGAGAGACCACGATTTGTTCATCCGCATCTGTGACGCGGCTTTCATCCCAGTGCGGAAGAGACTCCCGAGCCTCTGGCAGTTCATCAAGATCGGAGAGGATCCGGTCATGTGCTGCTGCGGCAAACACGCTGCATTCAAGCAGCGAGTTACTGGCCAGGCGATTGGCGCCATGGACACCGGTCCAGGCACATTCGCCAACAGCGTACAGTCCTGGCAGGTCGGTTCCGGACCTCAGGTCAGTGATGATTCCACCGCAGGTGTAATGGGCGGCGGGAACCACAGGAATCGGCTCACGAGTGATATCGATCCCGAAGCGCTCGCAACTTCGGGCAATATTCGGAAATGCCCGCAGTATCTCCGTGGCCGGCTTGTGCCGTATATCGAGATAAACACAATCGTCGCCGCCTTTTTTCATCTCATAGTCAATTGCCCGGGCAACAATATCGCGCGGTGCGAGTTCCCCGCGTTCATCATGCATGTGCATGAATCGCGAACCATCAGACCGGATTAAATAAGCACCCTCACCACGCACTGCTTCTGAAATCAGCACAGACTTGGCATGCGGGTGGTACAGGCAGGTCGGATGAAACTGCACGAACTCCATGTTGGCAACCCGGCAGCCGGCGCGCCATGCCATGGCGATACCATCCCCGGTGGAAGTATCGGGGTTGGTCGTATAAAGATAGACCTTGGATGCGCCTCCGGTAGCCAGCACAATCGCTCGGGCACTGACTGTCTGCACCGTACTGGAAGTTTTGTCCAGCATGTATGCCCCCACACATGCGCCATCGCTCCCGGTGATCAGGTCTACAACGATATGATCTTCAAGGGTTTGAATGCCGGTATGAGCGCGAATCCGGTTTTCCAGAGTGGTGATGATGGCCGCGCCGGTAGCATCCGCCGAGTGAACCACACGTCTGTGGGTATGCCCGCCTTCCCGGGTGAGATGGGGGAGGGCGTCAGTCGCTTTCTCAGAGTGGGTGAACGTGACGCCATAGGCCGTCAGCCAATCGATACAGTCCTTGCTATGTCGAACCAGCAGATCCACAGCTTCCGGGTGGCACAGGCCTGATCCCGCCTCGGTAGTATCGGCAGCATGTCGTTGTGGCGAGTCGTCGGGAGCCAGAGCAGCAGCGATACCACCCTGCGCCATCATACTCGCGCTCTCTTCCAGTGATTTCTTCGCTAACAATCCCACCGAAATGCCTGAATCGGCAAGGCGCAGAGCCACCGACATGCCGGCGAAACCGCCACCAACAACCAGCACGTCGTATTTGAATGTACTAGCCTGCATTGCTCACCGGCCTGCGTGATGACGCACCGATCAGGCTCGTCCTACCGCCAGCATTTTCTCCAATGACAGACGCGCGCGTTCCGAGATATCCCGCGGAATATCGATAGCGGGGCTCATGGTTTGCAGTGATCTGAGGATCGCTGGCAGCGTAATTTTTTTCATATAGGGGCACAGGTTGCACGGCTTGATGAACTCGACACTCGGGAACTCCACCGCGACGTTATCGCTCATCGAACATTCCGTTATCAGCACTACTTTCTCAGGCTGTTCTTCCGCAACATGCTGAATCATGCCGGTAGTCGAACCGACAAAATCAGCTTCCTTGAGAACATCCTGCGGGCATTCAGGGTGTGCCATCACATGAATGCCTGGATAAGACGTGCGGTATTCACGCAGTTCCTCACCTGTGAAACGTTCGTGCACTTCGCAGCAACCCTTCCAGAGAATGATTTCCACATCTGTCTGTGCCGCAACGTACTGGCCGAGATATTCATCGGGGATAAAAATTACCCGCTCTGTGCCCAAAGACTCAATAATTTTCAGGGCATTGGCGGAGGTACAGCAAATATCAGCCTCGGCTCTGACCTCTGCAGTGGTATTGACGTAAGTGACTACGGGTACGCCCGGGTACTGTTCTTTGAGGCGGCGTACATCTGCCCCGGTGATGGAAGCGGCGAGTGAACAGCCGGCATCCATATCGGGCAGCAGTATGGTTTTATCCGGGCTCATGATCTTGGCGGTTTCCGCCATGAAATGAACGCCGCACATTACAATGACATCAGCCTCCGTCTCGGCCCCTTTTTGCGCCAGCCCCAGCGAGTCCCCGCAGATATCGCCAACGCCGTAGAAGATTTCAGGTGTCTGGTAGTTATGCGCCAGGAGCACTGCATTTCGTTCGCGTTTGAGATCATTGATCGCAGCGATCACAGGCGCGTGTATCGCCCATTCCACCTCGGGAATAACATGTTTGACCCGTTCGTAGATTGAGGCGGTCCGGTTTTGGATATCCGGTGTGAATTCCTGCACGCTGTGGTTTGTGGCTGTTTCTGGCATTGTCTTAATGGATTCATGGATCTGTTGGGACAATCGTAGTCTCCGGCATGGTGCGTGGTCAACGTTGGTGTGAAGTGATTGGCCATCTGCCGGTAGGCGCTGACCTCTGGCGCCCGGAAAAATAGCCAAGTTGCGGAAAATATTAATAATAGCGGCAAAACCACAAAGCTGCCCGGTGCTGCCTGGCGGCTAAAATGGGAGCGCCATCACAGCCTGTGATGCCATTCCCGATGCATTATGGTGCCTTCCCGTGAATGGCTGAAGGCTTGATGACAGCAGCGAAAGAAAAAGACAACGTCCTGGCCGACTACACTGCGTTTCTGACCGCACTGTTACCCCAGACAGTGGGGGTGATGTGCTATGACCGCACAGGACAGTTGTTCTGGACCTGGAACGCACCCGATGCCAGCGGTGTCGAGCTGACCGATGAGTATTGCAAATCACTCACCGCGGTATTGAAATCGGACTGCTTCAGCCGGGAATCAGCACGCATTCACCTGGGCGCAGCAACGGCCTATATTGCCCGCCTTGAAGGGGCCAAACACCGTTCATTGGGTGCGTTGACCGTACTGGTAGACCGGAAAACAGGCAGCATGCCCTACCAGTTTTGCATGGACATGTTGCAGCCTGGTCTCAGAAGCCTGCAAAGAGAACTTGTGTTGCGGTTTCGGTTGCTGGATAGCCATAAGAAACTGAGTGTGCAGGCAGCAGAGGAAAAACTACTGCACAGTATTGAGCAAATTTCGCATCAGAGACAGCGATGTGAAGTCACACTGAACAGTTTGCTGGAGCAGTGCCAGAAATACCTGGGTGTTGAGAGTGCGATTCTTGTAGTGCCGGAGAAAAGAATCCGGCTGACTCGTGGTACTGATGTGGTCAGCTCGACAGAAGTAGAGCTGATGCTTCAGGACTATTTGCAAGAGACCGGCAGCACCAGCAAGAAAATCCGCGATGGCCGTAGCCCAAATGTAAATGCCGATGGAACAGCATTATCGATGCTGATTCTTAAAGAGGGCAGGCGCATCTCGGGCATGTTGTCATTAGGCGGCTGGACTGACTCTGATTTCAGCCTGCGTCGCCGGTCCCGTGTGTTGCGTTACCTGGTTTCGAATATAGAGGATGTTATTGATCGCGACTACGATGCATTGACAGGCCTGATGAGCTGGGGTTTGTTTGACAGTGTTTTTGTAGAAGCCTGCAAGAATGCGGAAACAAGGCATCACGCCATGCTAAATCTGGATCTGGACCAGATGCATGTGGTCAATGATTCTTTTGGTCGTGATGGCGGCGACAAATTGTTGCAAAGGTTCTCCGATATGTTGAGGGACAAACTGCCGGGTAGCCTGCTTGCCCGTATCACCGGTGACAATTTTGTTGCATTGCTGACCGACACAAAAGAATGTGAGGCGCTGGAGATTGCTGAGCAGATCTGCGATGTCTTTCGCGAGATGGAGTACGTCGAGGGGAACCAGACCCATCGTCCGTCCGTCAGCATTGGAGTCGGACCATTCTGCGATGTTCCTGAGTCTGCATCAGCTATTTTGTCTTCTGCACAGGTGGCCTGTCAGGCTGCCAAGGACCGGGGCAGGGGGCGTGTTGAGGTTTTCCGTGATGCGGATGCCAGTATTGTACGTCGTCTCGACGACATTCAGATGGTTGGCCAGGTGCGCAGTGCCATCGAGAACGGCAGACTCGCGACCTTCGCGCAACCTATCATCGGGCTGCAGGATACGACTAATCATCCGTACCTGGAAGTACTGGTTCGGCTACGCAATGACAACGGTGATTTTGTTGCACCGGCTGATTTCTTTTCATCCGCCGAGCGTTATCAGCTTATGGAGGATCTGGATCGCTGGGTCATTGCTGAAACTCTTGCGACCCTGGAGGCCAACCGAAAAACCATTCAGGAACACTCCATACGGTTTGCAATCAATCTCTCGGGACAAAGCCTTGGCAGTGATCGCTTTCTGGAGTTTGTTCTGAACAAGGTTGAGACTTTCAGCATGGCTCCTGAAATCCTCTGCTTCGAGCTGACTGAAACTGTGGCCGTTGCCAATCTTCAGCGTGCTGAAAAGTTTATGAAGGAAATCAAGAGCAAGGGTTGCCGGTTATCCCTGGATGATTTCGGCACCGGCCTGAGTTCATTCGCCTATCTGAAACAGTTTCCGGTGGATACCCTGAAAATTGATGGCAGCTTTATTTTTGATCTGCCGACCAATGTCGTTTCACAGTCTGTGGTATCGGCAATTTCAGGTATCGCTCGTACCATAGGGCTTGAGACAGTTGCCGAATATGTTCAGGATGAAGATACGATGGCGTTGCTGCGACAATCCGGTGTGACCTGGGCACAGGGATATCATCTTGGTGTACCCGAGCCGCTGGGTGATCAGATCAATGCGATCAAATCATCCGCCTGTCCGCAAGACTCGCCAGAACAGCAGTCACAGCAACAAAACATCCTGCCCACAGGGGATGAGATGATCGTATCCCGTACCGATCTGTCACCATTTCTCGCCTGAGGTGCAATCACTGAATCAGCCGGTGAGCTGATCGGAACCCTGACAAATTGTTGTCGGCAGACAGACAGGCTCAGGCTTTCCCTTTCTCGCGCACAGCCTTTGCCGGACAGCAGGATGAGGTTCCTGATCGATGCCATGCTGATAGGCGACTATATTCAGTATCGGGCTGAAGGCAGCCAGTAACTCTCCGGGTTCGAGCAGAAACCTCGGGTTGGAGGGCTTGCCAAAACGCTCATTGCCCTTTGCGAATGTTTCGATGATCAGGATGCCGTTATCACTGAGAGCATCTGCAAGCAGTGGAAAGAGCGGTCTGTAGAGGTAGTTTGTGACAATGATTCCGGCAAAGGAGCCGGATGGGAAGGGCCAGGCCGAGAGTTGCGGCGAATCGTCTTCGAGGTCTGCGGGCAGGATTTCCAGACGGTGATCCGAATCGAGGCCGGTGATAGCAGACACATCTATGTCTGTTGCAACAACTTTGAATCCCCGGTCGGCCAGGAAAAAACTGTGGCGACCGCTGCCGCAGGCCAGATCCAGTACTTTGCCGCCCGGCAGGATCAGTGCGGAATAGCGGGCTACCCATGAAGAGGGCAAAAGAAAACCCTGCCCGGGGGCAGGGTTTTCGGGGTGGTTCAAACCTCGGTCCTTGTCAGCGGATCGAATCAGACCATCTGCGTCGCAGTATCGGCACGGCGATGATCAACAGCAGCGCCAGACCCCATGGGCCAAGCGAGCTGCTACCACCGGGGATGGTGATGACGATTTCATCCATGGTTACCGTGATCGTGACAGTGGCGGTTTCGGTATCACCGTTGCTGTCGGTCACTCGGTAGACGAAGCTGTCGGTACCGGTGAAATCCGTATCCGGTGTATAGGTCACGTTGATATTGACCGGATTGCCGGGTGAACCGTTGATTGTGACGGTACCGTTGCCGGGTGCCGATTCCGCTGTCACGGTGATTGGCGTATCGTCGAGCCCGGCATCGTTGGCGAGGATGTTGATGGTGACCGCGGTGTTCTGGCTGGTCTCAGCCGCATCGTCAACAGGCAGAGGAATGTTGGGGTCAGATACCGCTATGGCAACGCTGCTATTGTCGCTGTCGCCGTCAGCATCCGAGACGGTATAGGAAAATGTATCAATACCGGGGGCGCCCGAGTTGGTATAGGTGACACTGATATTAGCGGCAGGACCTGGCGAGCCGTTGACTATCGCCGAACCGTTTGCCGGTGCTGTGACAATCACAGTCAGTGGTTCATCACTGATACCGCCATCATTCGCCAGAACCGCGATGTTGACAAACCCCCCGGAATCGGCTGTGGCAGCATCTGCAACGGCAACCGGAAGATCATTGATTGTCACAGTGGCTGCAGTCGATGCATCGCCGGTGCTGTCTGTCACTATATACGTGAAGCTGTCTGCTCCGGATGATCCGGCATTGGGTGTGTAGGTGACTACGCAGGTTGCAGCCGCCGCACAGCCTGCCTGCGACACAGCACCGATGGAGGGTAGTGTTGGAAAGCTCACTATCAGTGGCTCATCGAACAGCCCGCTATCATTCGCCAGTACGCTGATACTTAACGCGTTGCCGGCATTGACATCGGTGGTATCGTCAACGGCTACCGGCAAGTCATTGACGACGATGGTAACTGTCGCTGTGGCCTGCGGGTCTCCTCCGGTGGCGTCTGCAATCTCGTAGTCAAAGCTGTCCTGACCGGGTGTACCGTTGCTTGTATACGTGACAAGGCAGGTTCCTTTTGCGCCACAGTCTGCCTGTGTCAACGTGCCGTTGGCGGCTGAGTTTGTTGGCTCCAGGGTCAGGGTTAGCGGCGTATCGTTCAACCCGGCATCGTTGGCAAGGATATTGATAGCCACAGCAGCATTGACATCCACGCCGGCAGTATCATCACTGGCACTGGGAATAGTCAGATTGACAATATTCACGGTGACCGTTGCGGTATCTATACTGCCATCGAAGTCCGTCACGAGATAGTCGAAGGAGCCCACGCCGGTAAATGCCGCAGTGGGTGTAAATGTGATGATGTTATTGGTTATTGACGCGATTGCGCCATTGGTCACAGCACCCGGTACTGTTACTACCGCCGGTTCGTCGCCCAGTGACCCGAGCAATGCATCGTTGGCGAGTACATCAATGACTGCGTCAACATCCTGATCCGTAGCGACAGTGTCGTTAATCGCTATCGGGGTCAGGTTGGTGATCTGAATGTCGACTGTGGCTGCGTTGGAGGTATCCGGCGGAAGCGTGCCATCCACGATCTCATAGGTAAATGAGTCGGTCAGGTTGCCTCCGGATGCGGCCAGCGTGTAGTCGATACGAATATCGGCCGGCGTGGTTCCTGTGGCGTTCACCACTGCTGTGCCAACAGTTGGAGGGGTCACAATATTGACCACCAGCGGCACATCATCAAGATCAGTATCATTGGCAAGAACATCGATGGAAATGGTGGAATTGACTAATACTGCGTTGATTGGATCATCTACCGCTACGGGCACTGCATTGGCCTTGGTCAAGGAAAAACTGCCACCGACCCAGGAGTTGACTCCACCCAGGATGATGTCGTACATGTAGACGTAGTAGCCTTTTGCGGAGACTACCTCGCCATTTCCATCAGTGGAGATGGTCATGATCAGGTTGTCCCAGTCTGCTCCCTCATTGCTGAATGCGATGGCAAAGCCATCTTCACCGACTCCATCAATTGCGGCGCAGTCGGGATCGGGTATTGTGGGTGGTACGGTGACAGCGGGAGAAGGCGGTGTGTTGACACAGGTGTAGTCGTTACTGACTACTGCAACTGTGATTCCACCTACATTATTGTTGACGCCACCGCCACCAAAGTTGACGTTAGAGGGAAGCCCGCCTTGGTCCCATGCTCCAGCTACTGTCGGGCGAGACCATACATTCACATCATCCGGTTCACCAACACAAGCAGGCAGAATATTTCCAGGTGGACAGCCGCTCAGGTTGCTGCCGTGCTCGCTATTGCCAAACCCTCCGCCAGAGCCCGGAATGACGCCAACATCAGGGACGTCATCAGTAGGATCAATATCCTGGGTAACGATGTCATGCATCATGCCCGCAGATCCGATTACATAGTCAAAACCACCATCTCCATTGGCAGTTGCAGAATCCGCGGCATAAGCAGTCAGCGTGTGTACGATACTGGTCCAACTCTCCAGCATTCCACCCCCACTGGTGCTGGTAAACCTTTGACCGGCTCCAATAGTTAGTACAAAAGAGACGGTGTCGTCGGTGGCAACTCCGGGTGTGCCGCTGTCATCTACAGTCACCGTACCGGTGATCGGCAAGTTGGTTTTGTTATCACCTATTTCCGCACTGCCGCAGTCTTTCCATCTATCATCAGTCAGGTCACCGGGAGTACCATTGTCATCAATGGTGCAGCCGCTGGTAGGGTCAGGGGCAGTGCCGGCAGCATAAAAAGCACCGCTGTTTAATGGCCCTTGTTGCGTATCAGCGAAAGCCAACCCGAGATCTGCTGAACCACTGGCAGTACAATCCTGAGGGAAGAACAAAGGAAATACACTAAGACAAGTATGCTCCGCCCTGCCGTGCAGGCCTGCAACATCAGTAGCAACTGTAGCGGCGTGAGCTTGCACCGACAAACTGCCCAGTACGAGCATCCCCATGAGTGCACCTAATTTCCGCATGCAACTATCCTCCTGATAAAACTGTGTAAGGGCTGGATACCTTGAACACTCACGCGAAGACAGCTGATCTGCCTTCCCCCGTCCAGGTTCCTCGCCAATAATTTTTTTCCACTCACAAAAATAGCGAGTCATTCATCCAAAATCGCGCCTGTCCCGTCTACGGCGGGTTTAGCCTTTTATTAGCTGATTCACCCTACCTCGCCGGCCATCATGAGGCAAGCCCGATACGCCATAATCGCCAGCGTTCATGCGTGTTTGCCACAGTGTGGCCAAGCTCCGGGAGTGGGCTGCAGATATGGGCCGGGAGGCTCGGATTCGGTGAATTCCGGGTTGCCGGCACACTAATTTTGCGCTGAGAGCAGCATTTCCAGCTTGTCGTGGTATTTGCTTTGCTGTGCCGTGTCTTCGGCGACTTCTTCTGCTTTTGCCAGCCATTGACGCGCCGCAGCTTTATCCCCTTTTTGCAGGTAGCTCAGGCCCAGCAGAAAGTAAAATGTGTCTTCATTTTCTTTTTTATCGGTTGCAAATTTGAGGTGCCTGATGGCTGTATCAAAATCCCGGGCAAAAAATGCCTGCCGTGCCAGGTGGTATCTGTAGTAAGGGTTACGTATGCGGTGGATCATGGCCTGCCGGCGGTATTGGGTTGCCTGCTCGAGCTGGTCCGTGCGCTCATATAGCTTGACCAGGTTGCTCATGGCGACAAACTCCCGGGGGTTTACTTCCAGGGCCTGCAAGTAGGCCGCCTCTGCATACAGGGGATGCCCCGATTGTGAGTACAGCGTACCAAGGTTGTTCCACGCCGGGCCGAAATCATAATCCTGATCAATTGCCTTGCGGAAATACCGGACTGATTCGCTGGTTTGCCCTGCCTGCATTCGCTCGACTCCGACATTGTTATAGTAATGTGCACTGGCGCGCCGGTCTGATACGACTCTTCGATCATAACTGGTGCGGAAGTTCTCGATATTGAAATCCACAACCTGTATGCCGCGTTTGCCCAGATCGATATGTACATTGACATGCCGGCTCAGTACAAAAACGCCTCCCTCATGGGTCCACTCGGGCGGGACATCAACTTCCTGATAGCTGGCAGTGAGTCCGACCTGCCGCGCCAGGGCGACAAACATGCTGGTAAAGGAAAGACAGTTGCCCAGACGCCGCTCAAAGGTTTCCTCGGCCGTACGGGTGACATCATCAAACTCCAGCCCAAAAGTCGCATTTGAGATAATCGCTGCCAGCAAATTATTCAGTTTCATGCGATTGATATTCGAATAGACGTTAGTCTCCAGAAATTCGAGCATCTCCGGGCTCAGTTTAAGCAGATCAATATCGTCAATCGGTGCAGGGTTTTCCGGACCCGTAAGGGGCTCGGCACGAAGCAGTACAGTCGGCGTGAGATCTGATAACAGGATCGCAGGGGGTGCTGTCACACAGGCTGTCAGCAGCAGCGAGCTCAGTAGCAAGCTGATAGCGGTTCCCGGGAGCATCCGATATCTCTTGAGGAAGCACATCATGTCCGGTACTTTACACCCGGAGGGGCTGTTTTTCATCAAGGCGAGGAGATTAGTACCGCAATGCCTGATCTGGTAGAAAACCTGCTGAATTCAACTCTGGACTGGGATGAGATTCGGGATACATTCTCGAAGAATACCTATGCCGTGGTTGATGATGTGATGCAGCAGCCGGTTGCTGAAGCAATTTATGAATGTCTGCGTACGTCTGTGCCGTGGGAGGTGGCATTCAGGGAAGATGGTGTTGATAAATCGATACCGATGCCCGAGCTGGCCAAACTACCGCCCGAGCAGCAACATCAGTTGCGGCAGAATATTTTCAGGGAGGCTACCGGAGATTATCAGTTTTTTTTCAATCGCTATCCGATGATCGATGCCTATATTGCCCAAAGAGATCCCGGGCTTCTCTTGCACAAGTTGACTGAATTTCTGAATTCGGAATACTTCCTGGATTTTATTCGTTACATCACGGGTGATGATGCAATAAGAAAATCAGAGGCGATGGCGACCTGGTATGCGCCAGGACACTTCCTGAAAAATCATGATGACCTGCAATACTTTGAAGATGAGGACAGAAAGTGCGCCTGTGTACTTCAGCTTACCAAGGACTGGGTTCCGGATTGGGGTGGCAACCTGATTTTTACGCAGGGCACCCGGCATGAGTTCGGTATTACACCGAAGTTTAACCAATTCGCCCTGTTCAAGGTGCCCCATGATCACCATGTATCTTATGTGGCTCCGTATGCAACCAGTCCCCGGTATACGATTACCATATTTCTCAGGGCGGATTAAATCCGGTTGGCCATCGCCCGCGTAATGATTTTCTGTGTTATACCGGGATCAAATCGCAGGGAGAAGTCATCCTGTAGTCGTCAGACTCGAACGGAATGGTTCCATGCCAGATGAAGGACGGGAAGAAAACCTGAAGACCTTCCTGGGGTTTGACGAGTTTTCTGGGCGTATCGTGTTCATCCATGTTCAGGGAACTCTTGCCGAAGGTTACCCAGCCCTGTTTGTTTTCCTCGGTTGAATTCTTGACCTCATCCGGAAGGTGGACATAGTAAGGCCCGCTGATCCAGCCGGCAGGGTGGACATGGGTGGTATGGAATCCTTTGCTGGTCAGTCTGCATGACCAGGAGCCACTGAAATTTACATCGCTTTTCAGGCGTCTTATGGTTGGATGGGTATTATCATCCGGCAGTTCGCTGATATAGGTGCGTGCCGCATTTCTTACTGCCTCACTGACTTTGCGAATGACATCATGCTTGTTCTTGTACAGGCCGGCGAAGGTTTGCGTACCCCCTCTGAGGGTCTGGTCCAGCGGGTGTCGCTTGAGCCGGTGCAACTCATTCAGCACCTCTGCATACGCCTCGTTCAATTCTGCAATAGAAGAGAAGCCTTTTGGCACCTCGATTTCGAATGCCCTGACGAACCGCTCATAGTTGCAGAGCCAGTGTTCTCTTTCATCCCCGAGAATTCTCCAGCATACGGCCTTGTAGCCGAGCATCCGTTGCTCATAGGGCTCGATGGCTTCGGCGTGTTCCAGTTGCAGCAGTGCATGCTCGACATCACCCTTCATGATAAGGGTTTCAGCATAGTCGATATGAAACTGCTCGTCAGTAAGGTCTGGCTGCGACAGGCAGGCTTCAAAGCTCTTGCACGCCTCATCCAGCGTACCGATGAGCTTGTACAGGTTGGCAAAAGAATGATGAACACGGGGGTTATCATAAAACCTGTGTTCGGCATCCTTGAGGACTTCAAATGCCTTTTCGGCCTTCCCGGCCCGCTCCAGCGCTTCGGCGTAGGCTACCGGCAGTTCGACGCAATCAGGCCGTTTCCTGATCGCCTTTTCATAGGATGAGAGGAACAGTTCATCCTGCTCGGTTTCCCACAACAGGTTGTTCAGAATCGTGTGGCTTTCCAGATGTACCGGATCGATCTCGAGGATCCTGTTGTAGGCGATGATGGCATTTTCGGCGTCGCCTTCTTCGTGGTAGACCCCCGCCAGGTTCTGCAGGCTTTCCTGTTGGCCAGAATTTCGCTTTAAAACATTCAGGAAGCATTGCTTTGCATCAACAAGACGCTTGTCATCCCTGTAGACGCCGCCGAGATTATGTACTGCCTTGATGTAGTCCGGGTCAATTTTCAGGGCTGATTTGAAGGACTGTTCGGCTTTGTCGAACTGCCCGCTTTCCTTGCAGGCCACACCCAGGCCGTTGTAATACTTTGGTTGCCGGGCATTACACTGAATGGCTTTTTCAAAAATGGTGATGGCATCTGCATATTTCTTCTGCTTGTTCAGCGTGACGCCCCAGTTGAACCATGCTTCAGCGTAGTTCGGATCCAGTTTTGTGGCCTTCCGGTAGCACTCCTCTGCCGCTTCGAATTGTTCGAGATCGCCTTTTAGATTGGCGAGACTGTTCCATACTTGCGGTTGCCCGGGTTTGGTGGACAAGGATTGCTGAATGTAGGTCTCCGCACTTTCAAAATCTCTTGATCGTTTTCTGATCAGGCCGAGGAAATGAAGTGCATCAGCCTGATTCGGTGCGGCGGCCAGTACCTCCCGGCATATTTTCTCGGCCCCTTCATACATGCCCGATTGCTGGAGCCGGATGACTGTCTGAAGTTTTTCGCTGATATTCAGTGGCATGATGATCCTGTGTCCGAACAGCCTTCCCGGGTATCGATACTTGCGTTACCCACGGTGCCGGTGTGTCAGCTGGTGCCGGCGGGCAGCTGACTTTGCGAGCGGCGATCCAGCAAACGATTCCAGTTTTCCAGCGAGAACAGGTGGCCAAAAATTGCCGACAGGGATCCTTCCTGGTGCAGTTCCTGGAGAATATCCTTGTCCAGTGCATTGAGTCTCTGGATGTCCACCGCTACGTAGTTGGCAATTAACTGTTCATCGTCGCTGTCAATCCGTTGTGCCGCTTTCTGCGGTGTCAGCAATTCAAGTTCTTTCAGTCTGGTACAGAAAGTTTTTGTGCGAGTGCGTTCTGCTTCGTATTGCCCGCAGAAATCTACCAGTGCCTGGGCATTCTCGGACAAATCGTCGCCATTGAAAAACGGATACTCCGGATCATCCGACACCACGGCCGCAGCCCGGTCAACGACCACGGCAAAATTTTCATCGGTCCCGCTGGCGAATGCAAACGGGTGACGGCGCAGGTATGACGGAATATAAGACCATCGGTTCCATTTTCCATCATCGCCTACGAAAAGATTGAGGTCCTCGAAGAGACCGACGATCGCCAGGGGAGCCGGGTTATCCAGATCCGCGAATACAATCGGGTAATGCTTTTGTGCGGAGCTTATTTCAGCCACAACGAGCGGGATTGCCTGGACAAATCTGGCAAAATCGTACGGGCGTTCGGCACGCGACAGTCCGAGGTCTGCATGCTGACTTTTCGCGAGCAGCTCGGGTTGTTCGTACAGGAACATTTTTCCTGTGAGGTCTGCGGTAGTATTTTCTGCTTCATTCTCGTTCATTGCTTGTCCTGTATGGAGGGCTGAAAGGTTACAGAGCCTCCGTTTATTCGTATCGGGGAATCGTTGAGATAGGGAATTATACGCCGTATGTGGCCCAATGGTAGCGCGAAAGCGCGGGGCCGCCGACCAGCCGCCGGGAGTACCCACGGTTGGCCTTCAGGGGTACACTATCGGGATCACATCAGATGGTCTGCACTGTCAGGTAAATAATGAAATCAGCCGAACCAGTTCTGCGCCTTGCTGCTCACAATGAGCCGGAGGCATTGCAAGCGGAGTTTCTCAAGAAAAACAGGCTGCATATTCCCAATGTACTCGAACCCGAGTCGGCAGACGCCATTTACAATTGCCTTGCCACCCAGCGGGAGTGGAATCTGGCCTGTACCGTGAATGACCGGCATATGGATATGAATGCGAATGCCGTTGCGGAATTGCCTCCGGAGCAGCGCCGCGAATTTGAGAAGCTCATCTATCAAAAAGCACATGACGGGTTTCAGTACTATTACAAGACAATTCCCATTTACGATATGTATCACAAGTGCCTCGTTCCCGGGCACTATCTCCACCAGGTGTTCGAGTTCATCAACAGCCCTGATGTTCTCGATTTTTTCCGCATCGTTGCTGCAGATGAGAGCATCGAGTTTACTGATGGTATGGCGACCTGTTTTGAGCCCGGCCATTTTCTGACCCGTCATGATGATAATGTGTCCGGCAAGAACCGGCGCGCGGCCTTTGTGTTGAATTTTACACCCCGCTGGAATCCCGATTGGGGCGGGTCGCTGCAATTCTTTGATGGTGAAGGGAATACCGAGGTTGCTTTTGCACCGGCCTACAATGCGCTCAACATGTTTCGCATACCTGCGCCGCATTCCGTGGCGTTTGTTACGCCGTTTGCTACCGCACCGCGCCTCTCGATTGTCGGCTTTCTGCGCAGTGGCAAGGACCCGATGCAAACGTGACAGGAGCAAAGCTGCTCCACAGACTTTGCCAGAGGTTCCCTAGCGTTTTTTGCCGGATAGTTGCCAGCCGATCAGCGCCTGGCTATCGGGTGTTTCGCCAATCATCAGTGGAATGAGACGTTCCACATCGATACCGGAGTTCTGAAGGTTTTCCCGTATGTCTGTCACCTGTTGTTCAGTCAATGCTGCATCCAGCAACTGTCCCAGGCGTGCATGTTCGGCGGTCAGGCGGGTGACCATACTGGTAGCGAGCAGTTCAGCCTCCCGGCGATCCTCCTGCAGGCCCAGAATCACCCGATTGACTCCGTCAAATATCTGACCGCTGATCGCAGCAGTTTTGTGATGACCGGAATCCATGTGGTCTTGCCCGGTTGCTTCGAGTTGCTTGAGCGGAATCTGGTTGTTGATATAGGCAACCAGGGCATGAATGATGCCGCCAGCGGCCAGCAGCCTGCCGATTTCATCCCGTCTGGCTGTCGCCGGTTTGACGATTTCGCTATCTGCATGGTGGAGCAACAGTTGCATGACGCCACCGTGTTTCAGTACTTCTGCTGCTGATCGGGCAGCTGCCCCCAGGGGGGCATATTCCAGGCCGAACTGGCTGGTCACTGCATCGAAGCGCTCAGGCGCGAACGGCAGGGCGCATATGTCCACATTGCCGACAAACTCGACTCGGCCCAGATCGCCTCCGTCTTGCAGCCAGGCCATCGGGTCGATGTCTGCCTTGTCCACTGCGGTGATCTCAAGCGTGGCATTTGCCTGTAGCAGACACCTTGGAACAGTGCCGTTGCCGGTCGCCAGATCAAGAACCGATGCGGTGTCGTCAATCCGTCGGGCAAAACTTTGCCAGAATGCCGCAATCGCCCCGGCATCGCTTTTGGAAGCGGATGCGATGCAGCTGTCCAGATGGTCCGCCTGCCAGTACAGCGTCCACGGATCCTTTGTTTCCGGCACGGGTTCATTCATGGGTGGTTTGTCACGGCTATGATCGTTGGCGATGGTACATTCTGACAGGATTGGGCGGCCGCCTGCAATGCCTGTAGTAATGGTCTGTACAGGAGCAGTTCGGAATCGGCCAGTCAGACCGATCCGGTGTTGCCTGAAACCGTATGTCATTGCGTCCAGCGTCCCAAGTGGCAATAATGCCGGGGTGCACGAGAGTGAGAACATTCAGAACAAACTGTGTATGCAGGCACTTGCGGCGGAGGCTGATGGACGTTTGCGATCAGCCATTGCCGATTATCGGCGTGCCATTGCCTGTGACAGTCAAAACCCCACACCTTACCTCTATCTGGGCTATGCCCTGGAAAAACAGAGGGATTATGAAGCTGCCACCCAAGTGTATTCTCTCGCGGCCGATCTCGATGGCAGGGTGGTCGATGCGTGGCGGAGTACCGGCAGTTCCGTGGAAGTAGCGGAGCGTTCGCAGTCTGCCGATCGTGCCCTCCGGCGCCATTTTACCGGTCTCCACACACGATCTGTCAGGGAATTCCATCAGCGTAATCCGGCGATGGAGCTCGACAGGATTTACGCGGCCGTATGGTGCGCTACTCATGACAAGCCTTTCGAGTACGGCGATCCGCGTCACCAGCCGCAACTGTTCTACGTGCCGGATCTTGCGCCGACCAGCGTATTCGATGATCAACAGATGCCATGGAAACCGGGGCTGGAGGGTGCTTTTGAAGCGATCAGGGATGAGTTTCTGGCCATTGGTTCACGTGCCCAAGAGCATGAAGGCCCTTATCTCGGCGTAGTTCCTGCGGATCTCGGTGAAGAATGGCAGCCAATCTCGGCATCTCTGAACTGGAGTTCCCTGTTTCTCTACAGGAACGCGACCGCCAATCAGGATATTCTGGAGCTGGTGCCGCGAACCCGGGAGGCGATGAAACAGGTGCCGACGGTCAAAGTCGGCGGTAACCCCACTGAAATACTGTTTTCGATACTCAAGGGGAAGCAGCGCATCCCGCCACATTATGGTTTGGCCAATACCGCTACAACCGTGCACCTGCCGCTGGTCATCAGTGAAGAAGCCGCGCTTCGGGTGACCGACACGGTACATGAATGGCGAGAGGGAGAAGTATTTGCTTTCGACGATTCTTTCGAGCATGAAAGCTGGAACCACGGGGCTGCGACCCGCGTCAACCTGCTGTTCGAGGTGTGGCACCCGGATCTGACCGAGAATGAATGTGGTGCAATTGCTGCAGCGTTCGAAGCACGCACGGCCTGGAACCAGTCACGCAAGATCTGATTTTTTCATGGAACGCTCTGTTCCAGAGCAGGCGGCCAGAGCAGCAGGTAAAAGTAGCAGGTAAAAAAACGGCGGGCATATGCCCGCCGTTTCTGTTTTGGAACAGGATCCGTTTACTCGAACCTGTAGCTTCCGCTGATGAAGTAACGTCTTCCAAGTACATCATAGAGTTCCGGGAAGGTGTTGGCCTGCTGCTGAACATCACCGACGAAAGTGGTCTGTTCTTCAAACAGATTCTTGATACCCACATTCACCCGGAAATTATCCGTTACGTCATAAGACCCCGACAGATCAAAGTAGCTGATGGAGTCAATTTTCGGCACGGACAGGGTAGAGGCGTCGACACCGTCATTTTCGATGGTATCGTCAGCCGCGCTGCCCAGGTATCTCCACAACAAAGAGACACCTAGCGGACCTGTGTTCCAGGTAAAGCGCGTATTGAACTGATCCTCGTTACGCGGTGTACCGCAGATGTCACCGAAATTGCCGGCACATTTGTTGACGTCAGGCAGACCGACAACCGGGGTCACATTGAACTCATCCAGGAAAGTGCTGCGGAAAGTGATTGCCAGCGTCGAATCCTGGTTGAACAGTCCGAATGACAGGTCGGTGACGTAGTTGATATTGACGTCAAAACCGGAGGTCTCCAGCTTACCGATATTTTCATTCAGTACGTTGACCAGATCCACATTGCCATCCGCCCTGCGGGTGATGGCCTGACAGAACGCAGAATTCAGATCCTGTACCTGGTTGTAGCAGATATCGAGTACATTATTGACGCCGCCACCAAGTACCGAGATTGAGTCCTCAACCTGAATATCAAAGTAGTCGATGGTGATATCCAGACCGTCCAGCGGGCGAATGACGATACCAAAGGTGAAGGTGTCAGACGTTTCTTCCGTCAGGTTCGGATTGCCGCCAAAGCGGCCTTCGATCTGTGTATTGGCCTGAGTGAATATACCCACATTCGCTGCTGCAACACCCTGAGCTTCGCAGAGTGCACGCAGTGTTGCGCCTACCGCGCCGTTGTCAGCGATGTTATCGCCTGCGGTGCCGCCCACACTACAGGGGTCGGTAGCGCCGGGGAATCCGTTCGCATTGCCGAGGAACAGTTCAGACACGTTTGGTGCACGAACTGCTGTCTGGAGACCCGCACGTATTGTCACCATATCCACAGGCGCCCAGTTGAGCGCTCCTGCGTAAGTACTGACTTTACCGACAGTGGAGTAATCGGATGAACGTACTGCACCCCAGACACTCAGGTGTTTGGCGAAGGGGACGTCAGTGAGCAGCGGGATGTCGATTTCCGCAAAGAACTCGTCGACGCTGAAACTACCGGCAGTGGACTCACCGGCATTGAACCCCAGCACATCGCCGGCTGACAGGAACTCATCAGGACGAAACGAGGATTCATCACGCCGATACTCATAACCAAACGCCACACCGATCGGATCGGCATTGCCAATGGATCCAAGGCGTCCGCTGAATGAGATGTTGAGAATGTTCTGCTGGATATTGGTGACGTTAGCAGCGCCGACATTGACGAAATCAATGGCTGCCTGGTTGATATTGCCCGGGCCGAAGATGTTCATCGGCGCACAGCCACCGCTGGGATCCTGACAAGCCAGGCCGTCATCCGTGACCAGTACTGCCTGGCGGAAGCGGGTATCGGATACGTCATTGTTCAGGAGCTGTGAGTAATTCAGGTTTGAGTGACTGTAGTACCCGTCATAGCTCCAGTTGTCATTGATGTCACCTTTCAGGCCGGCGAGAACACGGAATGCATCCCGATTATCAAGGGACTGGCGGGAACCGTTTTCGACCATCCGGCGGCCAATGAATGGCAGTGATACATTACCATCGGCATTAACACCCAGGCTGGGCAGTGCCGCCTGAACTTCAGGTGCGAAGTACGGGCTGTTCGGGTTGACCTCCAGCCCACCGAGAAAGGCCGGTGTCGGGGCCAGTTCCTGAGGAACGTTGTTGCTGAAGAATGCCAGCTCTGTATAGGCACGGACCTCGGGCGCTATGTCGTAATGCGCAAAGGTAGAAATCGTGTAGCGTTCCTGCGGCAACTGCAGGAAGTTGTCCGGTGCGTAGTTGAACCGGGAGTCGGGCTCGACCCAGGGCAGTGCACTGCCGCTGGAGTCAAATGTTCCGAGGGTGAAGTCGGCGCCACCACCCGGAGGGGTAACAGTCGGACCACCGAAAACGCGAGTCCCCGGAACACCGGAGGAGCCACTGGCTGCCAGCGGGCCGCCTACACCGGTGCTGCCATCCTGGCCGGGCGTTCCGGCAGGTGCGGCATCACCCAGGGCAAATCTCGAAAAGTCTCTTTCGCCCTGGAATAGGGGGTCACGCTTGACATAGCCGGCGTAGAGAACAGCATTACCGCGGCCATCGGCAAAATTGCCACCGATCGTTATGTCGAGGTTAAGTTTGTAGGCATCACTTTCGGACGTGACATCGTACAACGCAGTGACTTCCACACCTTCGAAGTCGTCAATCATATCAAAATTGACCACACCAGCGATTGCGTCGGAACCATACACAGCGGATGCACCACCCGTCAGGATATCGACTCGTTCGAGTAGTGTGCCGGGTATCGTGTTCAGATCGACAACACCTGATTGGGTAGAGGGCATCCAGCGGCGCCCATTGACCAGTACCAGGGTTCTGGAGGTGCCCAGACCACGCAAGTTGACCCGGGCCGTACCATCACCGGGATTGTTCGAGCTGGCGCCGAAGGAAGGCAATGTCAGTGACAGTTCTGCCAGTTTCTGTTCGACGTTGATATTGCCCGAAATGACAAATTCTGCGTTATCGATGATCGTCATCGGGCTCACAGCTTCAAGGTCAGACCTTTGAATACGTGAACCGGTAACGACGATCTCTTCGATCACTTCCTGTGCGATAGCAGGTACTGCGATAGTAGCAGCACCGGCTGTCAGGACTGCGAGTCTTACTGCTCGTGCGAGTTTTGGATTTTTCATCAATTCCTCCCTGTAGGAATGGATTATTGGCGTAATTAAGCCACGCAAGCAGTCGATGCACATGTTCTGGTTCCGAGACCAAACATGTTCGCGTGACACTTGGCAGGATTTAACCTGCTGGCCGGGGAAAAGTCAAACACAATTGTTGCGAGAATGGTGCCATATTCTGTACGGCCTGCCCCACCCGATTTCCGGGTGCGGCAGGCCGGTTTGGCAGACTCAACAGGATGTGCTGCAATTATTACGGGGCTTGCGGTGTCTGTGCGGGCTGCTGTTCTGACCAGCCATCAATATCCTGATCGAATCGCGGGTCGCTGAACCGGGGCTCCTAGCCGTACATGTTGCAGTTTTGCTACAGGTGAAAGCGATGCAAGCGCAGGCGTATGACAGGGGTTTTGCACTGATGCCGGCTATGTCTATCGCTGTTTCCAGAGATCCTTGCTGTCCAGGTAGCGCTTGGCGTCATGCAGGCTGGTGGGCTGATAGGTCGAGAACAGCCCCGGTTCGAAGCGTGGCTGGTATTTCTGAAAAGCTGTTGAATACAATGGCATATGGACATCCGGAATCTGGTGGCGCGCACGGAAAGCTGCCATCGGGATCCGTGCGATGGCCTGTTGTTCGAACTTTGACCTGGCTTCGGACAGTATTTCCCCCTGCGGGTCGTATATGGCGGTTCCCCCTGCTGCCCCGAAGGCATCGTCCATAAACCCCGGGTTATCAGGGGATACCGCGTTATTGACGATAACGGTGTAAACACTGTTATATCTGGAGCACATCTGAATATCGGCCGGTGTAAAGCCGCCTGAGGCGGTGCGAAGAATCAATTCTGCGCCTTTAATGGCCATGACCCGAAACAGTTCTGGTTCGAGTTGCACCGATGAGGTGCACAGGTTGCCGATTGCCGTACGGTGGATCGGGATGACGGCATCTTCACCGTACATCTCTATATATTGGTCGAGCACGTTATAAATAGTGGTTGTGACCAGTTCAAAGCCGGGGAACACGCCTTTGATATTGCGCGCCTTCCAGTCCCGGGCCAGGATGACGCCATCCGGACCAATAATAGTGGTGATGCTGAGTATGTGGCCGGGCCAGTCCGGGTCAACCGCATAGGCGCCGAACTTGATGTAGCACCTGTATTGCTTCGCCCTGGCAGCGATTTCTTCTGTCTCAGGCCCCGGAATCTCGATGGCGACCCGCTCGGTTTCCTTGCGGTCCCAGGGGTTCCAGCCCTGGATCGGGAACTCATGGAAGCACAGCAGATCTTTTGGGGCACCGAAAGACTGTGATTTATCAATAAGTTCCAGCATGTGATCCAGATTTGAGCGAATCCCGCCGGCTGGATTGCCGGCATCGACGGCTCGAACACGCGACTGGATAGCTGATACCGTGATCGTATCCTTTCGCAGGGGCGCACGTTCGTAAGCCCGGCCGTTTTCCGGTATCGACAGTCGGGAGCTGTTGCTGCCGGCCGGTGAAGCCAAAGCTGTCGCCGAAGTCAGTACCGCGGTCGATCCAATCAACCCGGCCGTGCCTGCCAGGAGCCGGCGGCGGGTAAAATGTGGATGGTTGTTCATTGCTCTGCCCCTTTGTTAATGAATGCTGCGGTATTGTACTCACAGCTGGTTGCACCTATATATAGGGGGAAGGATTCACTGGCAGGAATCAGGGGGAACAATAGTTATGAGTGTTTTACGCTGGATCATCGCGTTGTATCTAATGGCTCCTGTGCTCGCCAGTGCTGAGCCCCGAACCAATCTTTTATTAATTGTGACGGACAACCAGAGTGCCTCATTGCTCGGAGCCTACGGTAATAGTGTGATCCGCACCCCCAATATCGACCAGCTGGCAGAGCAGGGGATCCGTTTCGACAATGCCTACGCTGCCAGCGGAGTGTGTTCCTCGTCCCGTGCGGTCATGCTGACGGGGCTCATGCCCTCTCAAAACGGGGTGCACAACGGTTTGCCGGGGACCTACAAGGTTCCGGACTGGTCTGCGATCGAAGAGTATCGCAATCTGCCGCAAACACTGGCCGATGCGGGTTACCGAACCGGTATGGTAGGGAAGTACCATCTTGGTGCATACGAGAAAGCGCAGCTCGGATTCGATTTCTGGGTGACCTTCAAGGCGGGCCACACGACCAGCTTTGTAGATCTTGAAGTCGTCGACAACGGCGAGTTCTACAATATTGCGGATCGTGGCGAGCATGTGACTGATTTCTGGACGCGCCGGGCGGTTAGTTTTCTTGCTGAACAACAGGAGGATCAGCCGTTTTTCCTGATGGTGTCCTACAACGGCCCTTATATTCTTCCGCCGACAGTCACCCAGCCACCTACCAATGACTATGCGGATTACTATCTGGAAAATACACCCGCCATGCCACAGGAAGCCTTGCATCCCTATCTCCGCGACTGGGCCCGGGCGGCACGCATTCCTTCTTATGTGGGTGAAAGCCTGCCCTGGTCCGCGATCGGGGCGCTGAATAACCGCAAGGCAATAGCCAATGTTGCGGCGGAAACAACCCTGGTCGATGAGGGCATCGGCCGGTTGCTTGCCGAGTTGAAGCGACAGGGGCTGGATGAAAATACTCTGGTTGTGTTCCTGTCCGATCAGGGTTCTGCATACGGTCAGCTTGGTTTGTGGGGCAACAGCTCGTGGGGTACCCCGGCTCCGGCGTACAACGCGAATATGCAGATCCCGCTGATTTTTACCCACCCGGGCAAAATTCCCGGCAGCCAGACCAGCGATCTGATGATTAATCAGTATGACCTGTTGCCGACCCTGCTCGATTATCTCGGGCTGGGCAATCTTGAGATTGCGAATTCACCGGGTGCGAGTTTTGCACCGGCACTGGTTGGAGACCCGGTTGACTGGGATAACACGGTTTTTTTCGAGTACATAACCACTCGCGTCGTGCAGACCCGAAGATGGAAATATACCAAGCGTATTCTGGCAACGCCGAATGAGCTTTATGATCTGGAATCGGATCCGGAGGAGCGAATCAACCTGATAGCGGACCCTGAGTATCGATCAGTGCTTGCCGAGATGGATGATCGCCTGGAGGCCTTTTTTGGCCAGTACACCTATCCGCGCTACGATATCTGGAAAGGTGGCACGGCCAAGGCGACACTTTCCTATGGCAACAGGAACAAGCGGTTTTCAGAGCATTTCGAAAACTGGGAGGCGCCGGTGGTCGAGAAAGGGGTAGCGTTCAGGGATTGAATTGTGGTGTGACCGTGGGAGAGGCTTCCAGCCTCGAATAGTGGCTGGAAGCCTCTCCCACGGTCACACCGCGTCAGGCTGGTTTTCCGGGGCAGCATCGTGGAACGCGGGAAGGCTCAGGCATTCTTCGTTGATACGATTGATTTCCGGGTAGGGAGCCAGATCGCAGTCGAATCTTTGGGCGTTGTAAATTTGAGGAATCAGGCAGACATCAGCGAGTGTCGGTGAATCGCCGTAGCAGAATCGACCGGGAACCGGGCTATTCGCCAGGCGTGATTCAAATGCCGAGAAACTTTCCCTGATCCAGTAGGCATACCAGGCCAGTTTCTGTTGTTCGTCAATGCCTAGTTCGCCAGTGAGAAATTTCAAAACGCGAAGATTGTTGTGGGGCTGTGTATCCGTGACGATGACCTGTGCCAGTGATCGTACCCAGGCTCTATCAGTTACAGATTCCGGCAACAGGGGGTGTTCCGGGTAGCTCTCCTCAAGATACTCCAGAATCGCAAAGGACTGGTTGATGATTAAATCGCCATCAGCGAGTGTGGGTACCAGGCCCTGCTGGTGCAGCTTGCGGTACTCATCCGACTTTTGCTCGCCCTGCAACAGATTGACCGGGCAGGATTGGTAGGCCAGGTGCTTCAGGTTCAATGCGATCCGTATCCGGTAGGCAGATGAGCTTCTGAAGTAGGTGTAGAGTTTAAGGTTCGCCACTTTGGTTGCCTGGTCTGAAAAAAGTGATTCGTGCGATCAATATAGTCGGCTGTGAGGCTGTATGCTATAAGAATTGCGGGGTGATCCGTAGGAGCGGCTTCCAGCCGCGAATAATCAAGATTCGCGGCTGGAAGCCGCTCCTACGGATCAC
>JAJRUG010000057.1 GCA_024277915.1 Gammaproteobacteria bacterium
GCTCCAGCTTTAATCCCAATCGCCGCCACCCGGTCCTGCACACGATAAGAGCGCACCGTGGCGTTGACTACGCAGCACCACGAGGGACACCGGTAAAGGCGGCCGGAGATGGTAAAATTATTCACCGTGGCAGGAAAGGTGGCTATGGCAACGCAGTTATTTTGCAGCATGGCAGCAATATCACCACTCTTTATGCGCACCTGAACGGGTTTTCAAAGTCCGCACGTTATGGATCCCGGGTCAAACAAGGTCATGTGATCGGCTATGTTGGCTCCACCGGCCTGGCATCGGGACCTCATTTACATTACGAGTACCGCCGTAATGGTGTCCACATGAATCCAAGGACTGTGAAACTCCCGGATGCTGACCCGATAGACCCTCAGTATCTGGCAGACTTCCGGAAGGCTGCCCAACCCCTGCTTGATGGCCTTGATAATGGCAGGAGACGCATAGCTCTCAATACACCTGGCGACGAATGACTACACAGCGTTTCATCGGACTAATGTCCGGCACCAGCATGGACGGTGTCGATGCTGTACTGGTTCAATTTTGCAATCAGGGACTGGATATTATTCAAACACTGAGTCAACCCTATGAAGACTCATTACACCAGCAGCTAAGTGCGTTGATCGCGAATCCTGATACCGCAGGTCTTGACACCTATGGCAACCTGCACATCCGCGTTGCGCGACAATTTGCCGCTGTTACCCAAAAACTGCTTGCGTCAGCTGGAACAGCTGCTGATACCGTCACTGCGATAGGCAGCCACGGACAAACCGTGCTGCACTCACCACAGACTGCTCACCCATTTTCGCTGCAACTGGGTGATCCGGGCACACTTGCAGCACTAACAGGCATCCGCGTTGTTGCAGATTTCAGAAATTCAGACATGGCGCTTGGTGGTCAGGGAGCACCTCTGGCGCCGGCTTTCCATCGCTGGCTTGCCGGCGACGATGGTACTGATCGTGCTGTAATCAATATCGGCGGTATCGCCAATATCACTATCCTGGCTGCTGACGGAAAGGTCACAGGCTTTGATACCGGGCCGGGGAATACTCTGCTGGATTCATGGTGCCGGAAACACCTGAACAAGCCCTTCGATGATCAGGGTGCATGGGCGGAAACAGGAACGGTTGATCAGAATCTGCTGTCCCGGATGCGGAGCGATCCTTACTTCGCACAGCCGGAACCAAAAAGTACCGGAACCGACTATTTCAACCTGCAATGGATACAAAAACAGCTCGGCGATGCGCAAAAAATAACCCATCATAATTCCGGGAGCACCGAATCGCATGCCCGGGATGTGCAGGCAACGCTATCCGAACTCACCGCAGCGGAAATTGCCAAAGGGCTGGCCAGAGGAATTACCAGTGCGAACCAGTGCGCCCCGAATCTTTCCGAGGCTCGCATCTGCGGTGGCGGCGCTAGAAACAGTGATCTGCTGCGGCGGCTACGCAAACTATCGCCAGGCTGTACGTTTGATACCACCGACTCATGGGGCGTACCGCCGGACTGGATTGAGGCAGTAGCCTTCGCCTGGCTGGCGAAACAAAGACTGGACGGTTGCCCGACAAATTTGCCAGAAGTTACCGGCGCCAGCGCATCGATATCACTTGGCGGACTGTACCTGCCAACCGACACTGCCAACTACCCCGGCTAAGACTTGTCCTTGCTGCTAACTGTGAGCCCTGCAGGTACAGGGTCTGTATGGCTTGATATATTGGTGCTCTCTTGTTCGTTCAGAGCTGTACCGCGTGGATGCCCCAAACCTGAAACTTCCCGACTATTTTATCAACCGGGAACTGAGCGCCCTGGAATTCAACAACAGGGTGATGCAGCTGGCAGTTTCTGAAGAAACGCCTCTTCTGGAGCGCTTGAAGTTTCTGTGCATCGTTTCGACAAACCTCGATGAGTTTTTCGAAATCAGGGTCAGCAGCCTGAAACAGCGACTGGAAAGCGGCGCAGCACCGGGCGGGCCTGATATGCTCATGCCTCAACAGTGTCTCGCCGAAATCAGCACTCGGGCACATGACCTGGTAAAAAACCAGTATCGACTCCTGAA
Organism: Gammaproteobacteria bacterium; assembly: GCA_024277915.1. Lineage (GTDB taxonomy): Bacteria > Pseudomonadota > Gammaproteobacteria > Steroidobacterales > JAJRUG01. Next base: position 2,063 of record JAJRUG010000057.1, read on the forward strand.
CGAGACCATCATTCCGGCGCTGAGCGTCGAGGGAATTCGCTTTATCAGGCGCACCCGCTGGACCACAGCGCAGCGCGAGTGGCTGAAAGAGTTCTACCACCAACAGCTCGAACCGGTACTCAGCCCGATACTGCTTGATACTGCTCGCCCTTTTCCGAAAATTCTCAACAAAAGCCTTAATTTCATCGTCGGCCTTGAGGGGATTCATGCCTTCGGCAGGCCTTGTCATCGCGCCATCGTGCAGGCACCACGCTCATTGCCGCGACTCATACAGCTACCGGAAAACCTCACGGATACCGGCCCCTGCGATTTTGTTTTCCTGTCATCGGTAATCCATGCATTCGTTGACGAGCTGTTTTCGGGAATGGAAATCAGCGGCTGCTACCAATTCAGAGTCACCAGAAACAGTGACCTCTATATCGATGATGAAGAAGTCAGCAATCTCGCCCAGGCGCTGGAGAGCGAATTGCTGGCCAGCCGCTATGGCGCCGCAGTCCGGCTTGAGGTTGCCCGCGAATGTCCGTCAGATCTTACGGAGTTTCTGCTGCGCATGTTCGGCCTGGAAAATGCTGATTTGTATCGTGTGGAGGGTCCGGTCAATCTGAATCGACTGATGGCGGTTTATGACTTGGCGAGACGGGAGGACCTGAAGGACATCAGCTTCACGCCTGGCCTGCCGGCCTGCCTTGCCGAATCGGATGATCTGTTCGCCACGCTGCGCCGCCAGCAGATTTTTTTACACCATCCCTACGAGTCATTCGCGCCGGTGCTTGAGTTCATTCGTCGCGCCTCAAAAGACCCCGATGTTCTTGCAATCAAACTGACTCTGTACCGGCCCGGCAGCAATTCTCCGATTGTCGCGGCGTTGATCAAGGCAGCGCAGGCAGGCAAGGAAGTCACCGTAGTGATCGAGTTACGGGCTCGCTTCGATGAAGCTTCCAATATCGCCCAGGCAGATCGTTTGCAGGAAGCAGGCGCGCATGTTGTTTATGGAGTCGTCGGGTTCAAGACACATTGCAAGATTGCGATGGTGGTGCGACGGGAGGACGGCAAACTGAGACGTTACGTCCACCTCGGAACCGGTAATTATCACCCGGCTACTGCAAAACTGTATACCGACTACGGCCTGCTCACGGCAGATGAAAATCTTGGCCATGATGTCCATCAGATATTCCTGCAGCTCACCAGCATGATGCAGACAATCCCGTTAAGGCGGCTCATCCAGGCGCCTTTCCAGCTTCACGACCAGATAATCAGTTCCATCGAATCGGAAACCCGCAATGTGGCCAATGGCGGCAATGGGCACATCATTGCCAAGCTCAACGCCCTGGTTGAACCCGAAGTGATACATGCGCTCTACAAAGCAGCTAACGCAGGCGTAATGGTTGATCTGATCATCAGGGGCATTTGCTGCCTGCGGCCGGGCATACCGGGCATCTCGGAGAATATCCGGGTTCGCTCGCTGGTCGGCCGGTTTCTGGAACACAGCCGCGTGTACTACTTCCACGCCAATGGCGAGGAAAATGTTTACTGCGCGAGCGCAGACTGGATGGATCGTAATTTCTTTCGCCGTATAGAAGTCAGCTTCCCGATTGATGATCCGGAAACCAGGAAACGGCTGATCGGGGATCTTGATACCTGTCTGAGTGATAACTGTATGGCATGGGAATTGTTGCCAGATGGACAATACCGGCTACTGTACCCTGAGCAGGGAGCACCGCGAATCAATGCGCAATCTGTTTTCCTGCAACAGTTGTCAGAGTCAGGGTAGCTTCAGCTCGACCCTGTTTCCCCTATCTCAAGATCAAACTCTGCTGAGTTCAGATAGGCCGCCTCACGATCGAGGTCTGCCATGGTCAGGGGGCTGGACTCCTGCCACCCGGCGGGCAATAGCAATCTCAACCAGCGACTCTTCGCCTGTAGGGTCACCTCCGGCAATGCCGCGGTGGTACGACTGCGGTGAAACAGTACCGCCAGTCGCAAAATTATCGCCAATCGAACAACCCGTTTTTGCCGGCTTCGCTGCATTTCGAAAAACAGATCAGGATTGAATTTCTTGCGATGCGCGCCCACCAGACAGGCCAACAGGCGCTGTTCGTCTCGTGGGAAACCCGGCATATCGGCATGTTCAAGCAGATAAGCCGCATGGTGATGATACCCGGAGTGGGCGATATCCAGGCCCACCTCATGCAGCTTTGCTGCCCAGGAAAGAATCAACCGATCAGAAGGCCGGGCCAGATCCCACTCGGCCTTCACCTGATTGATCAACATCAGTGCTGTGTGCTCAACACGCTGTGCCTGTTCGAGGTCGACATGGAACCTGGCCTGCATCGCCCGGATGGTTCGGACTCTCGCATCTTCATCCGTTAGCCGACCGACCAGGTCATACAAAATCCCTTCCCGAAGTGCACCATCGGATACGATCATATGCTTCACATCCAGCGTCGCCATCACTTCAGCGAGAATCGCTACGCCGCCGGGAAACACAGGGGCGCGCTCCGCCGACAACCCATCAAGGTGCAGCTTGTCGAGATGCCCGGCATCGACTATGGCTGAAATCAGTTGATCAAGGCCCTTTGATGTAATCGTGATGCGCTTCGTATGCATCGCAGTCAATACCGCCTGCGCCGCACGAATCGTTCCTGATGTGCCGGTCACTCGTTCGGGAGCAACTTGCCAAAACATTGATTTCACCGGTTCGAGCTCAAGACGCGCGGCGAGTCTGGCATGTTTGAACCTTGAGGCTGTTAATTTGCCACCAGCGAAGCAGGTTTCACTTAACCCGACACATCCCACCTGCAGGCTCACCATTGATTTTGGCTCCGGTCCGGAGCCATGAATGATCTCGGTACTGCCACCACCAATATCCACCACCAATTGCGAGCCCTCTACCGCGGGCAGGCTGTGGCTGGAGCCAAGATAAATCAGGCGAGCTTCTTCTATTCCGGAAATAATTTCCACGCCATGACCCAGCAGGTTTTCTGCCTCTTCCAGAAAGGCATCACCTTTTCTCAGCCTGCGCAGTGTATTGGTGCCAACGATGCGCACGCGATGTTCGGGAAAATCGCGCAACCGCTCCCCGAATCGGGACAAGCACTCGACTGCTCTTTGCCGGCTCAACTGATCCAGCCGACCGGTGTGATCCAGCCCGGCGGCAAGCCGTACCATTTCACGCAGCCGGTCAATGACTGTGAGTTGCCCGTGAGAGAACCGGGCAACAACCATATGGAAGCTGTTTGAACCGAGATCTACTGCGGCGAGAACCTGAGACTGTTCGGACACGCGCTGCTCTGCGACAAAGATTGCGTTTAAGTTACCACACTATTGTTGATTGACCGGAGCGCGTCGGTGTGGCTTGAGAAACAGTAATCAGGATACTACAGCGCCCCTGATGTTCAGCGTATCACCTTTCTCGTCAGCAACCTGATTCTGGACGACCTTGGCCTTTTGTTTTTCTTTTGTCGCACCGGGTTCATGAATCAACTTGCCGTTTACTTCTGCGCCGGCGACCATTTCCAGCAGTTCGTAGTAAAGATCACCGATCACCCGTGCCGTCGTGCCCAGCTCTACCCGTTCACTGGCATGCACATCACCCTGTACCGTACCGTTCAGGATGATCCTCGGTACGCTCACGCTGCCCTCTACACGACCATCCTCGCTGATACTCAGATAGCCCTCCGGATCGCGATCCGCAACGACACTACCGTGTACCACGCCATCGATATGGCAGCCGCCCTCAAAGTGCAGATCCCCCTCAATGCGGGTTCCTGCGCCTATCAGAGTCTGAATCGCAACGTGTTTCCGTCGATTCTTGCCAAACATACCTTCTCCCATGCCATTGTTGAGGCGAATAATCCGAGCCTGATGGATAGTGTAGCTTTGCTAACTTGGGTAAAACCAGACTCCGGTCACACCATGCGGATATTCCTGTCGAGGATCAACTCGTTCGAACGTTCCAGTCAAACGTTTCCTCCACCGCCTTGGCGGCTCTGCCTTTGGGCGTAAGCTTGACTATAACGCGCTGCGGCGCAAATCCGTCTGGAAGAACGAGTACCGTCCGAAGGCCCTGAAAATACCGAAAAGAAAAATTCAGCCTGTTACTCAGCGGCTCGGATCCGGACATCTGCGCAAGATTCAGCGAGACAGGTTCACCGTCCCGGATTCCTTCCACACGCATTTCCACAAACCCGTTGATTGTCCGGTTGCTGCGCAATGTTTGTGCCAGTACCAGCCGCACACTGTATGAAGTGGCCGCATCTCCCTTCAATAACTCGAACCCTTGAATGCGTATCCCGGCCTCCTGGTTCGGAGATGAAACAATCCCTTTATAGAACTCCAGCTGTTCCTGTTGCTCGAGTATGGTCGCCTGCAGGTCTTGCTGCCCGCCCTCTACCAGTTTGTAGGCCTCGGAGCTGATCTTGATGCTCATCTCCAGCTGGGCAACTTTCCTGCTTAACTCTTCGTTATCAGTTTCAACCTGGGCAAGTTGATTCTGCAAACTCTGGTATTCGGCACGAGCCTCGAAACGGTTATGACCCGCCTGAATTTGCCCTAGCTGATACGCCAGCCACACAACAACAACAGAACTGACCAGCCCTATGGCAATCGCCACGCGGGAAATACGCGGCAGACGTGTATTGATAATGAGGTTGCGCCTGGTCATATTATACGTCTGGTGTTTTCTGCCATTTCTGAGGCCACCATTGTGGTCTTGGCGGTACCCCATGAGGAAACAAAGCCGGCCCCAGTTCATCAAGTGCCTGAATATAAACCTGGCGTTTGAAATAAATAACTTCTTTAACAGGTCGCCAGTAATCAACCCACCGCCATCGGTCGAATTCCGGTTCTCCCATCGTATCAAGGCGTACATGACTCTCCGGTGAAATCAGCTTCAGCAGAAACCATATCTGCTTCTGGCCAATGCATACCGGCTCCGACCCTTTGCGAATAAAGCGCTCGGGCAATTGGTATTTGAGCCATTCACTGGTACTACCCAGCAAGTCCACATCCTCTATACGCAGCCCTAACTCTTCTTGCAGCTCACGGTACATGGCTTGCTCGGGCGATTCATCAAGGTTGACACCACCTTGGGGAAACTGCCATCCGGAATTCCCCAACCGTCCGGCCAGCAGCACAGAACCATTCTCATCGCTGAGAATGATGCCTACGTTAGCTCTGTATCCCTGTGGGTCAATATCGTCCATTTGCTGCTATGACGCCCCCTGAAACTTCACGGTCAACTGTACTATCTTTCCACATTCCGGATCACGGTGTCACGGGCCTGATTCCAGATTCGTATCAACCTCTCGTCATGCGTACACTTCCACGCCATGCGGATTCAGCCAAAATCGCTCATCGCCCTGACCAGCGGGATTGCAGCAGCCGCGCTGCTGATCGCACTATCAACCGGCAGCGGCTCTGCTAATTGGGAAACCCTGTGGCAAATGATCCAGGGTACGGCTGATCCCGGAGCCAGAGATATTATTCTGAAGCTGCGCTTGCCGCGGGCGCTGGCTGCCTTTGGGACGGGCGCCTCTTTGGCACTGGCTGGTGTGCTGATGCAAGTATTGCTGCGCAATCCACTGGCTGACCCCTACATTCTGGGCACCTCGGGTGGAGCAGCCGTAGCGGCATTAGCAGCAATGATCGCTGGCGCATCTGCACTGGTGGTAGATATCAGCGCCTTCGCCGGGTCTTTGGGCAGCACCCTGCTGGTATTCATGATCGCCCGCTCAGATGGCGCGTGGACACCAGGACGCCTGCTACTGACTGGTGTAGTCATCGCCGCGGGCTGGAGCGCTATGGTCAGCCTGATGCTGGTCATGACACCCGATGCCAATCTGCGCGGCATCCTGTTCTGGCTGATGGGGGATTTCTCATTTGCAGGAAATCCAATACCAAGCCTGGTTACAGCTGGTGGAGCCGGCTTGATCGGCCTGGCACTGGCCAACTCGCTGAATGTATTGGCTACCGGCGACCAACAAGCTGCCCTGCTGGGACTCAGCGTCCGGCCGATGCGGATCATGGTTTATTTTTTGAGCGCCCTGCTCACTGCAGTTGCGGTAACCACTGCCGGCACGGTTGGATTTGTCGGGCTGGTGGTGCCCCATCTGATTCGCCTGGTCAGTACCGCGGATCACCGCAGCGTGATTCCCGGAGCGATATTGGTTGGTGGCAGTCTGCTGGTCATCGCCGATACGCTGGCACGAACGATTGTCGCCCCCCGTCAGCTTCCTGTTGGCGCCATTACTGCTATGGTTGGTGTGCCGCTGTTTCTGTTTCTGTTGAGACGGGGCCAGTCAAGCTCTGATAAATCTGGCTAGACTCGCATTGACCTACTCGCTAATCTGGCCGTAGACAGCAACGATTTTCCCATCAGACCGGGGTCAGGCCGCTAAACTCAGGTTTAGCCCATATATCGAAGTTGATCGCGACTATAAATGGTTCTATTTTTAGATCACCGGGCATTTAACGGAGTATGACTTGGCGTCCCAACAGTTCAGCTTAGACTTGCCTCCCAACATAGACGGAACACCTCGTGAGAGCGTCAGTCTCGCGTTAGAGAATTTAGCCACGAATGGCGGGATTGAAGCACGTGGTGCAATATTTACCAGAGTAGAGGTTGTTGAATTTATTCTCGACTTGGTAGGCTATACGGCAGATCGACCAATATATCAGCAGAGAATTCTGGAACCATCGTTCGGAAGTGGTGATTTTCTCCTCCCGATGATTGATCGTCTGCTGGATGCGTGGAAAAGGGATCGTGCCAGTCAATCAATTGTGGATGAGTTGGGGGGAGCAATCCACGCAGTCGAGCTGCATCGAGCCACATATTCCGAAACACGAACTCGCCTGATTGAAAAGCTGGCTAACGCAGGTATCGCTAGTAAGGCAGGTCACTCACTCGCAGATTGCTGGCTAAAATGTGATGACTTCCTTCTTTCACCTGTTTCACATGATTTTGACTTTGTCGTCGGGAATCCCCCATACATTCGGCAAGAACGTATCCCTGAACCATTGTTAGCCGAATACAGAAGTCGCTTCCAGACCATGTTCGATCGATCTGACATATACATTCCATTCATCGAGCGCTCACTGAAACTGCTTAAAGCGGGCGGCAGTCTCGGACTTATTTGCGCGGACAGGTGGATGAAGAATCGCTATGGGGGGCCTTTGCGAAATTACATAGCAGAGAATTTTCATCTAAAGGTTTTGGTGGACATGGCAGATACCCCAGCATTTCAAAGTGAGGTTAGCGCTTATCCCGCTATCTTCATTATCGACCGAAATCAACCCGGCCCTACCCGCGTCGCCAACAGATCTGCAACCAAGCAAAATGGATTGAACTCATTAGCCAGAGAACTAACGGCAAACAGGCAGAAGAAAACATCCCGCGTCAGGGTGTTCGCTGGTGTTACGAATGGCTCAGAGCCCTGGCTCTTTGAATCTGCGACCCAGACGGAACTCATTCGCAGGCTGGAGCGAGAGTTTCCGACTCTTGAAGAAGCAGGATGTAAAGTCGGGATCGGAGTGGCTACAGGTGCTGATAAAGTATTCATTGGTGATTTCGACGCGCTTGATGTTGAAGATGATCGAAAGCTGCCACTAGCAATGACACGGGATATTATTTCCGGTGAAATTCAATGGCAAGGCAAAGGCGTAGTCAACCCCTTTGCCGAGACCAGCGGCCTGGTTGATTTGGCCGACTATCCACGGTTAGCGAGGTATTTGGAGAGCCGTAAAGAGCAGATAGCTCAACGCCACTGCGCCAGGAAGAATCCAGATCGCTGGTATAGGACGATTGATCGAATACACCCGGAATTGACCAGGAAATCCAAGTTACTGATTCCCGATATAAAGGGTGAAGCAAATATCGTTTTTGAAGATGGCAACCTCTATCCCCATCACAATTTGTATTACGTGGTTGCCGAGCGATGGGATCTCCGGGCTCTTCAGGCAATCCTTCTTTCCGCAGTGACTCGCCTCTTTATAGCCACATATTCTACGAAGATGAGGGGAGGCTACTTGCGCTTTCAGGCTCAGTATCTGCGTCGAATTCGTGTTCCTCATTGGGAAGATGTACCTGAAGAATTTCGATTAGAGCTTGCCAAAGCAGCCATTAGTCGAGACCGATCTGCATGTGACTCGGTGGCATGCAAACTCTTTAAGCTCAATAATCAAGAGTCAGAAGCCCTCGCTGAGAGTGGAAATTAAATGGCGCTCAATTTAGCAAACTATGAAAACAAAGCGAGATGCGCTGTAACAACTTTTTGGGTTACCAGAGAAAAGGCTCGACAGAAACAGATGCAGTCGGGGAAAGCCGACCAGGGTGAGCGCGCCGGAGTAACTGCCGGCAAGAATATGGATGATTTTGTCAGTTTGATCATTGATCTCGTTCGTGCAAACGGGCTTTCTGATGCGGATATTCACCAGGAGCGTTCTGTTTTGACTCTACCAGGTTATTTTCGACCTACAAAACTCTGGGATCTCCTGGTGATTTACCGGGGAGAGCTAATCGCAGCAATAGAACTAAAAAGCCAAGTGGGCCCGTCATTCGGAAACAATTTTAATAATCGGACCGAGGAAGCGATTGGAACAGCCCACGATTTCTGGACGGCCTACAGAGAAGGGGCTTTCGGAAAACAGCCAAAACCTTTTGTTGGATGGCTTATGCTCGTCGAAGACGCAGAGAAGTCTCGTTCAGCAATCAGGGAGCAGTCACCGCATTACGCTGTCTTTGAGGACTTCAGGGGTGCTTCATACCTCAAGCGCTACGATATTCTTTGCCAGAGGCTTATCCAGGAACAGCTCTACACAACTGCCGCATTGCTTGCGTCACCACGCAGCGCGATTGATACCGGCGAATATAGCAATATGTCAGACATGACGAGTCTAAAGGTATTTGTGGCATCTCTTGCCGGGCATGTTGCTGCAGCCGCAGCACGATTGAGCTGATCAACCCCGAGCCTGCTCTCGTTTGCCGAGGTACTCCTTCCCGCGTTTCATTAATTGGGCAAACGCTTCCTCATCCCCCGACTCCACCATCTGTGCAATCCTCTGTACTGCTTTTGATAACTCTTCCAATGGCGCAAGTCCGTAGGGGTTCAATTTCTGGATTTCAAAATACAAATGGGGATTGTCCTGTGCCACCAGTTCTGCAACTGCCAGCTGCGCATCAAAAGTCGTGCTTGAAAGCTTGGAGAGATTGGGCGCCGCCTCGCCACTCTCGGCCAATGCAGTAAAAAATGCCACGTTCAGTGCATGAGACAGGCCGAGCACATAGGCGATCAACCGATCATGATCTTCGAGCTCCATATCAATCTGGATTGCCATGGTTGATGAAAACAGGTGTTTCGCTTCTTCAAGAGCCTGTTTTGATCCCGCATCCATGAAAATCACGTGACGGCCGGACAAAAGTTCCGTATCCGGACCAAACATCGGATGCAAAGAAGTGATCTTGCTGCCTGTTGCTGCAACAGCCCTCAAGTTATCGGTCAGCGGCGATTTCAGTGAGCCAATATCCAGAATTAACCCCTGCCTGGGATGCTCTGCCAACTGCGACAATATGTCAGCCGTAATGCTGATGGGCGCTGAAATGACAGTCACTGCAAAATTGTCTTCGGCCTCTCGCCAGTCTGCCAAATAACGATAGCCGGAATCAGACGGTGCCGGATCCGCAATGGTTACATCGAAACCTTGCGAATCAAGAAACTTCGAAAACCAGCGCCCCATCTGGCCACTACCACCGATCACCAGTGCCGCACGGCCGGTCCCGTGACCCTCGGCACGGACGCGGGCCTGCTCCTGGTTGGTCAACGATGATTGAATCAAAAGTCGCATCAGTGATTCTGCCAACTTCGGCGATACGCCCAGTGCCTCTGCCTGGGCGCGGGCACCATCGAGTACTCGCTTTTCACGGCTGAAATCGCGGGTTGGTCGTTGTTCTGATCGCTTGAGTGTGCCGATTTCCTCGACGATCGACTGTCGCTCCGCGACAAATTCGACCAGCTGCCGGTCGATCTCGGACAAGCGGTCTCTGAGTTTATTGAGGTCCATGAGCAAATATCTGTTGAGTTGGTTTAAGGTAGTACAACAGTTTATTCCGCAGCGAACAAACATTCGGGAATGAGACCGGAAAGAGGGTTAGAGAAATGAAGTCCAGAGCAGCAGTAGCATGGGAGGCAGGCCAACCGCTTTCGATCGAGGAGATTGATGTCGAGGGGCCTCATGCCGGGGAGGTTCTGATTCGCAATGTGGCGACCGGGGTTTGCCATACTGATGCGTTCACGCTGTCAGGAGCCGATCCTGAAGGCCTGTTCCCGGCCATTCTGGGGCACGAAGGAGGCGCAATCGTCGAGGAGACAGGCTCCGGCGTTCAATCGCTCAAACCGGGCGACCATGTGATACCGCTGTACACACCGGAGTGCCGCGAATGTTCGTTTTGCACATCGGGCAAAACCAATCTTTGTCAGGCGATTCGAATCACCCAGGGGCAGGGCATGATGCCGGATGGCAGCAGCCGCTTCTCATCATCCGGCAGGGTCATTCATCATTACATGGGCACTTCAACTTTCTCTGAATTATCTGTGCTGCCAGAAATCGCGCTGGCAAAAATCAGACCAGATGCCCCGCTCGAAAAAATCTGCCTGCTGGGTTGCGGTATCACTACCGGGATCGGAGCAGTACTCAATACAGCGAAGGTGACACCCGGCGCAACCGCTGCTGTGTTCGGTCTTGGCGGAATTGGCTTGAGTGTCATTCAGGGGCTGATGATGGCCAGGGCTGAACGAATCATTGCCATTGATATCAATCCCGGCAAATTCGAGTTCGCCCGGCAACTGGGTGCTACCGACACCATCAATCCCTCCGATCATGATGTGCCGATTCAGGAGGTCATTGTCGATCTGACCGATGGCGGTGTTGACTACTCATTCGAATGTATCGGTAACACTTCGCTGATGCGTGCAGCACTTGAGTGTTGCCACAAGGGATGGGGTGAGTCGACCATTATCGGTGTCGCAGGCGCGGGTCAGGAAATAAGCACCCGCCCCTTCCAACTGGTGACCGGGCGAGTGTGGCGCGGCACGGCATTTGGGGGTGTAAAAGGACGCACCGAACTGCCCGGCTATGTAGACCAATACATGGGAGGCGAAATTAAAATTGATGAAATGGTGACCCATTCCATGCCACTTGATGAGATCAACACGGCTTTCGATCTGATGCACAAAGGTCGCAGTATTCGCTCGGTGATCATTTTTTGAAAATCGCGATCGCAACCACCTCGCAACATGCCGCTGCCGCCGGGGCAGTTATGGCAGAGAACGGCGGCAATGCAGTCGATGCAGCAATCGCTGCTGCGCTGGTATCGATCAACACCGAGCCGGGTGTTTGTTCGCTGGGATGCGGTGGCTACATTACCGTCTGGCAGGAAGGATCAGCACCCGTAACGCTGGACGGCTACGTCGCCGCACCTGGAAAAGGATGCAATACAGATTGTTCCGAGCGGGTCAGCGTTGCGATTCACATGGACTACGGCGGTGGCGTTACAACAATCGTAGGACCGGATACAGTCGGGGTTCCAGGTGGCATCGCGGCATTCGGCTCCGCATCAAAACAATATGGACTGCTGCCGTGGAAAGTTCTTCTGGAACCGGCCATCGATATCAGCCGGCGGGGGTTCCCTTTACCGCAGGCCTCCTATGACTACCTTGTTTACTCCGGCACACCCATATTCGGGAGGGCAGCGGACGGCTTCAACGCTCTGCACCATGAGGATGGCAGGCTCAGAGCGGTGGGTGAAACAATCAGGATTCCTCATCTGGCGGACACGCTGGAATCCATTGCTGAAAAAGGACCGGAAGAATTTTATTCCGGTGCACTTGGCAGGGCGATGGCCGAATATACAACAAGCTCCGGCGGTCGCATGAGCTACGACGATTTGACCAGTTACGCAACCATACCCAGAGAAAGCCTGATCATATCCAGCGGTGCATGGCAGATCGCAACCAACCCGCCGCCCGCCATCGGTGGTGCCGTACTCGGCGCCATGCTGCAGCTAATGGCTCATCGGCCGATTCACCATTGGAATGAAGCAAGCCTGATGCAACTAATCGAGGTGCAACGTGCGGTGCTTGGATACCGAAGAGAGCACCTGGATCACAGCAACCAACTGGCAACAGATGCGGCACGGCTGCTTGAACTGGCCGGAACCGGAAACCCTGATCGTGTCATGGAAGCTGGTTCCACCTGCCACACCTCGGCTGTCGACAACAATGGTCTCGCCTGCTCGATTACCATGTCGGCTGGTTACGGTACGGGGGACATGCCGCCGGGTACAGGTATCTGGCTGAACAACTGCCTGGGTGAGCTGGAGCTGAACAAACACGGTCTTGATATCGGCCCACCTGGCTGCCGGTTGCCTTCCAATATGGCGCCCTCTGCAGCGCGTAACGACAATGGAGAAGTGCTGGCAATCGGCTCCCCGGGGGCAGACCGGATCACAACCGCAATATTGCAAACCCTGGTCAACCACCTGTATCTGAAAATGCCACTCGATGAGGCCGTCCGGCACCCGCGTGCCCATGTCGAATTCACCGATGAAGGATACCGGGTAGCCTGTGAGCCGGACTTGCCCATTGGTCAGTTGCCGGTACCCCAGCGCCCATTTGACTCACTTTCCATGTACTTCGGAGGTGTGGGTGCCGCAAGCTGGTGCTCAGACGAAGGGTGCTGTGTTGCAGCAGACCCGCGAAGGTCCGGTGGGGTCTGGTGCTCGAGCACCACGTTGGCCTCATGATCTCAAGATGCTTGCTTTTCCTTTGCTCCTTGTTGGCGCTGGCAGGCCCGGTGAATGCTGCAGCGGGCCATGAGCTATCCATCGCCGTCATGCCTTCAGGCACGGAGCTGATAGTTGCTCAGGGCGGCCGGATCCAGCTGATGCCCATCCGGGGAGGGTCAATTCTGAAGTTATCCTCACCGGAAGAGCTGGCTTGCTGCGCTGCCATTTCTCCCGATGGCCGGCATATAGCCTATCAAGTAGCAGATGGCTCGATTCAGCAGATAATAGTGACCGACAGGAGCAACACTCAGCGACGACAGATTACTTTCGGCAATTACGATCACCGTTCGCCAGTCTGGCTACCCGATAGCAAGCGCATGCTCATATCCTCTAACCGGGGGGGCAGCTACGGTATCTGGGAGCTGGATACGGATTCGCTGCTACTGAAGCTGATCACCTTCGATTCCGGGGACGAATTACAGCCGGCAGTCAGCACAGACGGATCCAGAGTCATCTATGTCGCTGAAAACCGCAAGCGCCCGGGAATATACACGCAGCAAATGGATGGTCCCCCGGTGCTACTGCTGCCCGGCAGGAACCGTTATCGCGCGCCTTCGTGGAAGCCGGACGGTACGGTAATCACCTATGTCGTTACAGACGGCGACAATACCCGACTGGAAATGCTCATCCCCTCAAAGCGGCCGGTTCGCAAGGTGCTGGTTCGTGATAAATCCCTGAACCCGTTGCCAGTCACCTGGATCAGCAGAGACTCATTCCTCTATACGGCGGGTGAAGTCATCTGGGAACGGCATTTCGACCGGCCCTGGTCAAAGCTTGTGCCGATCGGAAGAAAGTAGATCGATATTCCTGCTCCAGCTGAATGTCGGAATATCTTACACAACACCTCAATATTGATTGTGTTTCTATGGCAAAAGAGCAGATTCAGGCTCTCAATGTCCTGTCGGCACGGTGATCAGCATACTGCTTACTCAATAATAAAATGATAAAACCCCTGTTAAAACCATCTGTTACGGAACCAATCACTGTTTTTGCCTGATATTCGATATTACATAAAACTGTCGGATTTTTTTACATTTATCGGCCCAGTCTTAGCAAGCCGCAAGATCATTCAGCGATAAGTCACTATTTTGAAAAAACATTCCCCGTGTTGGCATGAGTCTTGCTAACTAGTCCCCTGCGCACAATAAAGGTTTCAATCATACGGAGCAGTTTTCGACATCTATCAAAACAGACATCGAAGCCAGAAGACGCAATGAAAAGAAGAATAAAAACATAAGAAGAAGAAAATAGCGGAGATAATAATAATAAAATCACCACAACCGCACCATTGATACAGAAACCAACTTCACGACAACAACAACAAGTACTGAACCCCGCTCCCCAAGCGGGGTTTTTTTTGTCCGTGGTATAACCTTCCCATGAAATCATCTTTGGCATGTACCGCCCTGACGGTCGCGATTCACGACCGAATCCTGGTCAGCGATCTGGAGCTGAATCTGCTCCCCGGTGAATTTATCGGCATCCTCGGCCCAAACGGTGTGGGAAAAACCCTGACAATGCTGACCCTTGCGGGGCTCAGAACGCCGCGGCAAGGCACAGTGCAGCTAACGGGTCGTAATATCGCTGACCTGGATCGATCGACAATCGCCCGAGAGCTCGGCATGCTCCTTCAGGCTCAGGATGATGCTTTCCCTACGACGGTGATTGAGAACGCCATACTGGGCGCCTATGCACGCCTCGGGCTGTGGCAAACTGAAAGTATTGATGATGAGCGTGCTGCCACCCATGCATTGAAAAGACTCGATCTTGCAGGACTGGAGCAACAGACCAGCAGCACCCTTTCAAGCGGCGAGCGGCAACGACTGGCCATTGCCCGCCTGCTCGTTCAGGACCCGGCCATTCTGCTTCTTGATGAACCCACCAGCCATCTCGACCCGCTGCACCAGCTGACTGTATTAAGCCTGATGTCCGGGCTCACAGACCAGGGAAAAATTATCGTAGCGAGCATTCATGATCCGGTGCTGGCCTCACGATTTTGTTCTTCCGTGTTACTTGTACACGGGAATGGGCGCTGGGAATTCGGCCCAGCCACTGATCTGTTAGCGCCGGAATATCTGGAACAACTGTATGGAGTCCCCTTCACGCGTTACCATGGAGCAGAGCAATCTGTTTCCATTCCATCAAAACCAATGTGACAGCAATGGGCAACCGACTCACCAGGATCTACACGCGAACCGGAGACGACGGAACCACGGGGCTCGGCACCGGCGACCGGGTACTCAAATACGATGCGCGAGTAGAGGCATTTGGTACAGTCGATGAATTGAACTGCGCAATTGGTGTACTGATTGCCGAGGGAGGCCTTCCCGCCAATGTGGCGACCTGCCTTGCCAACATCCAGCACGAACTTTTCGAGCTGGGTAGTGAGCTGTGTATTCCCGGGCGGGTCGTATTGAAGGGTGCTGCCGTCGATCAGCTGGAAAAGCAACTGGATGAATTCAACAGGCCACTACCGGCACTCACGGAATTCATATTGCCAGGCGGCGCCAAAGCCGCCGCAGCCTGTCATCTGGCGCGGGCTATTTGCAGAAGAGCTGAACGGCGTACCTGTTTGCTGGCAAGCAAGGAGACGGTCAATGAAGTTTCACTGCGATACCTGAATCGCCTGTCAGATCTGTTATTCGTGATCAGCCGGGTACTGTGCCGCCACGAAAACGGGGAAGAAATACTCTGGAGAGGCAATCAATAAGCAGCAGCGAACGCAAGCCGGGAAAGTCACCCTTGCGAAAGTCAGTCTTCCCGTGGACTTCGACAGTTCCCATCCCGGGGAACTGCAACCAGCTGTGTTCATCGAGGCTTGAATCCATCGATCAGCGCCCGAGAAGCACGCTGAAATACCTCTGCGTCGAAATACTTTACATCAAAAACAAGGTAGCCAAGGGCCTTGAATCCAACTATATGAAATATATGGATAATATTTTTTGGCACAATAATTGCTGTAAATTTAATGTGTAATCTGATTTCCAGAAGTTACTTGGCCGGGGGGGGTTAGGCTAACAAAGAGGAGAAATTGGAGATGACAAGCAAACATGATTTCAGAACACGGGTTGCTGGTGCAATCTTCGCGGTCGTCGCCCTGACGATCACCACTAACGCATTAGCAGTGCCGTACTACTATACGGACTGGCTATCATGGAACCCCGCTGCCGGCACAGCATCCGGCCTCATCACGCCTAGCAGCGGACCTGCCGTTACCGTTGACTTTAATGCCATAACATCAAGTGGCGCCAACGGTTCATTCCTTGGGGTAACCGGCAACGGGTTGTGGCAGCCCGTTACTACTTATCAAAGCGCCGAGGTCGATAACGCTCCTGGATTTGAGGGCCTCCAGCTGGTAGGCGAGTCGAACATGACCTATCAGGTTGCCCTGTCGGAGCCGATCAAAGACCCCATTATGGCGATCGCCACCCTCGGTTCAGCATGGGACTCAGCCACATATGTCTTTGATTCACCATTTACTATATTAAGCCAAGGTTCCAGTTGTTGCTGGGGAGGCACAGATACTTCGCTTGTTCAGCTACCAGGCAATGTGCTCGAAGGCCGGGAAGGAAGCGGGATCATTCAGTTTATCGGTACCTATAGCACCTTCTCATGGACAGTGCCCGATCCTGAAAATTGGCACGGCTTCACCTTTGGCATCCGTACCACCGAACGTCTTGAACCTGACGACCCAACACTGCTTCCTGAGCCTGGCTCACTTGCATTGTTTAGTATTGGTTTGATCGGGATGAGTATCGTACGTCGACGTAGCAAGCAAAAAAATAACACGCATTAAAATATCGCATCTGCGAATGGGGGGCTTGATGAAGGTATCGCGGCTCGTGAGCGTGGCGACTATGCGCTGGCTCTCCGTGAGTTTCAACCACTGGCGGAACAAGGACATGCCGTGGCACAGTTCAACCTGGGCCTGATGTACGACTACGGCTGGGACGTGGACGCCTGGTCAGTGACTATGCCGTCTCCTTATCCATCCATCCGCGCCCTTGCACGATCCAGCCCTTCGCACAGCTGCCGAATACCTTGCAGTATTCTTACGCTGGGCCGCGTCATAAAATCCGCATCAACCAGAACAATATTCTCCATCCGAATAGCCGGAATCGTGTCCCATTGGCTGAGGCCCGGAATCTGACCCCGGGCACCGGCATTCTCATCCGTAGTGCCAACAACAATAACCTGAGGCGCCCTGTCGATGATTGCCTCAAGGGAAACGGCCGGGCTGATGCCCTGCAACTCACCAAAAATATTGGTTCCACCACACAACCGGATCGCCTCACCAATCGTATGTTGATTGCTGATAGTAAAAAATGGTTGAGCTGATATCTGGTAAAAAACACTGACAGGCTTTGCTTCAAGATACCTGTCGCGGATCCTGGCCAGCTCATTTCGGTATTCCAGCGCGACTTGTCTGGCACTATCTTCAGTGCCCGACCACACACCGATTGCAACAAGCTGCCTGGCGACATCATCGAGCCGTGCAGCATCCAGCACCTCGACCTGATAACCAAGATCGCGTAACCGTTCAATTACCGAGACGGGATTTCCGGTACGCCAGCCAAGAATCAGGTCTGGCGACAACTCGGCAATACGCTCGTAGTCAATTCGAAACGCGTCACCGACTCTTGGTAAATCCATGGCGGCGGGCGGGTAATCGCTATACTCCACAACTCCGACGAGCTTGCCTCCTGCACCGGCGGCGTAGACCAGTTCGGTAAGATGAGGAGACAGTGTCACGATCCGCCGGACAATCGGAGCGGGGGAGCCATCCGGTACAGAAGAGCCCTGCTGACAGCCGATCAAGCCAGCCAGCGCCAGTGCTGCAATCACTATTCTGGCGGGCAGGGAGAAAAACCGGCCGATCAAAGCAGCCAATTGTAGAGTGTCAGAATAGCGATCAATGGCAGCCAGATCATCCACAGGGTTCGCGTAACAAGCGTCATGGCAGCCTTCATTCTGGATACCGGGTATGACGAATCAGATGCAGACAACCCGGTCTCTTTCCTGGCGGCTCCCTGTCCGACACATCCAATCACATCATTGGTAATGTCGAAAAACCTTGGCGCACAACTATTGTAATAGTCGCGCCAGTCATGCACTGCTTCTTCAAAACTACCCGCCAACGCATAACCTATTGCCAGCAGACGGGCCGGAATCCACGCAAACCAGCCATGTAACCCGCATACAGCGAGATCAATGACCTCCCGTTCCTCGTTGTCCTTGCGAATGTACTGAAATGCTACCCGGCGACGCATCAAATCGAGCACCCTAAACGCCCAGGCACCTGCGGCACCTAATGGCCCCACTGAGCCCAATACAATGAACCAGAATACGACTGCAAATATGCGATTGTTGGCCTGTATATAAACTGCTCTTTCCATGGATCTGGCAAATTCAGCCAAATCCCCGGGAGGATCAAACTCGAGCAATTCCTTGGCGACTTTCCGCTGTTCCTCTGCGTTGTCGTTACTTACCGCACTACCAAAATCCTCTACCTCCTGATTCAGATCACGTGGACCAAGAGAGAACAACAACACTACAATCGAGAAAAGAAAATAGGGAATATGCATCAAGGCACCCGCCATGGCATATGAAAGGCCCGCTATCGGCAGCACCAGCGCGAGTGCCAGTGCAGCGGCACCCGCCCGTGCAACGATCACTCCTTTCCCCTTAAGTCTGGTGAAAACAAAATCGAATACCCGATCCAGCCACCTGAACTCGCGGATATGGAAAATTTGCGTCAGCAGACGTTCGACACCGAGGCCTATCAGTAGCGCGAGAAAACTCATTTCCGGATTCCTCTATTACCCAAATCAAGCTCCCTCGCAAGACGAGGCCAATCGAACACTACCCCGGGGTCTGTTTTCCGACCCGGAGCAATATCACTGTGGCCGACGATTTTCGCATTCGCCAATGAAGCGATCGACTCTCTCAGAACCTTGATGGTCTCACGCAGCATTTCATATTGTTCATCGGTATAAGCCAAACTATCTGTTCCTTCAAGTTCGATGCCAACAGAAAAATCGTTGCAGCACTCGCGTCCCTCAAAGCTGGATTGCCCGGCATGCCAGGCGCGTTTGAAGATTGGAACATATTGTACCAATTCACCATCCCTGCGAATCAGCAGATGGCTTGATACTTCTATCCCGGCAAGTTCCTGAAAACAGACATGCGCCTGCATACTCAGGCAATTGGTAAACAACTCATCAATCCAGGGTCCGCCAAATTCGCCTGGTGGCAGAGAGATCCCGTGAATAACAATCAGCTCCGGCTCACACCCCAAAGGCCGGTCATCCTGGTTCGGTGATGGAACCTGACGTGCCTCCCGTATTAATCCTGATTCAGATTCGATGGATAACATACTGATGGAGACACTGTAGCAAAAAATGCAGATCAGATTGGTATAATGTCAGCGATGAGAAGCCCGCGCATCTTTTTCCATCAGACGCTGACCAGCGGCGTAGCAATCACCCTTGCTTCACGGGCGTCTGGTCATGTCTGCCGCACACTGCGCCTGGGGGTGAATGATCACATCGTACTGTTCGATGGCAGCGGGAATGATTTTGATGCGGTGATCACCACCTCGAGCAGTCACAGGACTGAGCTTCTGGTCGGCAACCAACGAGAGTCAGTTGATGAGTCGCTGCTCGATATCTGTCTTCTGCAGGGGCTATGCCGAAGCAACCGAATGGACACGGTGATTCAGAAAGCTACCGAGCTCGGGGTACGCAGAATCCAGGCAGTGATCACTGAACGATCTGTAGTCAAGCTTGATCACGACCGCATCGGGAAAAAACTTGAACACTGGCGCCAGATCACAATCAGTGCAGCGGAACAATGTGGCCGATCAGTCATACCGGATATTCCCGAGCCTGTCCCGTTGCCAAAGGCCATCGAAAACCATCAACATTGGGCTTTGAGGCTTATGCTTGACCCTGCCGGCGACCAAAACTTCAGTGGATTGCCTGCGGCAACCCGTGAAATTGCCCTGCTAGTCGGTCCTGAAGGCGGATTCACCGATGCCGAACAAGCTCTTGCCCGGCATGGCGGTTTTCAACCAATGCGGCTGGGACCGCGTATATTGCGTACCGAGACCGCACCGGTCGTTGCATTGAGTATCTTGCAATTCTTGCTCGGAGACCTGTAAGGTCAACATTAGCAGGATGCTTACTCCGATAGACTTGCCAGATAATCATGAGCCATTGCCTCAATCTTCTCCAGATCAGGAATTAAAGGACGCTCATTGATCATGCGAATCTGGCAAACCACTGGTCCGTCTTCCGGCCAGTTCTGCTGGTCATCCAGTTCCATGACTTCGCGATTGACGTGGACAAGTTGTGGAAAGCCTTCCGTTAACAGTCCAAAGTAGCCCGTCTCCAGCTGGCCCGCTATGGCGTTAAAAATAGCGACCCGCGTCCTGCCCCCCGGCTCTGACGATGCGATTCCCGACATATCCTCAAAGCACAATACCGGAACGCGAAGATCGTTCCATGTCACAAACCCCCGGAACCAGGCTGGCCCCTCTTTTGTTATTTCTACCAGGGAATAACGAACAACTTCCGCTACACAGGTGCGTGGAACAATCAGCCGGGCCTTATACAAGGGAACCAACAGGCTGTACAGTTCTTCAATATTCTTCATTGCTCGATGCACCGGCCCGGCTCCAGCAAATGGTTGACTGCCTCAAGAAGTTCCTGCTCCTGGTACGGCTTGCCAAGAAAATCATTGACACCAATCTCGATAGCACGCGCCCTGTGCTTGTCGCTGACCCGCGAGGTAATCATGATAATCGGAATATCAACGGTTTCGGGGTCGTTCCGAACGTGGGTGGCAAATTCATAGCCATCCATTCTGGGCATCTCGATATCCAGCAATATCACATCAGGCCGATGATCCTGCAACAGGCCAACTGCTTCCATTCCATCCTTGGCGGTCACCACGCGGAAGCCATTGCTTTCGAGTAGGCGCTGGCTGACACGCCGCATCGTAATCGAGTCATCGACAACCATTGCAGTCACCAGCCTGGCATCAGATACGGGCGCTGGTTGTTCCGAGACATCTATCGGTATGGACGAACGAACCAATGACCCGATATCAAGAATGACAACTATTCGCCCGTCACCCAGGATAGTTGCGCCGGAAATGCCCTGAATACTTGCCAACTGAGGCCCGACAGGTTTTACAACAATCTCGCGGCTTTCCATCATTTCATCAGTAATCAGTGCCGTAGAATTATCGCCGGCCTTAACCAGAATGATCGATACACGATCCATATCATCAGACAACCGCGAGGGGCCCAGGCCCAGATACTGGCCAAGGTGGCGGAACCGGTATCTTTGATCACCATATTCCACAGTGGGCTCGGTTTGGGTCATTTTTTCATCAAATTCTGCCCGTGAAATCCTGATGATCCCTTCAGCTGTTGATAATGGCAGCGCATAAGTCTCTGAGCCGGCCCTGACTATCAATGCCTGGGTGACAGCGAGCGTAAAGGGCAATCGGATAATGAAGGTCGTGCCCTCACCCTGGACCGATTCTATGTGCAGCGTGCCGCCCAATGCGGCCACTTCGCTAGTCACCACATCCATCCCGATGCCCCGACCCGCCGATTGGGTCAGCTTATCAGCCGTACTCATGCCGGCACGCAGGATGAGTTGCGTCACTTCCTCGTCAGTCAATCCGGCATTCGAATCGACAATGCCCTGCTCTACCGCTTTTTCCCGGATCGCAGCAAGATCCATGCCTTTGCCGTCGTCAGCAACAGAGACAACAACCTCCGAACCTTCGCGATGAAGTGATACCGAGATATTGCCCGTAGCCGGCTTACCGGCAGCCTTGCGCTCAGCCGGTGTTTCTATGCCATGAATGACAGCATTGCGAAGCATATGCTCAAAGGGCGGCAGCATTTTCTCGAGAACCTGCCTGTCCAGCTCACCACTGCCGGTTGTGACTAACTCAGCCTGCTTGTCACACTCTGTTGCTGTCTGCCGAACCAATCTTGCCAATCTTGGCGCATGCTGGTGAAACGGCACCATTCTGGTCCGCATCAGTCCGTCCTGAAGCTCGGCTGCTGTTCGTGCTTGCTGGACCAGCAAAGCATCTGTATCGATTGTAAGGTTCTGCAACAGATCTTTCAGACTGCTGACATCATTCGCTGTTTCAGCCAGAGCCCGGGACAGTTGCTGGACACTGGAGTATTGCTCCAGCTTAAGGGGGTCGTATTCACTATCCTGTGCGATTTCGTCTTGGTGACGGTAGAGAATCTGCGCCTCGGTCGCCATTTCATGTTTACGCAATTGTTCGCGCAGGCGCACCACTGTCTGACCCAGCTCTTCCAGATTAAACTGAATAAGATTCATCTGCTGACTGAGCCTGGAGTGAAAAATACTGATCTCGCCCGCGCTGTTCAGCAGCATCTCGAGCAAACCAGACTCAACTCTCGCTACATCTTTTCTTTCGATTGGCTCAGATCGCACCGCCGGCGGTAGCGCATCAAATGGTGGCGCTGGTGATGGCACTGGTGGTGGCGCTGGTTTTGGCGGGCTGGCAAGCTCTTGCGCCAGCCTGCCCACCTGATCTGCTGCGGGCAGCTCCGGTGCCGGTGGCTCTGGTTCCTCGACCTCAACTTCAGGCTCAGGCTCATCGATACTGGTCTCATCAGTCACCTGTTCTTCAACATCGATTGCGCCAGTATCGGGTTCATCAGAAGTTTCCGGCAAACCCGGTTCTTCGTCGCTTTGGTCAACGCCATCAGGCTGCTGAACTTCAATCTCCTGTGAATCCAGAACCATGGCCTGCAAGCGGTCCAGGAGTTGCTGAGGGGGGTAATCCTGATGACCTGCCAGAGCCTGGTCACGCATGCCATGCAAGGTATCTACACAGGCCTGCAGCAGGGCCTGTGTATCACTATCCTGCTGAAACCCCCCCCCCTGCAAATTCGCCAGCAGGGTCTCGAGCTCGTGGCTCAGGTCTCCCATCACCGTAAGACCGGCCATTCGAGCGCCACCTTTCAGCGTATGCAGATAACGTTGCAGCTCGGCCAGTGCCCGCTCGGTATCGCGATCCGCAGCAAGGTTGGCCAGCGATACATCAACGGTTTCCAGAATTTCAGCGGCCTCTTCACAAAAAATAGCGGCAATCTCCGGATCAACCTGACTCTGAAGCGGCTGCCCTGTCAGCTCACCCGCATCCGGGTCTTCGATAACCAGCGCTGCTTCTTCCTCAAGTTCGCTGATCAAGCTATCCAGGCGAGATTCCAGATCACCGGTATCGGGGAAGCTCTGACTATCGTCCCGAAGACTTTCAAGCACTGCCTCAATTGCCGCTATGCTGTCCATACAGATCGACAGAGCTTGTTCGGGTACGGACAGGCTGTGATCAAAGGCCAGGCGAACCATGATATTCAACGGTTGCGTGACAGCGGCGGCAGCCGCTACATT
This sequence comes from Gammaproteobacteria bacterium, assembly GCA_024277915.1. Taxonomy (GTDB): domain Bacteria; phylum Pseudomonadota; class Gammaproteobacteria; order Steroidobacterales; genus JAJRUG01. The sequence continues at coordinate 25,355 of JAJRUG010000057.1, forward strand.
CGCCATGGTCACGCTGCCGTGCAAGGTGTGGCATGAGTGATGCAGGGATTCGGGCACTGCGAAAGGTGGCTGAGCACGGGAGCCCTCATCAACAAACTGCTGAATAACATCCAGATGTGCCCGTACTTCCTTGGATAGAATCTCAAGCAATACAGGATCGACTTCCGGAGGTTCATCAATCTCTGCGGAGACACCCGCATCCTCACTCGCTTCATCCTCGGCTGTGTACTGATCACCGCTATCCTGATCAGTTGCCGCAATTTCTTCTGCTTCATCCGGGTGCGAAAGTAGGGTCTGGCTAATCGCATCGAAATCGCCACTCGACAGCCGGTGAGCCTCAGCCATCAATGCCTGCAGATCCGATTTGGGCGGTATACCAACTTCGAGTTGTTCAAGAAGCTCGGACAACGCTTCGACCGCCAGTGTCAACAACTCCTGAACGCCTGGAGTCCCGGGGTCCAGGGTCTTGTTGATCAACTTGTTCAGTAACTGCTCAATACTCCAGCAGTACTCGCCCATGAGCATGGCACCGACCATTCGGCCGCTGCCTTTCAGGGTATGAAAGGAGCGCCTGACGGTGCTCAAAGCATTCTCATCACCAACATTCTGCTGCCACAACGGGAAATTCTTCTGGATACTGCCGATTTCCCCTCGGGCTTCGTCGATGAATACCTCCAGAAGCTCCGGATCAATCTTCTCGCCTTCAATCATCATCAGTGGCGTGATTGTCAGCGAGTCGACAGGCTCGAAATCAACCTCATCCACACCAGTATCCAGTTGCACTGTCGCCGCCAGATCAGCAGGAACTGCAGAAGACGTACCTGCCTCTGCAGCCTCCTTTGCCAATGCATCGAGACACCGTATCGCGTCATCGAGCATGTATTCCGGTTCTTTACGTGCTGCCTGAAGAGTTTCCATGTAGTACTCAAGACTGACCATGGCGTCGGCCAATCGATCCAGCTGCCTGGGGGCAGGCGCTTCATCACTGTCACTGATGAGTCGGCTGGTCGCGCTTGAGATGCAGCTAACAACTTCGATGGCGCGTTCCTTGCCGAGCATTAGCAGACCAGAGCTGATTCCCTGCAACAACGGTGGTACGGCATCAAGAACTGCGATATCTCCGTTACGCTCTATTGCCTGACTGACCGCGTCCTTTACTCTCGCAAGATTGACTATGCACTCTCGCATTACTGCCGCAACAACCTTGTTGAACTCCACCGCATCACTGTCATCCTCTGCGGTATCATCATCACCCTCAGGCAGTGTTATCAAGCGCTTCAGGTCACTGTCCAGGCTATCTTCCACATGCAACAGCGCCGCTGCCATATTGACCAGGGTCGCCTCATCAGCCTCCCTCTTCTGATCAATGATTTCCTGCAACTCATCTTTTCTCTGCCGGACGATTTCTCGCTGCCTGCCCAGGCCAAGAACCCCCAGCGTATCGCTGATCTTTTTCAGTTGTTCAATTTGTGGTGTCAGCTCTTCAACATGTTGCATGCCGGTTCTGACATAGATATCGAGCACATCTTTTACATGAGCAAGATCATCACGGATGGCATCGGCGACAGTATTCATCAATGTGACACTGGGCGCTGACAGGCTTTGACGTACCTTCTCTATCTGCGCGTCCGCCGGCACAAGGTCAGAAAGGTTGAATGCCGCCCGGATATCGGAAACTCGCGGGCCGGAAGTGACTGACCTCGCTATGTAGTACAGCAGATTATTTACCAGTTGAGTCGGCGGCTGTTGCAGATAGCGGTCAATACTGTCTGTCTGCATTCTCTTCAGCTCACGATCAGCCTGTCCCAGCAACCGTTTGAGAGAAACACTGGTTTCCAGGCCTTTATCCAGCAGCGACTCAGCGACTCCGCCCACCACCCACCACAGCTGGTGAATTTCCTCTGCTTCAGCCGCCACTTCAAGTCGCCCGGCAATCTCCCTGATCTGCGTGAGATTGTGCTCCTGTCGCTCCCCTTTGATCCACCCGAGCAGCGCCAGCTGAAAGCGGGGCCGGAGCTCGCGGGCAATCACTTCCAGATCTTCACCGCTGGGTTTTCGCGCCGGTGCTGCGGGCCGATCATCCGAAGGAGATACCAGATTCAGCAGCAATAGTGTGCTCTCGGACAACAGCGGTTTGCCGCGAGCGGCACGCAAATCATTCAATAACGGCAAGAGCACCAGCGGAATATCACGACCGCCATCGAGAATTTTCTCCACATAAGCGGGCAATTGAATCGTAGCCCTGGTCAGTGCCTCCAATGCCTCGGGAGCGCCTTCCTTGTTCCGCATTGCAGCCAAATGCTTGCAAGTACTTTCCATCTCCTCTGCCAGCAAACTGGCACCGTAGGTCTCGGTGAGACGTAACACCCCTTTTGCGGTATGCAGGAGCGCGGAAAACCGGTCCAGTGAACGTGACTTCTTGCCACCCTCGGCAAATTGCTCAAGCGCGAGACGAGCATCGCTCAAAGTCACTGCAATCTCGTCACTGACGAGCTGCAGGGATTGATAGACGAGACTATTCATTCTCGATTAAATCGGTTTCCAGGGTGCTGAAATTCACGCTGTTTTCTGGTCGGAAAACTCGACATGCTGTGCATCTTCGATATTGACCGGATCCACAACTGCGTCAAGTTCGGGCTCCACAGCAGAGTTTCCTGCTTCAGCTTCCGGCAGACGAAATCCATCCACTGTGCGCCGGAGCTCCGTTGCAAGTTCTGCCAATTCATCGATCGCCCGGGTGGTGGCGCCGGCATTGGCTGCCGTTTGAGAGTGAATATCCTGCAGCGCATCCATGCTACCGGTCACCGCAGCTGCGGCGGTTGCCTGATCTTGTGTAGAACCGGAGATATTCTGCACCAGTGATGCAATCTGGTTTGATACCTGTTCGATTTCTTCCAGCGCCGCGCCGGCATTTTCTGCAAGCAATGCGCCACCCACGACATCGGTGGTACTCCGTTCCATCGAAACCACTGCTTCGTTGGTGTCTGACTGGATGGTACGCACCAACACTTCAATCTGCCTGGTGGCATTGGCCGAACGCTCTGCCAGACGCTGCACCTCATCTGCAACCACTGCAAACCCGCGACCCGCCTCACCTGCCATGGATGCCTGAATGGATGCATTCAAGGCCAGGATATTGGTTTGATCTGCAATGTCATTGATAAGCTCGATGATATTGCCTATTTCCTGAGAGCTTTCGCCAAGGCGTTTGATGCGCTTGGAAGTGTCCTGAATCGTTTCACGAATCGTATTCATGCCCTCGATTGTTCGCCGAACAGCATCGCCACCTTTGTGAGCCACATCGACCGAGTGGCGAGCTACATCGGAAGATCTTTCGGCATTCCCTGAAACCTCCTCGATCGAGGCAGCCATCACGGCGATAGCCTCGGTCGCTGCCTCCAGTTGGCCTGACTGGGCTTCGGTGGCTTCATCAAGCTGCTGGGCGGTCTTGCTCGCCTGACGAGACGCGCTGTCTACCATGATGGCGCTGTCATTCACTGTAGTCACCAGGCCGCGAAGTGCTTCGATTGCAAAGTTAATGGAATCAGCAATCGCACCGGTAATTTCTTCCGTGACTGTTGCCTTGGTGGTCAAATCACCGTCTGCCAGGCTGCTCAATTCATCAAGCAAGCGAAGAATCGCCTGCTGATTCCGCTCTGACTGTACTGCTTGTTCGGCTGCTACCCGGCGCAAACCTGCCTGACGATGATAGAACCAGCCCATTAGCAACAGCAGAAAAACACCGGCTGCCAGCATATAGGTCAGTAGCATTGATCCGGTTTGATCTGACCGGGACACTGATTGTCCGGGAGCTGGTCGCAGGTCAGGCAGTAAAACCGCCATTCTCTGCATGGCCTGGTGAATAGTCGCCAGACGATCTGATGCGTCAATGACATCTTTGACCTTTCCACTGATTGTGGACACCGATAATTGAACAGCCGACAATGCCTTCACTGCAGCTTCACCGGAAACCGGCCGCAATCCAAGTTCCGGGTCGCCCTGCTGGAATCCGCGAACAATCTGGGTGAGCGCCATATTCCAATCAAGCAGCTGATGGGTCAGCGCTGCCGGGTCTCCGGTACCGGTGGCCAGCATTTCTACATTCCAGCGCAACACTTCACTCAATGTTCGAGTCCGCTCAAGATGGGCGGCCACCAATGGCTTTTGCTGCAATATCAATTGGCCTTCTAGTGCGTAGATGCGCTCAGCAAGTTCCGGTACCAGTACATTCAATTCATCCCGAGCGGCCATCAAGGCGGCGACATCCTCCCTGCCGCCGAGTACTGTTTCCAAACTGGACTTGAACTGCACGAATTGTTGCCGCTGCGTCCGCCTGATCTGGCTGTCAGCAACACTCTTCAGCCGTTGACCGGCTTTTGCCAGACCCTCGAATGATTCGGGGTTGGTTCTGAGCGCTTGTTGCGCCAATAAATAGGCGGATCGGGCTTCGACAAGCGCTGTCTGTCCTGCGGCTCCCGCAGAATTACCTGACCCGCTTTCAGATACACCGAACTGAACAACGCCCAGCCCTGCTACCAGAATCACCATCAGCAATGCGCCAATGACCGGAATATGTTTTGTGCCGCTCAACTTCTCTGCCATTTTCTGACATCCCTCAGATAGAAACTTGTGATTCAGCCGCCTGCCTGAACTCTGGAGATTCCTGCAGGCAGGTCATGCTCAAAACAGGCCAGCTCTCTATACCTCTGCGGTACGACCCGGTGAGATACGCTTCACCCCGCATCGCCATGCCAGGAATTTTGCTGGAGTACTCTCGCTCGACAAACCGCCTGAACCCGAATACTTCGTCAACCAGAATACCAACCGAATACTCATCAATATTTGTCACCAGCACCCGAGTCGCCCTGCCGGTAGTCGTTACTCCGGAACCCAGAAAGGCCTTGAGATCAACCACAGGAAGCAATCGCCCCCTGATGTTGGCAAGACCATTCATCCACGCTTTGCCCCCGGGCACCCGGGTGATCGTCGATGGCACCATCAGCACTTCGGCTATTTCATCACGCGCTATAACGAATCGCTCTTCGCCAAGCCTGATACCTATTCCAACCCATTCATCAACATTAATATCTTCGTCGGCATCAGCACCTGTCAAAGCAACTTTGCTGCGTCGCTCCAGCTCTCGCAGCAAATCAAACGGATGCTCACGCAGAGAACGAAGCTCGGTACCTGCAGTATTGTTCACTTCACCAATACCGACTTGATGACCTCCACCAGCTGCTGATTCGCAACCGGCTTGGTCAGGTACGCCGCAGCACCCTGGCGAAGCCCCCAGATCCGGTCAGTTTCCTGATCCTTGCTGCTGATCATCACTACCGGGATCGATGAGGTATCCGGATTCCTGGTCAGCTCCCGTGTTGCCTTGTAGCCGTCCATTCCCTGCATCACAACGTCCATAAGTATGACGTCGGGGCGAGATGCCATTGCCACCTTGATGGCCTCTTCACCATCACTGGCAACCAGCGTTTCATGCCCGTTTTTTTCCAGTAAACCGGAAATAACGTGCTGATCCGTGGGCGAGTCGTCAACCACCAATACCAGTGCCATGCCGGGCCTCCCCTGTGCTCTTGCTGGCCACCTGGCTGGTGATCGCTCCGAGCAATTCATCTTTTGTAAATGGTTTGGTCAAATATTGCTCGGAGCCGACAATCCGGCCACGAGCCCGGTCAAACAAGCCATCCTTGCTGGACAACATGATCACCGGTGTGTCTTTGAACGTATTGTTGTGCTTGATCAACGAACAGGTTTCATACCCGTCCAGTCGAGGCATCATGATATCGACGAAAATGAGATCAGGATTGTGATCCGCAATCTTGGATAATGCATCAAACCCGTCCACGGCGGTGTACACCGTACACCCCTCCTTGGACAGCAGGGTTTCCGCAGTGCGCCTGATGGTTTTGCTGTCGTCAATAACCAGTATTTTCAAGCCATTGAGGACTGATGAGGTATCTGAGCTCACTGGTATCTCCGTTGTCGGGGGTGCTCGATTGTTAACATAACGATGATGTCACATTAGATGGACTGGACGCTAGATCATGTAGCCCAATCTCGCAAGGAATCTCCGCACATCGGGCAACTACAGGTGATATTTCGGTGGGTCTGCGACAGAATCAGGGATCCAGGTCATCACATCGCAAGGACAACACAATGGGCAGTATTCGATTTGGCATCGTCATGGATCCGATTTCCGCTATCATCCCCGCAAAAGACAGTTCGCTGGCGATGCTGCTGGAAATTCAAAGCCGTGGGCACTCGGTCAGCTACTTTGAGCAGGGTGATCTGTCTGTATCGAATGGCATTGCCAGCGGGTCAGCCAGGGCACTCACTGTGAGCGATGATGCGGATTCCTGGTACGAACTGGGCTTGCGGGAAACCATTCAGCTGCATGACCTGGATGTTATCCTGATGCGCAAGGATCCGCCCTTCGATATGGAGTACATCTACACAACTTACCTCCTGGAACGTGCGGAACAACATGGTGCACTGATCATCAACAGGCCGGCAAGCCTGCGCGATATCAACGAGAAAGCATTCACTGCATGGTTTCCGGAGCTTTGCCCCGATACGCTGATCACCCGTTCAATGGATGAAATGCGGGAATTTCTGAACAGCGAAGAAACCATCGTCGTGAAGCCGTTGGATGGCATGGGTGGCAAATCAATATTTGTCGTGTTGCAGGGCGACAAAAACGCCAATGTCATCCTTGAAACCCTTACTGACTACGGTTCACGCTATGCGATGGCGCAACAGTTTATTCCTGAAATTGCTGCAGGCGACAAACGCGTGATTCTTATCGACGGTCAGCCCTCTGAACATGCGTTGGCCAGGATTCCCGCAGCGGATGACTACCGGGGCAATCTGGTCGCGGGGGCAAAACCTGAAGTGCGGGCACTTACTGGCCGGGACCGGGAGATTTGCGCAGCAGTCGGTCCGATGCTCCGGGAACGCGGTGTAGTTTTTGCCGGAATAGACATCATCGGGGACTACCTGACCGAGGTGAATGTCACCAGCCCGACCGGTATTCGTGAAATTATGAAATACGGTGGAGAGGATCTGGCGGAAAAACTGATTGACGCCATAGAGAACAGGCTCTCCAGCACCTGAGCACTCCATGAGTACAGGTTTCCATATCCCTCGATTTTTTCAGGTTGTATTGCTTTGCCTGTTGCTGGCCGGATGTCAGGCCGGGCCGGATCCCGAAGAACACCGCCGCACGTTTCTGACCTTTGGGACAATGATCGATGTTGCTCTTTACAACGTCGGAGCGGAGCGTGCAGAAATTGCCTTCGATGCACTGGACCGCTATTTTTCAAGAATTAACAACGATTGGTATGCTTATGGTGCCGGCGAGCTGGCTCGCGTCAATCAAACCTTGTCCGAAGGCAGAACAGCCACTCTTTCGTTGCCTCTTGCTGCCCTGACCTGGCGCAGCCTGGAGATTTATCAGCTCAGTGAAGGTCTATTCGATCCGACCATAGGAAACCTTGTCAAACTATGGGGCTTTCATGATTCAAGTGCTGACCCTGAAAACCCGCCCGACCCGGCATCGATACAGGACTGGTTCTCACGTCACAAAGGGGTCAGTGGATTGATTCTTGATGGCCGGCAACTGTCTGCCGACTCACCGCTGATTCTGGATTTCGGCGGTATCGCCAAGGGTACAGCCCTGGGTGAAGCCACCCTTCTGCTCCGGAAATACGGCATCGAAAACGGCCTGATCAATGCTGGCGGCGATCTTATTGTATTAGGCACCCATGGGAAGCGCAGGTGGCGAGTGGGCATACGCGATCCCAGAGAGCCGAAGGTTCTGCGCACACTGGCCCTGGAGCCCGGCGAATCAATTGTTACCTCTGGCGACTATGAGCGTTTTTTTACTTATCAGGGCGAGCGATATCATCACCTGCTTGATCCGAGAACCGGCTACCCCGTCACCGAAACAGCCTCGGTAACTGTCATCAGCAATGACCCGGAACTCGCAGATGCCGCAGCCACGGCACTGATGGTAGGGGGCCCGTCGTTATTCCCTGATATGGCGACAAAACTGGGCATTCAGTATGCTCTGCTCATCACCCCGCAGGGCGACGTGCTTATGACACCCCGGATGCAACAACGCCTTGAAAGCCGGGGTCAGGAGGATTCAGAGCCAATAGGTTAATTTGTGACAAATTGCCACCTGCGAATCCAGTCACAGGTATAATCTTGGCCGCATGGCCTTATCGTCCGCAAATCATTCACTGGTTTCCTGGTCGCCGCAAGCGGCGGGCGATCGTCTCTCTTCAACACTGTTTCTGGCCGGGCTGTTTCACGGCGTGGTCATACTCGGCATCACTTTTTCCGGAGAGCTGGCACCAGACGCTGCAGCGGAGAGCACATCACTGGAAGTGGTGATTGTCACCAGCGACTACGAAAGCCTGATTGCCCCCGATGAAGCACGCCTGCTGGCACAGAAGAACCTGCAGGGTGCAGGCAACACCATGGAGAACACGCCGGTACGTACAGCGATGGGTCAAAACCTGACATCACCTGTACCGGGCCAGGATCAGGCAGGATTGCCGGACCCGCAGCAGCAGGGAAGCAGCCAACAAAAGATCCGTTCGGTGATGACCGCCAGGCTCTCCGAGACCAGCACACCTGCTGACAAGAATGAGGGCGCCCCTGATGTGACCCAGCAATTGCAACAGAGCTCCCTGACAGAGCTTGCCCGGCCGATCGAGATCATCGGTAAAACCGACCGGAAAACCGTCCTGAGAGACAGTCGACTGCGCGAACTGGTCACCAGCGCCAACACCAGGGAATCGCGTATTGCTGCATATCTCAACAGCTGGAAAAGTAAAGTGGAACGCATCGGAACCCTCAATTTCCCGATGGACGTGCGAGGGCGCGGGGCCGGCAATCCGGTTCTGGAAGTTGCCATCGCAGCTAACGGCGACCTGAAAGACGTCATCATCCTGCAATCATCCGGATTCCCGTTCATCGATCAGGCGTCGACCGATATTCTGAAAATTGCAGCCCCCTTCGAGCCTTTCCCAAAATCGCTGCGCGAAGAATACGATGTGCTGCGGTTTACCTATGAGTGGCGTTTTTCGGAACCCGTCGTACCCAGTACCAGCTGGACCGGTGGCCAGGGCCTGTAAAACCATCAGATTTCCCCTTGTCTAAGCTGCTAAAGGGGTCGATACTGGATCCATGCACGACAGTTCTTCACTAACCGGCCATCTGCTGATCGCCATGCCAGCCATGGCAGATCCGAATTTTCACCGAACAGTCAGCTACATCTGCGAGCACAACGAAAACGGCGCCCTGGGCCTGGTGATCAACCGTCCCATGGATATCGACATGGGGCAGATATTCGAGCAGCTGGCACTTACCCGGTTTCAACTGGAAGATCTCGAGCCTGCCACAGCCAGAAAACCAGTGCTGCGTGGTGGCCCGGTGGAAATACAGAGAGGCTTCGTACTGCATAATGATCCAGGCGACTGGGAAACGACCGTGGCAGTCAGCGATGAAATCCATGTCACGACTTCCCAGGATGTATTGAGCGCGATGGCGGCGGGCAAAGGTCCGGAACACGCGGTAGTCGCTTTGGGTTATGCGGGCTGGAGTCCCGGGCAACTGGAACACGAACTGATCAGCAACGCGTGGATCAGTGTACCGGCGTCCCCTCATATCATTTTCGATACCCCCTTTGAGGATCGATGGCAGGGAGCAGCCGGCCTCCTCGGCATTGATATTGCTACCGTCAGCCCTGAAGTTGGACACGCATAAGACCCTGAATACAATTCCGGACGCCCTGGCATTCGATTTTGGCGAGCGCCGTATCGGTATCGCTTTTGCCAACGGATGTACCTCGATCAGCTCTGCCCTGGGAACTGCCACCGCCCGGCAGGGCGAACCCCAATGGGCCGAGATAGATGCCTGTGTTACGGAGTGGAAACCCTCAGTACTGGTGGTCGGCATGCCCTATAATATGGACGGTAGTCATTCGCCCATGACAGAAAAAGCGACACAATTTGCCGATAAACTCCGGGAACGATATCAACTGCCAATCGATACAATTGACGAACGGCTCACCTCGGTGGAGGCCAGTTCGCTGCTTCGTGAGCAACGCAAGCTGGGACTGCGCAGAAAAAATGCCAATCGGGCAGACATAGATAGTCTCGCCGCACGATTGATTGCCGAAAGCTGGTTGAGCCGAAAATCACACGAGAAACCCGCATAGTGAACAGCATACAAAATCAAGCCCGACAGCTGACTGAAGCAGGCGAACTCCGCCACCTGCTCACGCTTGACGGGCTCGACCGAAACATGGTCACAGCGCTCCTGGAACGTGCTACCGGTTACCTGCGCCCCTCCGGCACCAGGCCGGCAACTGACAATGCCCTCGCGGGGTCAACCGTAGCCAATCTCTTTTTTGAGCCCAGCACGCGAACCCGGGCGTCTTTCGAGCTGGCAGCCAAGAGAATGAACGCCGATGTCCTGAATCTTGATGTCAACACATCATCGCGGATCAAAGGAGAGAGCATCCTTGATACGATTTATACCCTGCAGGCGATGCAGGTAGATGTCTTTGTGATCCGTGATGCCTCTGCGGGCGTATCTGCAATGATTGCAAACCATGTTGAACCCCATGTCAGCGTGCTCAATGCCGGTGAGGCAAATATCTCCCACCCCACCCAGGGTCTTCTTGATATTCTTACCATCCAGCAGCACAACCCCTGTTTCGAGTCGTTGACGGTGACCATAGTCGGCGATATTGCTCACTCGCGGGTCGCCTGCTCTGCCGTGCAGGGCTTGCGAATTATGGGAACCAGCGACATCCGCCTGGTATCTCCGCCGGGGCTTGAGCCGGATATGGCTGACTTCCCCGGCAGCAAGTTCACACATGACATCGACAGCGCAATCAAAGACAGCGATGTGGTGATGGCCTTGCGTGTCCAGAAAGAGCGCATCGTGAAAGAATCTGACCTGATCACTAACGAACAATATCTCCTCCAATACGGGCTGACCGCTGAACGCATGAAGCAGGCGAAACCCGATGCCATTGTCATGCACCCCGGGCCAATGAACCGGAATGTCGAGATCACTGATGAGGTCGCGGACAGTGATCAATCCGTCATCGAACAACAGGTCACGAACGGTCTTGCCATACGCATGGCGATTCTTGCAACGATTACGGAGACCCGGAAAAAGGGATGAGCCGCGGTACAATTTTTCTGGAACAAGCGGCGCTTATTCAACGCCATACATACCCCCAGGATCAGCATGTTGTCAGGCTCCTTGCACCCGAGTGCGCGCGGCGTGCCGAGGCGGGCATGTTTGTGCACATTGGCTGCGACGTCGATATTCCGATGCGCAGACCGATATCCATCATGCGGTGCGATCCCGATGAGGGATGGATCGAAATACTCTACAAGGTGATGGGGCCCGGCCTGCGGGCATTCAGCCGCTGCCAGCCAGGTGACAAGGTCAGTATTATTGGCCCCATCGGCCAGGGTTTTCGCCCGACAACTGCCCGGAATATTGCGTTGTTGATAGGTGGTGGTGTCGGCATGCCCCCGTTGATTTTCCTTGCTGAAACCCTGGCGGCGATGAATAGCACAGACAGTAGCTGTCGCTATGAGCCGATCGCATTTTTCGGCTCGGAAATTCCTTTTCCTTTCGAACTGGTCGGCGGGCAGGATCAGATAGCCGGTATCCCGGAGCAGGTAACCGCCCGACTGAAATTGACCGATGACATCGCCGTCCCTTCACGTCTGGCCAGCAAGGCAGGAATTCCAGGAAGCTTCGATGGATACGTCACGGAACTGGCTGCCGAGTGGCTGAAAATGCTCGATCAGGCAGCTCTGGATCGAGTCATGATTTTTGCCTGCGGCCCGAATCCGATGCTGCAAGCAGTGCATGATCTGGCGCAGCGATTCCAGCTACCGGATCAGCTGTGCGTTGAAGAGTACATGGCTTGCGGTGTCGGCGGCTGTGCCGGCTGCGGCATGCTGGTGCACACTGATAAGGGCCCCGCAATGCGCCGGGTCTGCGTAGACGGGCCGGTCTTCGATGGTTACTCGCTTGATTTTCTGCGATCTCAGGAAAAGTGAATTTTCGCTTCCAGGTTAGCACGGGAATCAGCATTGGCCAGCGCCTCGTCCATTGAGATCCTGCCCGAACGATACAGGTCCAGCAACGCCTGATCGAACGTCTGCATTCCCTGCTCTGTGGTGTCTTTCAGACCTTCCTTGACCTCGGCAATATCTCCGCGCTGTATCAACTCCGAAATACGCGGCGTATTCAGCATGATCTCGACTGCAGCGACGCGGTCGCCGCTTTTGCCCCGCACCAGGCGCTGGGAAATAATTGCGCTAAGATAGTGCGCCAGATCCATGTGTACCTGGGCATGCTGATCCTTCGGGAAAATATTGATGATGCGATCCAGGGTTTCAGGTGCATTGTTGGAATGCAGTGTCGCAATAGCCAGATGCCCGGTACCGGCCAGATCGATAGTTGCCTGCATGGTTTCACGATCCCTGATTTCGCCGATGAGAATGACATCAGGCGCTTCCCGCATCGCACTCTTTAGTGCTCTCGCATAAGAGCGCGTATCAATGCCTATTTCCCGCTGGTTAACGATGGATTTCTTGTTGGGATGCAAAAACTCGATCGGGTCTTCAATGGTCAGAATATGCGACGATGTTTTTTCATTTCTGTAGTTGACCATCGCGGCAAGGGTTGTCGACTTGCCGTTGCCACTGGCACCGACCATCAGAATCAATCCACGTCGAAACATGACCAGCTCTTTCAGTATCGGCGGCATGCCCAGATCATCCAGCTCAGGAAGCTCGTGCATGATATATCTCATCACCAGAGCGATATTGCTCCGCTGATGAAATACATTGACCCGAAATCGCCCCAGGCCAGGCTTTGAAATAGCAAAATCTATCTCAAGCTCGCGACTGAACTCCTCCAGCTGTTCTTCATTCATCAGCTCAAGAGCCGCCTGACGGATCATCTTCGGAGTAAGATCCAGCTTGTTGACCGGCAAGATCTTGCCATCAATCTTTATTTTCACCGGCGCATAGCAGGTAAGAAAAAGATCGGAAGCTTTTTTCTCCACCATCAAATTGAACAAAGGCTGAACGTTCATTTATTTCCTATAACCTGCCGGAAGCATTTTCATCATCTATCAACTCCAGAGAACCAGCGTTTGATTCTGACAATCCACGCTTGCTCTCCAGCTTGATGCGAAGCCGCAGCTCGTTTTTCGAATCCGAATTGAGCATCGCCTCTTCATAGGAGATCTTGCTGAGTTCATACAGCTTGAACAAATCCTGGTCGAAAGTATTCATACCCAGACGATTCGATTTCGCCATGACCTCTTTGATCTTCGCAACCTCTCCTTTGAAAATAAGATCCGAAATCAGCGGCGACCGCAGCATTATTTCCATCGCGGCGATTCGTCCCTGGCCACCGTCCCGCGCCAGCAATCGCTGGGAAATGATTGCCTTGATATTCAAAGACATATCCATCAGCAGCTGCGAGCGTTTTTCTTCCGGGAAAAAGTTGATAATCCGGTCCAGCGCCTGGTTGGCGTTATTGGCATGCAGTGTGGCGAGACACAGATGGCCCGTTTCTGAAAACTGAATACCATACTCCATGGTTTCCCGGTCGCGTATCTCGCCGATCATGATCACGTCCGGCGCCTGGCGCAGCGTATTCTTCAACGCAGCACCCCATGATTCGGTATCCACACCTACTTCTCGCTGTGTGATGACGCAACGCGCATGCGGGTGCACATATTCGACGGGATCCTCAATCGTAACGATATGACCGCGAGACGAATGATTGCGGTGACCTACCATAGCAGCCAACGTGGTTGATTTACCCGATCCGGTAGCACCGACCAGTATCACCAGACCACGCTTGGTCATGACTATTTCTTTCAGGCCCTCCGGCAGCTCAAGTTCTTCAACCGTAGGAATCTTGGTGATAATCATTCGCAGGACTGCGCCAACCTGACCCTGCTGAATAAAGGCACTGACGCGGAAACGCCCTATACCCTGCGGGTTGATTGCAAAATTGCATTCCTTGGTAGCATCGAAGTCGCGCGCCTGCCGATCATTCATGATGGAGCGCACAATCACGGCAGAATCTTCAGCCGAGAGCGGCTCTTCTGCCGCACGATGAACTTCACCATCAACCTTGATAGCCGGCGGAAATCCCGCTGTGATAAAAAGATCGGAGCCGTTTTTAGCCGCCATCTTCTTCAGCAGGCTCTGCATTAGCCGGGTTGCCTGATCGCGTTCCATAGCTTCTCCTGAAAGACGGCAAAACTGCCGCTTAGATACTTTCCTTGTGAGCAGCCTTGAATTTGGCTTCTTCTTTACTGATAACACCCTTCGCCAGAAGCTCCTGCAGGTTCTGGTCCAGGGTCTGCATGCCCTGACCCTGACCCGTCTGAATAGCGGAGTACATCTGTGCAATTTTTCCCTCCCGGATCAAATTGCGGATTGCAGGAGTACCAATCATTATTTCGTGTGCCGCGATACGCCCTCCACCAATACGCTTGAGAAGGGTCTGGGAGATAACAGCACGCAGTGATTCGGAAAGCATCGAGCGGACCATCTCTTTTTCGGCCGCCGGAAAAACATCGACCACCCTGTCAATGGTTTTTGCTGCCGAACTGGTATGTAGCGTTCCAAATACCAGGTGTCCGGTTTCGGCCGCTGTCAGCGCCAGCCTGATCGTTTCCAGATCACGCATCTCACCAACCAGAATAACGTCAGGATCTTCCCGAAGAGCCGAACGCAGTGCTTCACTGAAGCCCAGGGTATCGCGATGCACTTCTCGCTGATTAATGAGACACCGTTTGCATTCGTGAACAAATTCAATCGGGTCTTCAATTGTCAGGATATGATCCGGCTTGTTATCGTTAATGTAGTCAATCATCGCAGCCAGTGTGGTTGATTTACCCGATCCGGTAGGCCCGGTCACCAGAACGATCCCGCGCGGATACATCGCTATGTCCTTGAAGATCGCCGGTGCACCCAGATCCTCCAGGGTCAGAATCTCCGAGGGAATTGTCCGGAATACAGCACCTGCACCACGCGCATGGTTAAAGGCATTTACCCGAAAACGGGCCAGCTTCGGAATTTCGAAAGAAAAATCAGTTTCAAAAAATTCCTCAAAGTCCTTGCGCTGTCTGTCATTCATGATGTCGTATATCATGGAGTGGACATCTTTGTGCGTAAGGGCTGGCATGTTGATTCGCTTGACGTCACCGTCAACCCGAATCATCGGAGGAACACCCGCCGACAGGTGCAAGTCAGATGCATTGTTCTTTACAGAAAATGCGAGCAACTGGGCAATATCTACAGCCATCTTGATCCTAGTAGAAATAGTGAGCTAGCCGGTATCGCCGC
Organism: Gammaproteobacteria bacterium; assembly: GCA_024277915.1. Taxonomy (GTDB): domain Bacteria; phylum Pseudomonadota; class Gammaproteobacteria; order Steroidobacterales; genus JAJRUG01. Next base: position 40,786 of record JAJRUG010000057.1, read on the forward strand.
TTACACGCCATAGCCCGGTTGCTGAATGAAACATAGTATAGCCAACAGGACACCATGGGTCGTGACCAAAATCACGGAACACTTAGCAAAACTGAATCACAGGGTCACAACTGCCGTCACCAATGCGGGGCGAAGTGAGAACTGCGTCAATATTTTGGCGGTTAGCAAGCAGCACCCGGCCTCTGTCGTCGAATCGGCGCTGATCGCCGGATTGACCGATTTCGGTGAAAATCATGTTCATGAAGGGATAGAAAAAATCCGGCTGGCCGGTAACAAGGCTACCTGGCACTTCATTGGGCAGATCCAGTCGAACAAAACCCGTCAGATCGCCGGGTATTTCGACTGGGCGCAGACTGTCTGTACGGCCCGCATTGCCGAACGCCTGAATAACCAGCGACCACAACATGCTGCAAACCTGCAGGTCTGTATTCAACTACGGCCGTCCAGCGCGCCGGAACGATCCGGTGCAAATTCCGATGATATTGACGATCTTGCCCGGACCATTGCCAGACTGCCCCGGCTGGATTTGCGGGGCCTCATGATCATTCCGCTACCCGGCCTGGATGATGCCGCGTTGCGTCAGGAGTTCCGCCGCGCCCGGCAAATCATGGAGTCAATGAAACAGTATTCGGATGCTGTTGATACATTGTCGATGGGCATGTCGGCGGATCTGGAAGCCGCCATCATGGAAGGCAGTACCATGATTCGTATTGGTACTGATTTGTTCGGGCAAAGAAACCGGTAACATGGCCACCTGGAATCAACTGGCGGCGTATTGGACAGCATGACAAAACAACTGCAAATCGGATTTATCGGCGGCGGTAACATGGCCCAGGCCATTATCCGGGGGCTGTTACATTCAGGCCATAACCCCAGCCACGTGCATATTGCCGACCCCAGCGAGAAACAACGTGACTGCCTTGCAAGTATCAACGGTGATTTGGGCATATCAGCAAACAACAAGGATGTGGCTGCGATCGCCCAGGTACTGGTACTGGCAGTAAAACCCCAGATGATGACTTTGGCGCTGGAAGAACTCGCAGCAGATCCGCGCCCTGAAAAACAGTTGATCGTCTCAGTCGCTGCCGGAATTACACTAAGCTCGATCCAGAGTGTTACTGGCCCTTCGGCTCCCGTTATCAGGGTGATGCCGAATCACCCGGCGCTGGTCAATGCGGGCATCTCTGTGCTCATTGCAACCGACTCTGCCACCGAAGAACAAAAACAGTGGGCAGAGCAGATAACGTCAGTTATCGGCAAGTCACTGTGGATTGATGATGAGACCATGATGGATGCCGTCACCGCCATATCAGGCAGTGGCCCTGCCTATTTTTATCTGCTGATGGAAATTATGGAAGAGTGTGCTCAACAACTTGGCCTGCCCGCAGAACTCGCACAAGCCCTGGTAAAGCAAACGGCATTTGGTTCAGGACAGGTGGCTACTGAATCTGATGGCGCATTTTCTTCGCTTCGGGCCAGCGTAACATCTCCGGGAGGAACAACCGCAGCAGCAACAAATCTTCTTGAGGAAGAGGGAATTCGTGATATCTTCCGCAAGGCGCTGACAGCGGCCCGTGATCGATCGATCGAACTCGGGCTGAAATAGGCACGGCATCCAGATAATCGCAGCATTAGTTTTACCCGCATGAGCCAAGCCCTTACTTTTCTTCTCGGAACACTACTCAACCTGTATATCGGTATCTTTTTTCTGCGCCTGATATTGCAGTATGTTCGTGCCGACTACCGCAACCCGGTGAGCCAGTTTATCGTGCGGGTTACCAATCCGCTGGTTGCACCCTTACGGCGGAACATCCCGGCAATAGGGAATATCGATACAGCCACACTGCTGGTGCTGGTCACACTGGAAATTCTTGCCACTGTATTACTTATCAGCCTCGATTGCGGGCAAGCACCAAATATTATTCAGATAATACAGATAGCCGCGCTTCGACTGGTCTATTTGATGCTGAGAGTCTATTTGTTCGCCATTGCAATCTACGCTATTTTGAGCTGGGTCTCTCCCGGGGGGTACAGCCCTGTTTCAAGCCTTCTGGCAACTATCGTGGCCCCGGTGCTCGCACCAATACGCAAGCTTATCCCGCCAATTGGCGGCTTTGATTTATCGGTTTTGTTCGCTTTCATCGCCATTCAGTTTCTGACCATGCTGCTGCCGATCGGAAATGTAATGGCCGGGCTACTCTGCAGATCCCCCTACCTTATCTTCTAAAAGACATTCAGCTCTCACTGGTCTATAGTCTTTGTGTCACTGGCTGACGATGGAGCAGGAACAATGAAGTCATTTCGAAACACTGCATGGATCATTCTGGCATTATTTCTTCTGGCAGCCTGCGACCAGGGACCTACCGCCAAAAGCGTTAGTATAAGCCGGCCTGCAGAAGCAGCCGATGTGGCGTCCAAAGATTTCGGCGCCTACGTTCTGCACTTCAACGCACTTTCCACTGACCAGCTGACGGCTGAAGTTGCTCGCGCCTACGGAATTACCAGGAGCAATAACAGAGCCTTGCTGACGGTTTCCATCATCAAAAAGACTGAAGGCACTATCGGGACACCAGTGCGGGGCAATGTAGTGGTTCGGGCTGCCAACCTGACCGGACAGGCAAAAGACCTGACGCTGAAAGAAATCGATGAGGGTGGTGCAATCTACTATGTAGGCGACCTGACGGTTGCCAATGGGGAGACCCTGATATTCGAACTGGATGCGACACCGGAAAACGAGACTACCACCCTTGAAGTAAAATTCTCACGGCAGTTCTATTCAACCTAGGCTCCACCCTGCTGGCATTCGTATTTCAGGCGAATAACATCTCCGCGAGGTATGTAGAGCAGTTCAGCCAGTTTTCCGATCAGATAGTCTTCGTATTTGTCGAGATTTCTGTCGGCCAATGCGATCTTCCATAGCATCAGAATCACTTTTCGTTTTTCACCCTCGTCCAGTGCATCGTGCAGGGTTCGCGTGAAATCGTACAGGCTCACCGAGTTGTCAGCTGCCGTTCTTGCTTTCCCCAGCAGGTCAGCAGACTCCTGCCCGGTCAATTCAAAATGATCCTCAAGCAGTCGTCTGATTTCTTTCTCTTCCGATTGGTCCTCGCTGAAATCGGCTCTCGCCATCTCAACCATCAGCGCTGCGACCGCAAGCTCCAGCGAATCTTTGCTGCCGGAACCCGGCTCTGTCCGGTCGGACGCCCCTAGCAACAGGCTTTTCAATTTGTTGATCATCTGTTCGGAGTCTCTTTATGCAGGTGTTCCACCAGAATACTGCGAAGCATTGTCAGCTTGCCATGAAAAAAATGACTGCCTTCAGGAAGAACCACAAGTTCAGGCCCTGGTTCCAGGCGGTTAACCCATTCAACTACCGAGTCACAATCAACCACCTCGTCAGCATCGCCCTGAACGATCAACCACGGACAGGATGGCTGCCCCGTGCCAAAAAAGCCTTCCATGGATAGTACTGGTGGGGCAATCGAGATCAACTGTGCAGGATTTGCCGACAATGCCGCTCGGCAAGCCACCATGGCGCCAAATGAAAACCCACCGAGCCACAGCTCAGCACCCTGATAACGCTCAGCAGCCCATCGGCAGATGGCGAGAGTATCTTCCGTTTCCCCTATACCCTGTGCGTATTCACCTTCGCTGACCCCTACGCCACGAAAATTGAACCGGACTGCAGGCACGCCCAGCTCAAGCATTGCACGCGACAATGTGTGGACAACCTTGTTCATCATCGTGCCTTGATGCGACGGATGCGGATGACACAGCACCGCGACGCGATCACCTTGTCGCTCTCCTGGTGCGTCGACCAGCACTTCCAGACGTCCGGCCGGGCCATCGACAGTAAGCGCCTCTTTTACTGATGTGCGTTGTTTCATAGGGTATCAATCAAACCGGGGCTCCAAAGCGAGACAGTCACCGGATCATCCTCTAAGATTGACGCTATCAATGCCAGATTGCTACCCCTTAGGTGGCAGAGGAATCAAATGAACCAGTATATTGAGCTAGAAAACAGGTTTGGCGCTCATAACTACAAACCCCTGCCGCTTGTTCTGAGCCGTGCAAAGGGCTGTCATGTCTGGGACACCGATGGAAACCGGTATCTGGATATGATGAGTGCCTACTCTGCTGTCAGCCACGGCCATGCACACCCGAGAATCCTGAAGGTGGTCCAGAAACAGGCCGCGCAACTCAGTGTGGTTTCACGCGCCTTTTATTCCGACAATCTTGGCGCCTTCCTGCAGAAAGCATGTGAAGTCACCGGAATGGAAAGGGCCTTGCCAATGAACAGCGGCGCCGAGGCTGTGGAAACATCATTGAAGGCGGCAAGAAAATGGGCCTACCAGGTCAAAGGCGTGGCGCCGGACAAAGCAGAGATTATCTCATGCCACGGCAACTTTCACGGCCGGACGCTCGCAGTGCTTACCATGTCTACAGAAGAGCAATACCGGGCTGATTACGGCCCTTTCCTGCCTGGGTTCAGGAATATTGAATTTGGCGATGCAGATGCGTTGCGCTCGGCGATTCGCCCCAACACCGCTGCCTTTATTGTGGAGCCTATACAAGGTGAGGGAGGCATTATCATTCCACCCGATGGCTATCTTGCCGAGTGCGCCGAGATCTGCCGACAGCAAAATATCCTGCTGATTTTTGACGAGATACAAACCGGCCTGGGCAGAACCGGGCAATTACTTGCCTGTGATCATGATGATGTGCGACCTGACGGGCTGATACTGGGCAAGGCACTGGGTGGCGGGCTCTACCCGATCTCACTGTTCCTGAGCCGTTCGGAGATTATGGATTGCTTCAAGCCTGGCGACCACGGCAGCACCTTTGGCGGTAACGCGCTGGCTGCTGCGATCGGATTGGAAGCGCTGACCGTGATCGAAGAAGAAGAACTGGTGGAAAACAGCCGGCGTATGGGCGAGCATTTCATTAACGGACTGCGCGGGATCAACTCATCGTTAATTTCGGATATCCGGGGCAAGGGCCTGTTTATCGGCGTGGAAATCGACCCCGCCAAAGCCACGGCAAGATCGGTCTGTGAACAGTTAATGAAGCACGGAGTCTTGTCCAAGGAGACCCATGAGACTGTCGTTCGTTTCGCTCCCCCGCTGATTATCAGCAAGGAGGATATCGACCAGGCACTGGATGCAATTGAAACTACTCTGAGCGAGTTGACCGGATAGACAAACAAGCCGCATCAAACATGGAGATCTTCGAGAATATGGAACGTGAAATCACCCGTCGCCTGATTCGAAATCAAGTGCAGCAGAATTAACACAATAGCGTAGCTCCGTCGGTTGCGGGCCATCTTCGAACACATGGCCCAGATGCGCACCACAGTTCCCGCACATGATTTCCTGTCGTACTCTGCCGCCACTGGTATCGACCCGGGTCTTGATACGGTCATCATCGACCGGCGACCAGAAACTCGGCCACCCTGAGCCGGAATCAAACTTGGTACCGGAATCAAATAGTGTTGTACCGCAGCAGATGCAGGCATAGCTGCCATCTTCCTTGTGATCGACATACTTTCCAGTAAACGGTGCCTCGGTGCCCTTTTGCTGGGTGATACGAAACTGCTCCGCTGACAATTGCTCGCGGAGATCGGATTGATCGCTGTCGCTGTTATCTGTTTTGCTATCAGGCATTGTTTCTCTCACTAATTACGAAGGACAGTAACCCTCACTGCATATTAGGGTCACTGCCCCCAAATTTTCAACTAGCGCTGTGCGGAATAAACGATTGCGTCGGGCTCTGCAGGGTCGGTGTTCCATGAAGGCATGGACTCACTCCAATTTGAATTGGCCGTGATGTTGGTCTGATTCAACAATGTGACCGCGAATGGAGCGCTGCGGATGTCCAGCTCGAAGATGATGATATCGATTGGATCCGGCTGCACGCCGGGGGTGGTGCGCCACAGCGCCAGACGCGTTCCCGTGCTGTCCCAGCGTGGAAACAGATTCGCAGTGCTCGGATCCACATCAAGAAACGTGATGGAGCTGATGGCCGGCTGATCGGGGTCGGAATAGCGCCCCACCCAGAGATCCCAATCCCCGAAATCTGCAGGGTTGCCCATACCTGCCGGGTTGGTAAGCACTCGATACGAGGCGATCAGGCTGCCATCGGGCGACAATTTCGGATCGTAATCGCCTGGCGGTACGAATACCAGATTGCCTGGTGTGCCATTGGTGCGTTCGACAACATTGGACAGTGTCATAGTGCTGATGTCGATTGTCGCCGTATACAGTCGGCTGAAACGATTGGCAAGATTTGTTGCCTCGCGCTTGAAAACAATCTTGTTGTCCGGACCCCAGCCCGGGTCACTGTCAAGCTCGGTTGGCAACGGCGGATTATCTGCAAACCCGAGCTGTACCGGATTGCCACCATCGATGTCCATGACATAGAGGCGCAGCTGTACGGCTCTCGGCTCCTCATGTCGATTGGAAGCGAAGATAATGAAACGGCCATCTGGTGATGCTTCCGGGGTCACATCAATTGCACCGTTGTTGGCTCGCATTCCATCGGGATCCAGGTCTGTCAACAAACGAGGCCGCGTGCCATCAACATTCATGATGGCGATGGCACTATTGGGCAGATCACCTTCGTCGAATACACCATCTGTGGCTCCGCTGACCGCACCATCAGCAAGATATGTCTGGTAGATGAAAAACGGCGCACCGGATGCGGTCGCAGGTGCATAAATGACGTGGTTCTCCGAGAACCGGGTACTGGTAAGCTGCACACGCTGACCGCCGAATGCATCGTCGGTGAACACCGCATATTCCTGCGTCGGAATCGCCACATTTGCCGTAGCCGGCTGCGGATCTTCGCCATCGTTCATGCCATCTGCATCGGTGTCGGCCACGGTTGGCAGGGTGCCAAACATGGTGATCTCCTCACCATCCCAGATTCGATCATTGTCTGAATCGACGGCATTCGGGTCGGTGTTATGGGTATTCACCTCGGCGCCATCGGACAGGCCATCGCCGTCTGAGTCCGGATTGCCGGGATCAGTCCCGAGGGTAGCCTCGGTGCTATCTGGCAGCCCGTCACCGTCGCTGTCGATTGGTGGTGTAGTGCTGCCCCCGGAACCACCACCACAACCGGCACTTATTATCGCAACAACGAGTATCGCCAGAAGATATAGACGTTGGATACCGTGAGGACTGCCCATGTTCAAAGCTCCTACCCTGCGTTTGAATAGCAGTTTATCGCATCAGCATCTTTAACTCTGCTAAATACAGCCGCAGTTGCTCAGCAACAGCTTGTCCCCTGTTGAATGGGCGGACAGGGAACGTCACCGAATGAGCAGTAGACGCAGCAATCCCCTGCCTTTGGGCGCAGCAGTGTCTTGCAAGACTGGCACTCGTAGTAGAACTGGCAAGCATCAGTCGGCATTTCTTCCTTCGACTGATGCCCACACTCCGGGCATGTCAGCGTGGAAAACAGTGAAACAGGCAAACGATCAGTCACTGGCCTACAGCAACAACCGGTTAAGACTTTGAACGAACTCCCCCGGGTTCTTCAACTGCTGGCCCTCGGTCAGATTTGCCTGATCAAACAGCACTCTGGCGAGATCACCGAACCTCTGCTCGTCTTTTTCCCCGCTCATCCGTTGCACCAAAGCATGCTCCGGGTTGATTTCAAAAATGGGCTTGCTTTCGGGGATAGCCTGACCGGAAGCTTCCATGATCCGCCTCATTTGCAATCCCATATCATATTCGCCGATCACGATACATGCCGGTGACTGAGTCAGGCGATCGGTGATACGAACATCTTCAACGTCGGCTTCCAGTTGCTTCTTCAGTCGTTCGATCAGATCCTTATGCTCTTCGGGGACTTCTTTTTTCTCGTCCTTATCCTTGTCTTTGTCCTGATCCTCAATACCACCAAGATTGAGCTCTCCACGCCGTACATCCCGGAAGGGAACACCATCAAACTCATTGAGGTGGCCAACCAGCCATTCGTCGATTGAATCCGATAACAGCAGTACTTCGATTCCCTTCTTGCGGTAGATCTCCAGCTGCGGACTTGATTGGGCAGCCTGGAAACTGTCGGCAGTGATGTAGTAGATCTGGTCCTGCCCTTCCTTCTTTCGTCCGAGGTAGTCGACGAGGGATTGATTCTGGGCTGCGTCGTCGAGATGGGTACTGGCAAAGCGCATCAGTGATGCAATTTTTTCCTTGTGGGCATGATCCTCGGCCGGACCCTCTTTCAATACCTTGCCGAACTCATTCCACAAGCCCTGATACTCCTCAGGCTTGTCCTTGCCCAGCTTCTCCAGCATGCTGAGAACACGCTTGGTGACCGCGCCCTTGATAGCTTCAACCGTCGCATCTTGCTGCAACAGTTCACGGGATACATTCAGGGACAAATCGCTGCTGTCGATCACGCCGCGCACGAAACGCAGGTATAAAGGCAGAAACTGCTCGGCGTCATCCATGATAAAAACACGCTGAACATAGAGCTTCAGCCCTCTTGGCACATCTCTGTTCCAGAGATCAAATGGTGCCTTGGCCGGAATGTACAGCAAGCTGGTGTATTCACGTTTACCCTCGACCCTGTTGTGGCTCCATAACAATGCATCCTGAAAATCATGAGCGATGTGCTTGTAGAACTCCTGATACTCTTCATCGGAGATCTCGGTGCGCGGACGGGTCCACAGTGCTGTTGCCGAATTGACGACCTCATCAGCCGGTGGTGCTGTGTCTTTTTCTGCGGCTTCGTCATCATTGTCTTGGGCAGCAGGTGGTACGACTGCCGGCATCAGCACAGGAAAGCCGATGTGATCCGAGTACTTGCGAATCAGGCTGCGCAGACGAAAATCGTCGGCAAATTCACTGGACTCATCACGCAGGTGGAGAATCACGGTAGTACCACGTTCAGCACGCTCGATTGTCTCGATGCTGAACTCGCCCTGACCATCCGATTCCCACTGCACGCCCTGGGATGCAGCCAGACCGGCGCGCCGGGTCAGAACAGTTACCCGATCGGCAACAATAAAGGATGAGTAGAAACCCACTCCGAACTGGCCAATCAGGCCGGCATCCTTACGTTGATCCCCATCCATCTGCTGCAGAAGCTCAGCAGTGCCTGATTTTGCAATGGTGCCCAGCTGGTCGATGACTTCTTCCCGGGACATGCCAATCCCGTTATCGGAAATACTGATGGTTCGAGCCTCAGGATCGAACGCCACACGGATGCGCAGCTCGGGATCATCCTCATAGAGGCTATCGTCAGACACCGCTTCAAAGCGGAGTTTGTCAGCAGCATCCGAGGCGTTGGAAATCAGCTCCCGCAGGAAAATCTCCTGGTTGCTGTACAGCGAGTGGATCATCAGATGAAGCAATTGCTTCACTTCGGCCTGAAAGCCGTGAGTTTCAGTTGTGGTTGTCATTTTTCCCAATGAGCCCCTGATTCAGATAGCACAAAACACCCGCCGGCCTGCCGGCCGGGTGGACTGCCTACTAAAATGGGGATGGCTTGCAGGTTTTCAAGCCTGCCAGAGGAGGATACTGCCTGCCGCTAACTGGTCAGAATGACGGCTGCCGGCAGACAGATCACTGCTGCGAGAAACAGCCGGCGAATTCGGTCGCCATGATGCCCCGACCAGGCAACCTGCACGGCGAAAACCGTACAATCCACTGAATCAAGAAACTTGAGGATGCGCTCCATCCCCGGACCACCGGAACGACTCATTGTGTTCCGTTCGACCGGACGAGATACAGATCCGGCTTTGGAGAGGTCTCCGGGGATGCTCCCTGTGGATGATCCGAACCGGCACAATCCTTGGCACTTGCAACAGCCCGGTCGATCCAGGCACGTCTTTGTATTGTGTCTTCGTTCTTTATTATTGTATCGCTATGTTTTGCGTCTGACATAGTCTTCTTCCAAACTCCGATGCTCGTACTATATGGGAGAGATTTTCTTTCGTCCGTGAAAACGTTCACAACCTGCAACAAGGTTTCGCAACATGAAAAACATCATTTTTTTACATAAGCACCTGATGAAGCCTGACAGTGAGAACTGATTCCCGGGAATTGATTTCAACGGATCGATTCAAGGGGTGCTACTCTTCTTCGGGTTTCCAGCCCCGTCGTACCTGATCAGACCAGTTTCTGTACCCTTTCCATGTATACAAATTGGGATCAAGCGGAACACGGCGTTTTTCAGGTGCCTGAACCTGGGTCAGCCAATTGCGATAGGTATCCCAACCGCTCACATCCTGACCATTCGAGGCAGCAAGACTTCTCGCAGGTGCTCGACGCAGGGGTGGCCCGCCTTCTTGATGACCATTCGAACTGTGGTGCCCCGCAGTCAAGCGAGGATCTCTTGATTCACTCATAAACAAACTCCCGATGAGTTGAGAGTGAACCGAGACTACGGATACAAGCTGGTTTCTGCGAGGAACTGCATCACAAGCACGCCCATTTAACCTTTTGATTATTATATAATTCTTTGGCTTTTCAAGGGAGTTAGGATTACTTGATAATGGTGTAACAGGGCTGGTAACCGGTATCATCAAGCTTCATTCGGCGCTGAGCAACAAAAGAAGCAAGTAAATTATCAAGATGCGTCATCAGTGCCTGATCACCCCGGATTTCGAATGGACCGTGATCCTCGATCGCACGAATGCCCTCCTCGCGAATATTCGCACTCACTAACCCTGAGAATGCCCTGCGAAGATTTGCGGCGAGCGTATAGGTATTCAGATCGCGGCTGATTTCAAGCCCGGCCATCGTGTCGTGAGTAGCAACAAATGGTTGCTGAAAAATTGTGTCGATATTAAGCCGCCAGTTAAAATAGTATGCATCTTCCTGGGCTAACCTGAAGTTGCGTGTCTCGCGCACACCTTCGGCTACCAGATCCGCAACGCCCGGCGCATCATCAAGAACAATCCGATATCGACTTTGCGCCTCGCGGCCGAGTGTCGCCAGAACAAACTCATCAATATTCCTGAAATACGATTCACTCGCTTTCGGCCCGGTCAGAATAATCGGCATGGGAATATCCCGGTTATCGGGGTGCATGACGATTCCGAGCAGGTACAACAACTCCTCAGCAGTACCAACACCGCCTGGAAAAATAACAATTGTGTGTGCAATACGAACAAACGCCTCAAGGCGTTTTTCCATATCCGGCATGATGACCAGCTCGTTGACGATCGGATTGGGTGATTCGGCAGCGATAATCCCCGGCTCGGTCAGCCCGACATATCGACCGGTTCTGATGCGCTGTTTTGCATGGCCAATGGCTGCTCCTTTCATGGGGCCTTTCATCGCACCGGCTCCGCAACCGGTACAGACATTCAGCCGGCGCAGCCCTATTTCATAGCCCACATCCTTGCAGTATTCATACTCCTGCCGGCCAATGGCGTGCCCACCCCAGCAAACCACCAGATCCGGGTCTGCAGGCAATTGAAAAACACCGGCATTTCTCAGGATATGGAATACCACATTGGTAATTCCGGCACTGGAAGTCAGATCGAAATGCGCTGACTCCGAAACCTCGGAGGTAATAAACAGCACATCCCGCAACACCGAAAACAGTAACTCGCGAATACCACGGATCATCTCACCACCCACAAAGGCCGCGGCGGGCGGATTTACCAGCGCCAGCTTGATGCCGCGATCTTTCTGCACCACCCAGATATCGAAATCCTGGTAAGCATCCAGTATTTCGCGGGTATTGTCGGAAACCGTACCAACATTCAGAACCGCCAGGGAGCAGCGGCGCAGCATCTCATGGTGAACGCCCTGTTCGCCGATCGCCAGCAGCCTGTTGACCTCATGCCGGGAGAGCACTTCCATGCTCGCCTCCGGCATTACTTCAAAACTTGCTCTGAGACTCGGCATTTTGCGGCAGCCTCAGGGAAGAATCCGGATCGGGGTATTGCGACTGGTCATAAGCCAGACATCCACCATGTCAGCGTTGGATAAAGCAATGCAGCCGTTAGTCCAGTCCTGGGTCTCGTAGTAATCCACAGAATGGCGCGGTAAATTTGGCTGGCCGTGAATCATGATCTGCCCACCAGGAGCCTGATTCTGGCTGGCTGCCTGCTTCACGTCCTGATGGTTCGGATATGAAACACGAATGGAGAGGAAAAAGTCACTTTCTGAATTCCTCTCTTCCAGCCTGTACCGGCCTTCCGGAGTTCGAAAGTCGCCCTCCTGAGACTTGTGGCCCGTTGGCACCAACCCCAGGGCAATATCAAAACTTCGCAGTACTTTCTCATCCTTTAGCAATATCAACTTACGCTGTGATTTGTTGATGATCACCCGGTCGGCCATTTCGATCTCGCCGGCTACTGCGGGTATATTACCCACCAGTGAAAGAAAAATAACCGTAGCCGCAACAAACAGGATATGTCGTGCGGTCAAACCAGACATTTTCTCAGGAAGCCCCGGCACCGGTATCAGACCCGTCCTGCATTGCGACTGCTACTTCAAGTCGCGGAAAAACAATCCTGGCTCCGGGTTTCACGCGATCAAAATCCATATCCGGGTTGTATTGCCGCAGCAACCACACTGGAATCTTGTAGCGCCGCAGCGTGAGAATCCATACTGACTCACCTTTTTTCAATGTATGAGTGGTTGTATCAACTATATGATAGCGAGAAAAGAAGGCTTCCTGAAGTTCGCGATGATGGGCAAGACGCCGCTGTACAAACTGCTCCTTGCCCACATCGCCAAATTTCAGTTTCAGCCGCTGGCCAATCACAACCGGCCGACGAAAACTAAAGCCGTTCCAGTCGCGAAGCCGTTGTGTTTTTATACCGAGCCAGTCAGCGTAGTGTCCAAGTGTTTCTTCTGCCTGAACCTCGATGGTTCCGTTGTCAGCAACAAGATAATCACCCGGATCTGCCAGCAGTGCCGCTGAATCAGCTACCTCGGCCACCTGCGGTACTGTTGCTTCATCAGCGGCAACAACCACATCTTGTATTGCCAGCACCAAATGATCTTCAGCCGTTTCTTCCAAGAGTGTCGGCACAATATTCGACGTCAGCTCCGGAACAACCTCTGCAACAACCTCTGGAGTCTTTTCCTGAGGCTGAGCGCCTGCTGTAACGACAGGCGCCTCCGGCTCAGCCACGATTGGTTGGCCAGCCAGGTGCAGCGTCTGGCCGGGATAGATCTTGTTGCGGTTACTCACCGAATTGTATGCCATCAACTCGGATTCGCTGATACCAGCGCGCCTGGCGATACCGCCTAGCGTATCGCCCCGACGGACAATGTACTGAGTGGCATTCGCCGGCAATGGTACCGGCCCAGTGCCGTTGAAAGGCAGGCGCAACACCTGTCCTGCCCGAATCTGGTGCCGGCTTCGCAACCCGTTCAGTGCCACC